>CAZXRG010000394.1:0-1564 GCA_964642935.1 uncultured Rhodobacterales bacterium | reverse complement strand
GCCCGCAAACAACCGCGCTCCCCTTTGTTCTGGCTTGCTATTGCGGCGTTGATGGGCGGTATCATGTACATCCAAATCTCTGAAGGAAATAGACTGACAGCAATCATGAACGCATGTCTTATCGGCTTTGCGCTGGTCATGGCATATCAAAGCCGGAAACATCGTCGCGCAACATGATCGCACCACGTCATCTCTCGTCTAAAGAGGTTCGAACAGCACAAGTTCGTCCTTGATACCCGCCACGGCGACCCTGCCAACATCTTTGACCCTGCGCCCCGTTTGAGCGGCGGCCTCTGGACCAATTAGGATCGGAATATCATAGGCCTTGGCTGCAACCTCCAACCGGGAGACGACGTTCATCGCGCCCCCGATCGCCGTGTAATCCATCCTTTGAGGCGTGCCAAAGTTGCCAACATTGCAGGCACCCGTCTCGATCACGGCAACAGCGGCCATGGACACCTGTGCTCTCAGTCGACCTTGAATAGCCTCAGCCGCCTCAATCGCCAGATCGCTATGATTTGGCTGCAAAAGAGGGGCATTCCAAAAGGCCAAAACCGCATCACCCAGATATTTGTCGATTGTCCCGTCACGGGCCAAAACCTCCTCGCTCACGATGGCATAAAACTGATTGGCCCGCTCCGTCGCAGCATCAGGGCCCATCGCGTCCGAGAACGCGGTAAACCCACGCAAATCGACCAACAGTGCTGTGATCTCGCGCTTCTGAATTGTGAGGTCCACCGCATCCGTATCCATTAAGTTTGCAACCACGGCAGGTGACAGGAATTTGGACATTTCAGCTTCAACACGATCAAGGTTGCGCATGTTCTCCTCGGCCAACTTCCCCATGACCGTGATCGCATAATGGGCAAATAGCAGCACCGCCACCAACAGAGCACTCATCGCCATGCTCAACTGTAAAGTCCAAGCCACAAGTGACGAGGTGTAGGTCTCAACCGTAAGCGTATTGGCCTCTGCCCTCAAAGCGAGGATCGTGCGCACCAATGACAGGACAGACACCAATGCAAGACACCAGAGGATCGCCTTTTTCAGGCGATTGGTCGTGTAGGAAAATGTGGAAACAACGCCAAAAAGCATAATGGCAGACACACCAAAAGTCATGGTGATGGTCCGCCCAACAAGGTCAGGCTCGATGTGGCGAAACCAGACCATAAACGCCGCGATTATCGCCAGAATGCCCCCCAGTTTGCGCCAGGGCACGGGTCGGTTGCAAAACACAAACAGCCCCGCCGCATAGAAAGTCACGGTCGACAAATACGGGATATTGGTCAGGTAAGAGGCCACAATCGGATCAAAGCCATCCCGCATCCAGTCCAAGGTTAAAGCGAGTGCCAGGCTCCCATAGCTGAGCGCAAAAAACAAGGTCGAGCGCAGATCGGAAAACCGTCGCCAGATAAGCAGGAAACTTACCGAAAAGGTTGCCAGTAAAAACGGGCCCAATAGCTGAAAATAAGTCATCGACCAAATCTAAGTTCGTAAAACTACGCGTTAAAATAAAAGGAATTAGGTCGTCATCTCGTTAAATATGGATCGCGCTTCAAATCCC
>CAZXRG010000393.1:0-1568 GCA_964642935.1 uncultured Rhodobacterales bacterium | reverse complement strand
GCGTAGCCCCGTCCCATGCGCTGCACGGTCAGGGAGCCGTCATTGAGATAGGTTTCCAGCAGGGAGGTAATCTCCAACTCGCCCCGCTCGGATTTTTTCACGCTGCGTGCCCGCGCCGGTGCTTCGCCGTCCAAAAAGTAGAGGCCTGTGACCGCAAAGTTGGAGGCCGGATTTTCAGGCTTTTCCACGATTGAGGTGGCAACGCCACTCTCGTCAAAGCCAACCACGCCGTAACGCTCAGGGTCGGCCACTTGGTAGCCGAATACTGTGCCCCCTTTGGTTTGCTCGGAGGCGTCTTTCACAAGCGCCTGTAGGTCATGGCCAAAGAAGATATTGTCGCCCAAGACCATGGCAGAGGGGCTGCCGTCCAAGAAGTCCTCGGCCAATATGTAGGCCTGCGCGAGACCATCGGGGGTTGGCTGGACGATCCATGTGATCTCCATGCCCCATTTTTTACCGTCGCCTAGAAGCCTCTGGAATTGCTCCTGATCCGCAGGGGTGGTGATGATCGCCACTTCGCGGATGCCCGAGAGCATCAGAACGGTCAGCGGATAGTAGATCATCGGCTTGTCATAAAGCGGGAGGAGCTGCTTGGAGACCGCCATGGTGATCGGATAAAGCCGCGTGCCCGAGCCGCCTGCCAGAATGATACCCTTACGCATAACTTATTCCTTTTATTTCAATATGCCTTAAGCGAAAAACCGGTGCCCAGTTTTTCTGGGCATAGTTCACAGATCCTTAAGAACGTCAGTCAGGCTTTTACGCCAATCCGGTGTAGGAATACCGAACTCTTTGGCGATCTTTTGACAATCGAGCCGTGAGTTTAAGGGCCGAGTGGCCGGGGTCGGGTATTCGCTTGTTGGGATGCCAGTGACAGTCGTGGCTGTCCCGCTTTGGGTGAAAATCTCGCTGGCAAAATCGGCCCAGCTTGCATCGGGGCTTCCGGCGTAATGGAAGATGCCGCTTTGAGCGGTGCCTGCGTGATAGGCTTTGGCCATGATCAAAAGCGAGGCGGCGATATCAGCGGCGGCGGTCGGGCCACCGATCTGGTCGTTGACGATATTCAGAGCGTCTCGGGTTTCGGCCAGTTTCAGCATGGTTTTCACGAAATTATTGCCATGGGCGGAAAACACCCAAGAGGTGCGCATGATCGCATGAGCGCCACCGGCAGCAATCACACCCTCCTCGCCATCAAGCTTGGTGCGCCCATAAACGCCGAGCGGTCCTGTGGGGTCCGTTTCAACCCAGCGCTCCGTTCCCCCGCCCTCAAACACATAATCTGTGGAGACATGGAGGAAGGGGATGTTTTTGGCCGCGGCCGCTTCAGCCATCACACGGGGCCCGTCGCCATTGATCAACTGGGCCAAAGCCTCGTCCTCTTCGGCTTTATCTACGGCTGTGTAGGCGGTGGCATTGATCACCACGTCAACATCCGCGTCGGCAATGGCCTTGGCGCCCGTTTCAGGCTTGGTCAAATCCACCACATCCATGCCCAATTGGGTGAAGCTTGTGATCTCTGCGTCATCGAAAGCCTGGCGGGCCAGCTCTGTGGAGACCTGTCCGTCTTT
>CAZXRG010000392.1:0-1570 GCA_964642935.1 uncultured Rhodobacterales bacterium | reverse complement strand
TTTGGATTGCCTTTCACAGCGTCCGGCGCAAACCCGTCAAACTGCGCATCATAGGCGGGATGAACCGCGACCAGTTGGCCCTGAAGATGGGTGGACAACTCGGTGATCTCGACCCCTGCATCCGCACAAATGCCTTTGATTTCATCGCAGTAACTCTCAGTGGTCGCCGCTTTCTCCAAGTCAAACAAACGCCCGTCGAAGGTAGGGATTTGTACACCCTTATACCCAAGAGAGGCCGCCCATTTGGTGATATTTTCCAAGGAGTTAAACGGCGCTTCATCGCCCGCAAACTGCGCAAGAAAAAGCGCTGGTCCTTTCATAGTCGTCGCCATCTTGGTCTCCTTCAATTATCGCAACAAGGCTTTCGCTTCATCAATGCCAAGCGCTGCGGGGCGCGTGCATGTGGTCGATAGATCAACAAACTGCCCCGTCTCGCCAGACTTCAAAATCGAGGTCATCACATCCACCCCGTGAAGCGTGCGCTCCAAGGAGCACCGATGATCCCGACCCTCTCCAATGGCCACGGCCATATCCGCCAGCCCAGCCGTGCGATAATTGGCCATCTTTCCATGATCATGGTCCTCATTGGGAATGCCAAAAGGATGCGGCCAATCGTCGAGCCTTGATATCTCCCCCGAACTGTCAGCCGTCTCGATATCCCCGCCAAAGAAGTTCGGATCAGGCAAAATCATCGACCCCTTTGAGCCATAAAGCTCCATGTTTCCATGGCGATGCGCCCAAACGTCCCAACTGGTCGACAGCGTCACGGTCGCCCCGTTTTCAAACTCCAAAAGCGCATGAATGTTGCTAGGCGTAAGGACCGGAACCGTCTCACCTGCACGAGGCCCGCTACCGATGGGCCGCGCTGCCATGGGCGCACTGGTCAAGGCACCCACCCGCTTCACGGGACCAATCAGATTGATCAGATTGGCAATATAATAAGGCCCCAGATCAAGCATCGGACCCCCACCGGGCGCATAAAAGAAGTCGGGATTGGGATGCCAATCCTCAGGCCCATGGCTCATCACATGACAGGTTCCGGAAGTGATCTCCCCAATTGCCCCCCCATCAATTGTTGCGCGCGCCAACTGATGTGCTCCGCCCAGAAATGTATCCGGAGCACAGCCGACCCGAAGCTCCTTGCGCGCGGCAAGCGCTCTCAGCTCCTCCCCTTCTTCAAGGGACAAAACCAAGGGCTTTTCGGAATAGACATGCTTCCCGGCCTCAAGAATCCGCTTTGAAATCGGAAAATGAGCGGCAGGGATCGTGAGGTTTACGATCACATCCAGATCAGCACTGGCCAGCAAGTCATCGACCGTTTGCGCCTTCACCCCAAAGGCTTTCGCCTGCGCATCTGCCGCATCCATATTGATATCCGCGACAGCTCTTATCTCTAACCCTTTGAAAAGAGGGCCGAGTTCGAGGTAAGCGGTCGAGATATTTCCACATCCGATAAGTCCAACGCCAAGATCGGTCATATGCGCTCCTTAATATGAATTGGCTGATGCGAGGGAGCGGAACGCAAACCGCGTCTCTTCGCTTGGGTTGTCATGCTCCATCACGAAATGCT
>CAZXRG010000391.1:0-1574 GCA_964642935.1 uncultured Rhodobacterales bacterium | reverse complement strand
GAAGCACCTGCGGAAGAAGCAGCGGCTGAAGAAGCGCCTGCTGAAGACGCAAAAGAAGAGTGATAGGGTAAATGTTCCGGTTCATCTTCCTGATTTTGGTCGCGGCCGCATTCTTCTTCGGGATGCGGACCGAACGCCATTTGACGGAGGACCGGTGCATGGACGCAGGTGGCCGTTGGTCGGATGCCAACCTTTGCGAGGGTTGGACAAATGGCTGACGGTCTGACCTGTGTGGGTGCCATTGCCGGAGCCTTCGGGGTCAAAGGCGATGTGCGCATCAAAAGTTTCTGCGCGGTTCCCGAGGATATCGGGGGCTATAGCCCGTTCACAACCGAGGACGGCAAGCGGCAGTTCAAGATCAAAATCTCCCGTGCCATCAAGAACGGTTTTGCCGGTCGCATTGACGGCATGGACAATCGCGAGGCCATTGAGGCCCTAAAGGGCACGCGGCTTTATGTGGAGACCTCGCGTCTCCCCGAGTTGCCCGATGACGAATATTACCACTCCGATCTGATCGGGCTTGAGGTGTTTGACACGGGCGGCGAGAAGCTTGGCGTTGTGCGTGCCGTCCATGATCATGGCGCTGGGGATTTGCTGGAAGTGTTCGGGGCGGGTTGGTCGTCGACGGTTCTTCTGCCCTTTACCCGCGACGCTGTGCCCACCGTTGATATCACGGCCAAGCGGATCATTACGGACCCGCCCGAGGGGCTCTTCCCCGATGGTACGTAAGGTTCAGCCCACCAAATCCCATGGTCGCATCAAGGTTCAGGTCTCCGCCAAGCCACGCGCTTTGATGGAGGATCGCCCTGAGTTGGTGAACTCCTGGAAAGCCACGATCCTAACCCTTTATCCGGAGATGTTTCCCGGTGTTCTGGGGCAATCCCTCACAGGCAAGGCTCTGGACGAGGGGATTTGGGCGCTCAAGACCGTGAACATTCGCGATTTTGCCACTGGCAAGCACCGCAATGTGGACGACACGCCCTCAGGGGGCGGTGCTGGAATGGTGCTGCGTGCGGATGTTGTGGCCAAGGCCATTGATAGCGTGCCAAGCGAGGCGCCCATCATCTATGTGTCACCACGCGGAAAGCCGTTTACCCAAGCCATGGCCCGTGAGTTTTCCCAAGGCCCCGGCCTGACCATTCTATGCGGTCGTTTCGAGGGTGTGGACGAGCGGGTTTTACAGGCGCGCAACATCCAAGAGGTCTCGATCGGGGATTATGTCCTCACTGGCGGAGAGCTTCCCGCTCAGGTCTTGATTGATGCGTGCATCCGGCTTATACCGCGCGTCTTGGGCAACCATGAGTCGGCTCTGGAGGAAAGTTTCTCCAACGGCTTGCTGGAACACCCTCAGTATACTCGGCCCACAGACTGGGACGGTCATGAAATACCGGAGGTTCTCCTTTCCGGGCATCATGGCCATATCGCCAAATGGCGGGAAGAACAGTCTAAAGCCATAACTAAGACACGTCGTCCTGACCTCTGGCGGGCGCATCTCGAACGAGACGCGGACCCGGTGAGAGACCAAGAGCTATCGGACGCGCCAAACAAAACCGCACAAGCGGACAAAAAGGACT
>CAZXRG010000390.1:0-1576 GCA_964642935.1 uncultured Rhodobacterales bacterium | reverse complement strand
GGTATGCGCGGGGCCCGTATTGGCGGGGCGCAAATGTCTGAGATGCATCCCAACTTTCTGATCAATACAGGCGACGCGACTGCGAAGGACTTGGAAGAGCTCGGCGAAGAAGTTCGAAAAAGGGTCTTTGAAAATAGCGGAATTACGTTACAATGGGAAATCAAACGGGTCGGAAAATCGGCCTGAACACATAAATAAGACGCCATAAAACAAGGCGTCGGGCGATTAGAGGCGGGTATGTCGAGCAGGACAACCACCCGCATAGCAGTACTATTGGGCGGCCCCTCCGCCGAGCGTGACGTATCGCTCGTGTCGGGACGTGAATGTGCAAAAGCACTGCGTGCGGAAGGATTTGACGTATCGGAGATCGATGCGGGTGAGAGCCTGTGCGATGATCTGCGTGCGGCCAATCCTGATGTGGTGTTCAACGCGCTTCATGGTCGTTGGGGTGAGGACGGTTGCGTTCAGGGCCTGCTTGAGTGGATGCGCATCCCCTATACACATTCCGGCGTTCTGGCCTCGTCTTTGGCGATGGATAAGGAGCGCACCAAGGCGGCGTATCGCGCGGCTGGATTGCCTGTGGTGGACAGTCTTTTGACGTCCGCCAAGGCGGCGCGGGCGGCCCATCCTATGGCGCCCCCTTATGTGGTGAAGCCTTATAATGAGGGGTCTTCGGTCGGGGTTTATATTGTTCACGACGCGGCCAACGGGCCTGCGCAGTTGAATGATGACATGCCTGAAACGGTCATGGTTGAGGCCTTTATCCCCGGTCGTGAGTTGACCTGTTCGGTCATGGGGGATCGGGCTTTGGCGGTGACGGATATTTATTCCGAGGGCTGGTATGATTTTCATGCCAAATATTCGGAAGGGGGCTCGCGTCATGTGGTGCCTGCGGATTTGCCCGATGTGATTACGGCGGCTTGTCAGGATTATGCGCTTCGGGCGCATCAGGTGCTTGGGTGTCGGGGCATGACACGGACCGATTTTCGCTGGGATGAGGAGAAGGGTCTGGCGGGGTTGTTCCTTTTGGAGACTAACACTCAGCCCGGTATGACGCCGACCTCATTGGCACCTGAACAGGCGGCTCATGCGGGGATTGCCTTTGGCGACTTGGTGCGCTGGATGGTGGAGGATGCCTCATGTCACCGGTAAGGCATCGCGATCCAGCGCCTTCCTTGTTGCGCTATCGCCTTGGGCGGGTGTGGCTTAAGCCGTCGTTCCAGTTGTTTCTGCGCTTTGGTCCGGTGGCCGCGATTGGTTTGGGGGCGGTGTTTTATATGGCCACCTCCGATAGCTTCCATGAGACCACCTCCAAGATGGTGGCCGATGCGCGTCAGGCGATTGTCGGGCGGGAAGAGTTTCGGGTGACCGAGATGCAGATTTATGGCGCCTCGGAGGCTTTGGAGACGGAGGTCACGCGGGTGGCTGAAATGGCTCTGCCCATGTCTTCGCTTGAGTTGGATGTGACTGCTTTGCGCGCGCGCATTGAGGCGCTGCCAAGTGTCGCGGATGCGGCTGTGCGGGTCGGCTCCAAGGGCGTGTTGAAGATTGATCTGAGTGAGCGCGTGCCAAGTGT
>CAZXRG010000389.1:0-1649 GCA_964642935.1 uncultured Rhodobacterales bacterium | reverse complement strand
CGCTTTAGAGCCCATATGTCTAGGAAGGTTTTGCGCCAAGGGCCAGCGGTTAAGCCCTAGCGTTTCGCGCGCGAAACATCGCGGCTTTCTAGGGGCGCTTGTAAGGCCCTTAGGGGCAGCTCTTCTGGCTCCAGGCCTGTGCAGCCTCAGGGGCCACAAAGGCGGCCTCAGAGAAGGCATAGCGCGTGCCAAAGTCACCATCAGGTAGGTTGAGCACTTCAAGATAGGTCGCACCGGATTGGTCGATGCCAAAGACGCGGCCCTGCTCAGGCGAGGTGATCAACAGATCGCCATTCTGGGCCCATTGATGCTTGCCACGACGCCATGTGTAGAAATCATAATCCGCACCATTGGCGGTGATTGTGGGCATGCGCCCGTCCGTGTGCAACGTGGAGATATGCGAATGGGTGCGGTGCATGTTGTTGTCAAAGACCGAGATACCAAACGGACTCCAGTCCGGATCATGCTGGCGGCGGGTCATGCCTTGGGCGAACCATTTGATCTCTAAAGTCTCAGGAGACACCGCAAAGACCAGATTGATCGAGCGCAGGCTGACCAGAAGATCACCGACGGCAAAATCAGGGTGGTAAGGCGCCATCTCAACGGTCAATGCGTCCGCGTCATTCATGTGATGAGGATCGCCCGCCCATGTTGAGCCGTTGCCATTATCGTTCTGGCGCAGGCCAAGCGGGTCGATATTGGGATTGGCGTCCATAATCTCACCCAGCGAGAAGCGCTTGATAATTTCGCCTGTATTGGCGTCAATGAGATGGATTTCGTCCTCATAGGGGGTCGGGTCGTAACTGAACTGATGCAGGGCGACAATCACGTCTTCAGAGGCTTTGGAGATGGAATGGTGGTACTCACCCGGCGTGCTCCACAAAACATTCCCGCAATAATCCTTCTTGGTCAGGCTGATACCTTTGTCGAAGGAATAAACGATCGAGCCGTCGTTGAAATACTCAAACCCATGGGGGTATTTGTTGGAGAATTGCTGGCCCGGGTTCCCGTCCACATTCTCGTCCAAAAGCCAGGATTGCTGGATTTCTCCGTTTTCATCCAAAAGCACTGTGAAGTGATCAAGGGTCTCTCCGATCTGAAACGCGCCTTGCAAGAACAGCGCCCGCGGCGCGCTGGCGGTTGTTTTGTAATAGAGCGTTGAGCCATCGATTACATGTGTGGCCAGTTCGTCAGCGCCAAGTAGGGTTGCGCTGGTATCAGCGATGGTGAAGCGGCCGGGCTTATTTTGCATGTCATTCAAAAGCCAAGGCACTTCTCTTTTGATCGAGCCTAGCAATTTATAGGGCGGGTATTCAAATTTTCCGACCAGAATGCCGTAGAAAACACCGAGCATGAGAACAATGTAGAGAACAGCTAGTCGGATAATCATAAAGCTCGGCCCATATGGTCTTGGTGTTTTTAACAGGTTCGGCGCGCGAGATGAATATTGTGTTAGAGCTTCATCGTTTCGCACGCGATACAGAATGTGTTTGGAGTGTTTTGGCTTCAAAATAAAGCAGCCAAGTTGGCTTGCGTCCCATCAAATGGGGCAAGTTGTTATTTATGCATCACTGAAAGCGCGCGCGCTTAGTCGGGCAGGAAGCGCGGCAATTGGGGCAGGGTCTCGACCATGAGACGTTGGATGCGGG
>CAZXRG010000388.1:0-1678 GCA_964642935.1 uncultured Rhodobacterales bacterium | reverse complement strand
AGGGCGATACTTATGCGGATTTGCTGTTCACAATGATCGAGCGCCGCAACCACCGCCCTCCGGTGACTTACACAACGTTTCAGGCCCGTGATCTGGGCGCTGATACCGCAGACTTATTCAAAAGATCATGTCAGGATGCTTATGACCGCTTCAAGCCGGAAGCCCTGATTGTCGGAGCCTCCTGCACAGCAGAACTGATCCAAGACGACCCAGGTGGCCTTGCGGAAAGCATGGATATTCCTGTTCCAGTCGTCGCATTGGAACTTCCGTCTTATCAACGCAAAGAAAACTTCGGCGCATCCGAGACGTTCTTTCAGCTCGCTCGAAAATTGGCAGAACCAGTTGCGATAACACCAGATGTAAGCTGCAATATTCTGGGCCCCACGGGCTTAGGCTTCCGTCACCGCGATGACGTGACCGAGGTTGTGAAAATGTTGGAGGACATGGGCGTCTCCATCAACATAGTCGCCCCGATGGGCTCCTCACCCAATGAATTGCGACAATTGGGTGCAGCCCATTTCAACGTCATGCTCTACCCGGAGATTGCCGAGGAAACCTGCCGCTGGCTGGAAAAGACCTTCGATCAACCCTTCACAAAGACCATTCCAATTGGTGTGGGTGCAACGCGGGAATTTCTGGCAGAAGTCGCTGAGCTAACCGGGCTTAAAGCTTCCAAAGGTGAAGACCGCTTACGCCTACCATGGTACTCAGCATCGGTTGACAGCACCTATTTGACCGGCAAACGCGTCTTCATCTTTGGAGACGCCACCCACGTCAAAGCCGCCGCAAGGATCGCACGCGACGAAATGGGGTTCGAGGTTGTTGGACTAGGCTGCTACAACCGCGAGTTTGCCCGAGACATCCGCGCTTTGGGCAAGGAATACAATGTTGAGGCCTTGATCACTGACGACTATCTGGACGTCGAGGATGCCATCAAAGCAGCCGAGCCCGAAATGATCCTCGGCACCCAAATGGAGCGCCATATCGGCAAACGCCTCGGCATCCCATGTGCAGTCATATCCGCTCCCGTTCACGTTCAGGACTTTCCCGCGCGCTATTCCCCCCAAATGGGTTGGGAAGGGGCAAATGTCATCTTCGATACATGGGTCCACCCGCTGGTGATGGGTCTTGAAGAGCACCTCTTGCACATGTTCCGAGATGACTTCGAGTTTCACGATGAAGCCGGCCCGTCCCATCATGGCGGCCACGCACCAAAACCTCTGGACGCGCCAACTCCCCAAGAGATCACCCCGCAAACTGCCAGAGATGTGATTTGGCTTGCTGATGCAGAAAAAGAACTGCGCAAAATCCCCTTTTTCGTGCGCGGAAAAGCTCGCCGAAACACGGAGACCTTCGCCACCAATCAAGGCCTAAGCACGATCAACATCGACACGCTCTATGAAGCCAAGGCCCATTATGCGCGCTGATAAACCCGCATATAACGTGGTGATAATCACCTTGGACGCCCATGCGACCACCTCGATTGGCCATGTGGAAAACAGCCTGCAATCTGTCATTCCAGGATTGTCTATCAAGGCGCACGCTGCCGCCGAGTGGTCTGAAAATCCAAACGCACTGCAAGACGCAATCGCCGACGTCGCCATGGGCGATATCGTCATTGTTAACCTGTTGTTCCTCGAGGAGCATGTTCAAGCCATTCTACCGGCTCTTAGAGACC
>CAZXRG010000387.1:0-1685 GCA_964642935.1 uncultured Rhodobacterales bacterium | reverse complement strand
GAAGCCGCTCTTTTATACGACGACTACAAGCCCTTCGATTACGAGGGCTTTGCGCGTTTTTTACAGAAGGTCTTCAAGGATAAGGTGCAGGTTAAGCTTGGCGTCCATGAAGATGGCGCTTTTGGTGTGCTCGTGGTCGGCTCCAGTTACATTATGATTTCCCAGAACAAAGGCCCACTTGGGCCGGCTGGATTTCAAAATGCTGTGGGCTCCGATTACATGAAACTCCACTACCCTGAGGGTGCGGAGGTGGTTCAGTCCCACGCCAAAAACATATTCGTGACCGTCGGCTCAAAAGACATCACCATACCCCGCGAGATTGAAGACAAGATTGCGGAACTTGCCCCTGATCTTGCTCTGCCCAAGTCCCCGCCCCCGGACCAAAGCCAGTTTGAAAGTTACTGGCTGACCGCCCAGATCGTCACCCATCTTTTGTGCTTGATGAATAAACCCCGTTTGATCCATTGGATCCAATCGGATCGCTTTGTGCGCCCCCAAGAATGGGCCGAGGCTGTCAAAGCCCGCTCCGGTTGGCCCTTTCAGGTCCATCCCATCCTGTTCGGCGACAGCCCGCCCGACAATGAGGGGCGTCATAAGATTGGCATCAGTCTCTTTGGATCAGAGCATTTCACGGGTCATCATCTGGTCGTGGAAGAGACCATCTTCAACTTCGAGCGCATCATCGAAGAGATCGTTTTTGAGATCATGGCTATGTTTCATGGCGAAACGGAACTTCCCCAAAGCGGGTCGACCATCAATTTCAAGAACGGGGCATCTGCGCGCATTCATGTGCGCCGTGGCGATAACTTTCATCCGCGCCCCTATGTCACTCTTGAGGTTCTGAGCCTTGCAGAGCTGAGCGAAAGCCCTGACATCAACACAGGTCCGCGTTTCGGGGCGCCAAGCCATGGCTCTCAAGAGCCTGCATCACCAAGCGCACATCAAGACGCCAAAGCGCCGACCCTCCCACCTCAGCCCACAGGCACCCCGATGCCGTTTGCCTCAAAGGCGGGCCAATCCGAGCCCTTATCCTCGGACCGGATCACCCAAGTGATCGAGATGTCCCCCAATGGCCCCAAAAAGCTGATTGCCTCAAAAATCCATCCAAATGCGCCAGAAACTTTCGGAAAGCGTTCCTACAAGGACTACACCCCGTCCCCCAAAGAGAAGCGCAAACGTGGCGGTTCGCTCAAAACGATTGGTGGGTTCATAATGGCGTTTGGTCTTTATTTTGGAATACAAAACGTGTCGCAGATGTTTGGTGGTATCGGTGGCGGCATGATGGAAGCGCGTTTGAAACCGATGGCGACAGACGTCGAAGAGATCGGGGTCGAGACCGGGGCCGAAGAACCACCCGCGCGAAACCGTCTTAACTTGCCGCAAATTCGCAATTAACGCGACTTGCGGCGTTTTAACTCGCTTTTTGTTAAGTAAAAATCCCCTCTTTCAGACCCAGCTTTCAAATTTAGTGACAAATGTCACTTATTCTCCCTGCATCTCCCTGTTGTTTGTCGCTCATGGGCGCCGGTTATTTTCGGCGAACAGATAAAATCAGATTTCAGGAGAAATTTAATGAGCGAGAACCGTATTCAGGGGTCCTATTCCGCCCGCGTCTCCGCGGCAGATGCAGCCCGATCACGTCCCTACCCCCACCATGAAGCCAATGGCGATGAGCAAAAATATGC
>CAZXRG010000386.1:0-1699 GCA_964642935.1 uncultured Rhodobacterales bacterium | reverse complement strand
AACCGCTTCCCATGAGGACACACATGCGTATTTTGCACCTTGCCACTTCTCTTCTTCTCACAGCCACCGCCGCCAGCGCGGATGTGAACGTCTACTCCTATCGCCAGCCCGAACTGGTTGCGCCCATGTTCGACGCCTTCACGGACTCAACGGGCATCGACGTGAATGTGGTGTTCCTCAACAAAGGCCTCTTGGAGCGCCTGCAGGCCGAGGGCGATCGCTCTCCCGCTGATTTGGTGATGACCACCGATATCTCCCGCCTCTCCAATCTGGCAGCCGCGGGCGTGACCCAAGCGGTCGCCTCGGATGTGATTGATGCGGTGATCCCCGCTGAATTTCGCGATCCCGACGGCAAATGGTTCGGCCTGACCTCCCGTGCTCGCGTGCTTTACGCCTCCAAGGACCGCGTGGCCGATGGGGAAATCACCACCTATGAAGACCTCGCCGACCCCAAATGGGAGGGGCGGATTTGCACGCGCTCTGGCACCCACGCCTATAATCTGGCCCTGGTCTCTGGCATGATCGCCAAGCACGGGGTCGAGACCACCAAAGACTGGCTAGAGGCCGTAAAGTCCAATCTGGCCCGCAAACCCCAAGGCAATGACCGCGCGCAAGTGAAAGCGATTTGGTCGGGCGAATGCGACGTCTCCTTGGGCAACACCTATTACATGGGGCTGATGCTTGACGATGAAGAGCAAACTGAGTGGGCCAACTCCGTGCGCATCACCTTCCCCGAATTTGAAAACGGTGGCACCCATGTGAACCTCTCCGGCATGGCCCTGACCAAAGCGGCCCCCAACCGCGATGAGGCGATCCAACTCATGGAATTCCTCGCCTCCCCCAAGGCCCAAGAGCTATACGCCACAACCAACTACGAGTATCCCCTGTCCCCGCGCACCGAACTCTCCGAGCGCGTGGCCGCTTGGGGCAGCTTTAAGGCCGATGATACGCCGCTTGCAGATATTGCTGCCCTGCGTGCGCAAGCCCTGCGTTTGGTGGAAGAGGTGAATTTCGACGGCTAAGTCGGACAGGTTCAAATGTTGATCAAAGCGGGTCTGACAAAGACCCAGAACAGCACCAAAAGCAAAGCGGCAAGGAGCAGCAACAACAAAGCTCCGAACCGCTTGCTTGAAATGATGGTCTCAATGCGCGGCCCGATGGCACGGGCCAAATAGGCCAAGCCGAAATAACGAATGCCCCGCGCCAAAGCCACGGCCACGACAAATGTGACGATATTGCCCTTGAGCAGACCGGCCACGACCGTGACCAGTTGCAACGGCATAGGCAGAAGTCCCAAAGTGAGAACGGTCCAAAACAAGCCGTTCATGGAAAAACGCTCATGGATGATCTGAAATTGCGCTTCAACCCCGAAGGTTTCAAGCGCAGGTGCGACAACCGGATCAAACAACAAGAACCCCAAAGTGTAAAACAACACCGAGGCGATCAGACACCCGATCCACATAGCCCCCGCCATTTTAAGAGCGCGTCTGGGATAGGCGATCATAAAAGGTGCCGAGATAATCTCGATGGGCATAGGAACAAAGCTGGCCTCCAAAAAACCCAGAACCCCGAACTGCTTGGGACGTTTCGGGTTCAAAGGCAGGCGATCAACGAAACGCCGCATGTTTGAATTTTGCGTGGCCTTAGGTTCCATGGCGCATGGCTATACCAGCTTTTGAGGAGGGGCCAATAGTTTCGA
>CAZXRG010000385.1:0-1700 GCA_964642935.1 uncultured Rhodobacterales bacterium | reverse complement strand
CTCTTTATTCTGATCTATTCGCTCTTCCCGATTTTCAAAACCAAGGAAGCGCTTGAGTTTAAAAACGGCGTCACCCGCCTTGATGGCGTTCCTTACTACGACATTATTTTGATGACGCTTGGTGTCGCCTCGGCCCTTTATCTGGGCTTTGCCTGGCGCGGAGTGCCGATGCTGGGCATCGAAGAACAGACCTTCCGCATGGGCAATCCGAACATCTACGACATGATTTTCGGCTGCATTGTGATCTTGCTGACGCTTGATATCGCGCGGCGCACGCTTGGGTGGATTCTCCCGCTGATCATCTGCATTTTCATGTCCTATGCGCTGTTCGGGCCGATCTTTCCGGGGCTTTTGCAGCATCCGGGCGTGAAATTCCGCACCTTCGTGTCGTCCATGTATTTCCCGCAAGAGGGCATCTTTGGCGTCACCCTTTGGGTGGTCTCAACAATCGTCTTCCATTTCGTTCTGTTCGGCGTGATTGCGCAGCGCACCGGACTTGGACAATTGTTCATCGACAATGCCACCATTTTGGCCGGGCGTTATACGGGTGGTCCCGCGAAGGTCTCCGTTGTCTCGTCTGCCTTCTTTGGTACGATTTCAGGCTCTTCCGTGGCCAACACTGTCTCGACCGGAGCCCTGACAATCCCGAATATGAAACGCCTGGGGTATCCCGGGCATTTTGCAGGCGGTGTCGAGGCTGCGGCCTCCGCAGGTGGGCAAATCACCCCGCCCATCATGGGGGCGGCTGCCTTTATCATGGCCGAGTTTTTGGAGGTCTCCTACACCACCATTGTGATCGCCGCCATATTCCCGGCACTCCTCCATTATGTGGGTGTGTTCACGGTCGTGCACCTGATGGCCAAGCGCCTGAACCTTGAAGGGCTGACCCGCGAGATGCTCCCCAAGTTCCGCGAAGTCTGGTCCATAGGCTGGGCAAATATCCTGCCCCTGATCGGTCTTCTGGTGGTGCTGTTCTCCGGTTTTACGCCCTATATGTCCGCGTTCTGCGGGATTTCCTTGTCGATTGTCGCGGGCATGAGCCGATATCGCACACCCGTCAGCCTCATCTATGCACTGGCATTTGCAGGCTTTGTGATCTGGAAATACCAAGGGGGCGGGTTTGACCTGCCGATCACCGCGATCCTGTTGATCCTGACCGCCATCAGCCCCCTCAACCCGCAAGAGCGTATCCAGATCCCGCAAATGGCCGAGACCTTTGAGACCGGTGTGAAATACGCGCTGGCGGTCGGGGCGGCCTCTGCCGCTGTGGGCATTGTGGTTGGTGTGATCAACACAACTGGCGTTGGTTTTAGGATCGGGTTTATGGTCACCCAAGGGGCCTCCGCATTGGGTCAGGACTTCCACTGGCTGTTCACCTATGGCGCTTGGGAGCTGTTCTCGGTTGAGGATTTGACCCTGTTCATCAGTCTCGTCTTCATTGCCATTGCCTGTATTCTGATGGGCGCCGGCATCCCCACAACGGCCCTTTACATCATGCTGGTCTCTGTCGCCCAACCGGCTTTGGCGCAACTGGGCATCCCGCCAATCGCCAGCCATATGTTTGTGCTTTATTATGGTGTCGTTGCCGAGATCACACCGCCCGTGTGCACATCCGCCTATGCGGCCTCTGCCATTGCCAATTCCAACCCGTTTCGAACCGGTATTTCGGCCTTTACGCTGGGCCTTGGCAAGGTGGTGGC
>CAZXRG010000384.1:0-1707 GCA_964642935.1 uncultured Rhodobacterales bacterium | reverse complement strand
GACGCCATTACACGGCCCATATCTCGAATAGACTCCGCTCCGGTCTTTTTAATGGCTGTCGAGATCGCGTTCTGAACCTCTCCCTCATCCATCTGCTTGGGGAGAAACTCCTGAATGATCTCGATCTCGCCGCGCTCTGTCTCCGCAGACTCCAGGCGTCCGGCCTCTTCATAGGCCTTCACACTGTCATGGCGCTGCTTGATCATCTTGCCAAGAATTCCGAGGATCTCAGCGTCGCTCACGCCGTCCGCACCATCATCACCGCGCAGCGCGATTTCACGATCTTTAATCGCGGCATTTATCAAGCGAAGTGTCGACAACCTGTTGGAGTCTTTCGCTTTCATTGCGTCTTTCAACGCATTGGACAGTTTCGTGCGCATGCAATTTGGTCCCATAAGATGCCGACATCGCAGCAACAAAGACGTATACTAATTGTTAAGACTTGCTGTCACAACAGTTTTTGCCTCACCTAAGCTATTGATTTTAAACAATAATAAAATATTTCTTTATCTTGACCTTTGAACATCTGACGCATATTTTCGCGCAAATCCTTACGAAGGACTCAGCGCTCATGTCATCCAACGCACCCGCGTCAAAACCGTCTCAAGCTTTCTTGCAGACAGGCGATACCCCTACAGCTTGCATCGTTCTGGACACTGGTCAGGTGTTCTACGGATACGGCTTTGGAATGGAGGGCGCTGATGTCGCGGAGCTGTGCTTCAACACCGCGATGACCGGATATCAGGAGATCATGACCGACCCGTCTTATGCGGGTCAGGTTGTCACCTTCACTTTCCCCCATATCGGCAATGTCGGTGTGAACATGGAAGACGACGAGGCCGGAGCGCCCGCCGCACGGGGAATGATCGTTAAGTGGGACCCGACCGAGCCCTCAAACTGGCGCACCACAGAGACCTTGGGCGCTTGGATGAAAAAACAGGGCCGCATTGGCATCGGTGGAATTGATACGCGTCGTTTGACGCGGGCGATCCGCATGGCCGGAGCGCCCCATGTGGCCATTGAATACCGTCAGGACGGTCAGTTTGATGTGGAGGCTTTGGTGGCCCGCGCCCGTGCGTTCCCGGGACTTGAGGGGATGGATCTTGCGCTCGATGTGAGCTGTACCCAGTCCTACAAATGGGATGAGCAACGTTGGGCCTGGCCTGAGGGGCATGTTCCAAGCACTCAAAAGGGTCGCAAGGTTGTTGCACTCGATTTTGGTGCCAAGCGCAATATCCTGCGGTGTTTGGTTTCGGCTGGATGCGATGTGACGGTTCTTCCGGCCACTTCAACCGCCAAGGATGTTCTGAGCCATAATCCGGAGGGCGTGTTCCTGTCCAATGGTCCCGGTGATCCGGCTGCCACGGGCGCTTATGCCATTCCGATGATTCAGGAAATTCTGGAAACCAGCGACATTCCCGTCTTCGGGATTTGTTTGGGCCATCAGATGTTGGCTTTGGCTTTGGGCGCAAAGACGGTCAAAATGAACCACGGCCATCATGGCGCCAACCATCCGGTGAAGGATTTGGAGACCGGAAAGGTCGAGATCACCTCCATGAACCACGGTTTTGCGGTGCTTGGCGGGGACGAGTTGCCAAGTGGCGTTGTTGAAACCCATGTCTCCCTGTTTGACGGGTCCAATTGCGGTATCCGCATGGAAGATCGCCCTGTGTTCTCGGTGCAGTATCACCCGGAAGCCTCTCCCGG
>CAZXRG010000383.1:0-1716 GCA_964642935.1 uncultured Rhodobacterales bacterium | reverse complement strand
AACGCTCTTTTAGAACCGCATGGTAATCATGCCTGCCACGATCAATCCGGCTGCGATCAATTTGGAGCGGTCGGCTTTTTCTCCCAGCCAGAGGATGCCGATGAGCGTGGCAAAGAGGACCGATGTTTCGCGCAAGGCGGTGACCAGTTGGATGGGTGCTTGGGTCATGGCCCAGATGACAATCCAGTACGCGCCCAATGACAAAGCGCCCGCTGCGGTTCCCATGGCCCAGATCTTTACAGGCGCTTTGAAGGGCGTGGTCCCCCTTTTGGTGAGGGCGTAGAGCGAGAAGAACACCCCGTCCAGAAAGAACATCCAGCCTGTGAAGGCCGATGCGGAGAGGGAGACGCGTGCGCCGATCCCGTCAAGGATCGAATAGGCGGCGGTGCAGATCGCAGAGCCTATGGCAAACGGCAGGAGTTTTGTGGCCTCTCCCCCCGTCCAGATGCCCCGTGCCATCATCATGATGCCAAGGCCGATAAGAAAGATGCCAGCATATTGGAGGAGCGTGACCGGATCAGACAGGATCAACAGGCCCAAAAGAGCGACCATCATCGGGGCGGCGCCTCTGGCGATGGGATAGACGCGTGAGAGGTCCCCATGCTCGTAAGCGGCGGTCAGAAACAGTTTGTAAGCGGTGTGGATGAGGCCCGTGGCCAGAAGATAGGGCCAAGCCTCGCGCGCAGGGGTTGGAAAGGCGAAGATCAAGACCACGCCCATCAGCCCTTGGGAGACTGACAGCATAAGCATGGTGCGGAACCGGTCAGAGCCGATCTTCACAAGCGCGTTCCATGTGGCATGGAGTGCGGCTGCAAAGAGAACGGCTAGGAAGACGGTGAGGCTCATGGGGGTGTTAGAGCGCGGCTTTTCTGGGGTCGCAATCGAAAAGCGTGTTGGGCGGGTGCGTGGTTGGGAGCCTGCGGGTCTTATTGCACCGAAAGAGGGACATTGTGGCTGAACTTCTTCTCGGCGGTTTGACCCTCCGATAGGATGTGGGAGATCGTTGGCGCGTCAAACGCTTTGAGCTCTGTCAGGGGCACAATAAAGCGGATGTCTGGGTGGCTTGAGATGCCCACGATATGGACGCCTTTGGCGACATTTGTGCTGGCGCGAACCTCATGGGCGAATGTGCCCAGAACGGTGAAATGTTGCGGTGTGCTGCCGCTTTTGCGCTTCAGGAAGACAAAGTAGGCGGGTGCGAAATCAGTTCCGACTTTTTGGGGGTCAATGGGCAGGGATATGTCGCGCTCCAAGCCTTTTTCCAGCTTGGAGATGAGCTGGACTGGATCAAAGCGGTGCAAGGGAAAGCCAAAGGGGGTGCCGTTTTCTTTGATCTGGGCAAGGGTGCCTTTTTGGCCAAGGGGCACCACTTCATAGAGCGGCGTGTCAGACGGAGTTTCGTTCATGAACGGCAGGCTGCCGGTGGCCTCCATGTGCTCTTCCAAGAGCTGCGCGATTTTTATGATATCCGCGTAGCGCTTCTTTGAGGCGTCGATCTGGTATTTTTCAAAGGGGTTATAGCTGCTCTTGACCGAGATATGATCGGCCTGTGCGAGTGTCCCCAACATGGCGCAGAGGAGTGCTACGGCACAGGTTCTCATAAGCCGCTTTGGTTTGTTCGTGAAAGTCATGCGCCCTCCCCAGTGCTGCAGTTATTTGGCTGCAATCGGGGAAACCTGTCAATGGAGGGATACCGTGCCGACTAATGCGGTATTT
>CAZXRG010000382.1:0-1742 GCA_964642935.1 uncultured Rhodobacterales bacterium | reverse complement strand
CGCGTCCAGATCGTCGGCCAGCAGCAATTTCAACCAGTCGAGCACTTCTGAGGTGGAGGGTTTTTTCTTCAGCCCTTGGGTCTCTCGGATGTCGTAGAATTGGCTGAGGGCCTCGCTGACCAGAGTGGTTTTGATGCCGGGGAAGTGGACGTCGACGATGGCGCGTAGGGTCTCGATCTCGGGGAATTTGATGTAGTGGAAAAAGCAGCGGCGCAAAAAGGCGTCGGGCAGTTCTTTTTCGTTGTTGGACGTGATGATGACGATGGGGCGGTTTTGGGCGGCGATGGTTTCGCCGGTTTCATAGACGTGGAAGTCCATCCGGTCGAGCTCTTGAAGGAGGTCGTTGGGGAATTCGATGTCGGCCTTGTCGATCTCATCAATCAGAAGGACCACGCGGTCTTTGGCCTCGAATGCCTGCCAGAGCATGCCCTTTTTGATGTAGTTTTTGACGTCATTGACCTTCTCGTCGCCCAATTGACTGTCGCGCAGGCGGGAGACGGCGTCATACTCGTAAAGCCCCTGTTGCGCCTTGGTGGTGGATTTCACGTTCCATTCCAACAGGCGCAGGTTCAGCGCGGCAGAGACCTGTCGGGCCAGTTCGGTCTTACCGGTTCCAGGCTCGCCTTTGATCAAAAGCGGGCGCTCCAGCGTGATGGCCGCATTAACCGCGACCATAAGGTCGTCCGTTGCAATATAGTCGTCGGTGCCTGTGAATTTCATTTGTCGAACTCTTTAGCTGTTATTGAGACCTGTCACACAGAATTCACGATAATTTTCAAGGTTCACTCGAAACTTCTGCGTGACATGTGTGGAGATATTTTGTATCTCCGCCTCAACTTGGGTGAGAGCAATATGTGTGACTGGTTTTGACACGCGGGTCAATTCCAAGAGCAGATGGCGCCATGTAATTGGGGGCGACTGATGAAAGTTGATACACCGATGGATCAAGACTATCGGCCGGTTGAAGACGAGCCGTTCATGAATGACCGACAGACCGAGTATTTTCGGGACAAGCTGTTGGTTTGGAAGGCTCAGATTTTAGAGCTGAACAAAGACACTATTCAAGAAATGAAGACGGACGCGCGGAACATTCCTGATGTTGCGGATCGCGCCTCTGAGGAGACGGATCGGGCGCTGGAATTGCGCACGCGGGATCGTCAGCGCAAGTTGGTGTCCAAGATTGATGCGGCGTTGCGCCGGATTGATGATGGATCCTATGGCTATTGCGAAGTGACCGGCGAGCCGATTTCGCTTAAGCGCCTTGATGCGCGACCCATTGCGACATTGTCCCTTGAGGCTCAGGAGCGCCATGAGCGTCGTGAGCGGGTTCATCGCGACGATTGATCGCCACGCTATATAGAATGTGAGGCCGGGCTTATGTCCGGCCTTTTTCGTTGAAGGTAAGAGGAGTGAGATGTGATGGCGTTTGATCCGGCAATCGGCATTGATTTTGGCACCTCCAATTCGGCGGCCGGCACGCTTTTGGACGGGCGCCCGCATCTTTTTGAGGTGGAAACGGGGGCGCGGACCCTGCCCACGGCCTTCTTTTTCGACTTTGATACGCGGGAGACTTTGATCGGCTCTGAGGCGGTGACTGCTTTGATTGAGGGGCGGGATGGTCGGTTTATGCGGGCTTTAAAGCGGGTGTTGGGCACGTCTTTGATGCATGAGGAGCGGCAGGTTCTCAATGAGCGGGTCACTTTTGTGGAGATCATTGCGCGGTTTTTGCGCCAGATTAAGGC
>CAZXRG010000381.1:0-1753 GCA_964642935.1 uncultured Rhodobacterales bacterium | reverse complement strand
TAGAGCGCTTTCTTGACCGTGTCACCATTAGGCATTGGCAAAACATATGTGCCAATGTGGTGCACTTTCTTAACGTCATACTCGCCGTTCTGATCTTTCTGGAAGCGGATGCCGAAACTGTCGAGCTCTTGAATAATCTCGTAGCATTCTTCCGCGTAACGATAGATGGGGGCTTGATCCACGATCCCGTCGTTAGCGATGGTGATTTCTTTGGTGTATTGCTCGGGCGTTGCGTGACCCGGGATGATGGTGTTGTTCAACCCATCCATGCCCATGGAGATCGCACCAGAGCGTTTCACGTTCGCCTTATCCAGCAAAACCACGTTTGCCTCAGGATTTTTGCGCTTGGCTTTCAGAGCCGCCATTGGTCCGGCTGTTCCGCCGCCAATGACCAGAATATCGCAGTCGATTTGACTGATCCCGTCAAGGATGTCGTCCATGAATGTCTCCCTGTTACAACGTCAGCTTGCGCCGCGTCGCAACATATAAATGTCAATTACTTGTCGTGCGTCTCACAAAGGTCCTTCAGATAGGGAATCGGGTAGATTGCCCTGTCATGACCGTCAGAAAACTGGATGTTGATGCCCGTTGAACCGACCATTTCCATGGCCGTAATTTTGATCGCCGGATCGACCCTTATCTTATTGTTATCATACATTTCTCTGATCGAGGCGGCGTCTTTTGCACTGGCCCTCAGATCAGCGGCAGAGAGACGGCTTACGGTCCCGTTCTCCCAGATCAAATCAAGCTGTGTGCTGTCTTCCAAAACCCTTAACGTGTCGAGCATTTTAGTCGTTCCCATTCTTGTTCCGTTCAATTTATTGCAGCGCACACAGATCAAATAGCAATTAATTGACGGAACAATCCGGTCATCTGGGGGATGAGTGGGGAAACGGAAAGGACTGCCATGACATATGTCGTCACGGACAATTGTATCGCCTGTAAATACACCGACTGCGTTTCTGTTTGTCCGGTGGATTGCTTTTATGAGGGCGAGAATATGCTCGTCATTGATCCGGTCGAGTGCATCGATTGCGGCGTGTGTGAGCCGGAGTGTCCCGCAGGTGCGATCATCGCAGATACCGAGCCTGACACGGAAAAATGGGTCGAGTTCAACACCAAATATGCTGCCCTTTGGCCGGTCATTCTGGAGGCCAAAGACCCGCTTCCTGATGCGGATGATCATGATGGAACTGAGAACAAATTAGAGACCATGTTCTCGGAAAAACCCGCCGAAGTGGCGGCTTAAAAGGTTAACAAAATGAACGTTGAAACTGCGCCTAAAACGCGCGTGTTGCCCGATGCGCAAACGGTCACGAAAGTCACCCATTGGACTGATCGGTTGTTCTCCTTTCGCGTGGCCCGCCCGCAGTCTTTGAGATTTCGCTCCGGTGAATTTGTGATGATTGGCCTGTTGAAAGACGACGGCAAACCGCTGCTTCGCGCCTATTCCATCGCCTCGCCCTCTTGGGACGATGAGCTGGAGTTTTATTCGATCAAAGTGCCCGACGGGCCTTTGACCTCGCGCCTTCAGAACATCAAGGAGGGTGATCAGATCATCCTGCGCCCCAAGCCTGTGGGCACTCTGGTTCTGGACGCTCTTTTGCCTGCAAAAAGGCTCTGGATGATTTGTACGGGGACGGGCGTCGCGCCATTTGCCTCCCTTATGCGCGATCCGGAGACTTATGAGCGGTTTGACGAGGTTATTCTGGCCCATACCTGCCGCACCAAGGAAGAGCTGGCCTATGGTCGC
>CAZXRG010000380.1:0-1773 GCA_964642935.1 uncultured Rhodobacterales bacterium | reverse complement strand
CAGTTGACTTTTAATCAATTTGTCGCAGGTTCGAATCCTGCAGGGCTCACCATTTTCATCTTTTTGTTGTAACGTGCCACAAAGGTTGTCCCCCGTGGCCAAGACTCTGTCCAAAATGGGCGACTTGAGGCTGATTTTCGATTATTCTTGCCAAACTGGCTCTCTGAGGCTGAGTGTTGTGCACATGCCAGAATGACTCGAACTGATCGAAGCTGCTGGCATACGCTGGAAAAAAGACCTCGTATTAACCTCTCAAGCAACCTCAGATACGGCACAATAAATTGTCGCGTGAAAACTCACTCTCCCAAACCTTGGTGCATTTCAAAGAGGTGTTAGCACGCGCCGCATCCACAGGGGAGAACATCTCAAACACCACAGCTATTGGTTTGAGGTCTTGGATTACGGCGGCCGGTCCAAGGTGCGCACCTGGATTGTCGTGAATTTCTCCAAGCAATACGATGTGTGTGCCGGGGGGAACATCCGCAGCAAGGGGCGGAGCTGCGAGAAAAAGAAAAGGTATCAGGTAAGTCTTCATGGCCGTACTCCAAAACGGGCCGAAGCTCACATCATCATGCAATCGGCACCGATTGGCAGCTCTTTATCGCCGGCTTTTGATGTGGGCGTGTATTCGAAAGACGCCACGCGGGCTCCGGTATCAAACGCGACGAACAATTGGTTCGAGCCCGGCCGGATTGCGATGCCCTCCGGGTCAATTCCGAACTCGATCAGCGATGCAGTGGCCAGAAGATTGCCGTCTCCATCAAATTCATAAAGGCTGTTTGTGCCCTCGCGGTCATCCACAATCAAAAGGTGTCCGTTGCGGGGATCAATCGCAATGCCTTGCGCTTCACTCAGTGGGGGCGAGAGGGTCATCGTATCGATCCGCCTTAAAACCTCTCCGTCCTTTGACAGCCACGTCAAATACTCCGGGTCATCTTCGACGGTGATCAGTTGACCGTCCAGCCCGACAGCAATACCTTCGGTGTCAGCCCAGCCTGTGGAAATCCGAAAGGGTGGACTTAGGGCCTCGCCATCTTTTGTAATCCTTTGGAAATTTCCAGCGCCATCACCCACTATCAGATTGTCACCTTCAATCGAGATTGCTTTGATCCGGTTCATATCAGAGGTGACGCGCCGCAATTCCAAACCGGCAAGGGTGACCAGAATGGCGTCGGGACCTTCATTGGCAATCCACAGGCCACAAAATGTAGGGTCGTAATCGAGGCTTGCCGGTCGGTTCAGATCGAAGGTGTCGGTCAGCTTCAACTCAAGAGCCAGGGCGGGCGTTGAAAGTGCGAGCCAGATCAGACAGAAAACGTACCGCATATCTTGGTCTCCATGATGTCTTGGCAGTAAGCCGAGTGTTGCACAGTTTTTGTCACGATCCACCCGTCAATCTTCAGGCTATCGTTCAAGGGTCGATGAGAACGCGGCCCAATATATCAGCACCGCTTTCGGTCAGGCGAATGATCAGGATCTCGCCCGAGCGTGTGCCTTGGCCGGTGAGGGCCGATATATTCACCTGATGGGTCACAATCATTGCTGGGGTCTGCGCGTTTTTTATAAGGTCGCGGGTCTCCGCCGTCTGTTGATCCCGCGTCGAAAAGTCTGAAAAGAAGGAGTTTAGAGCCGGAACCTCCGTAACGGGTCCCAAGCCAAGCAAATCCGCGGTCTCGCGTGTTCGACACCATTGGCTGGAAAGAACAGTCTCGAATTCTATGTTTCGCTCCCGCAATGCGGCTCCGATCGCTCTGGCCTGATCCCGACCGCGCG
>CAZXRG010000379.1:0-1816 GCA_964642935.1 uncultured Rhodobacterales bacterium | reverse complement strand
ACCAGAACGATCATGGGCACCATGTAGATGAGCAGGATCGAGCGGCTCAGGAAAGCTTGGCCGGGAAATTTGAGCCTTGCGACCGCGTAGGCGCCGGGGACGGCGAAGAACAGGGTGATCACCACTGTAGCGACGCTGACCATTGCGGAATTCATCAGGAAACTGCCGAATTTATACTCGGTGAACAGCTCGATATAGCTGCGAAACAGGGCGGACGCGCCTTGGCTGAAGTTGAGCGAGAAATCGAGCGGATTGGACAGGAGGAGCTGCTGGTTCTTCAAGCTCATCATCACCATGATGAAAAACGGCAAAGCCACGGCGATGGTGAAGGCGACCAAGCCAAAGCCTTTGAGAAAGCGCAGGCAGATTACCTCGATATTATAGCGCCCTTCGCGCGACGGGCCGAAGCCGCGCGCGGTGAGATGGATCGACTGAACCGTGATCCAAGCGATCCCAAGCGTGAAGATGATTTGCCCGATGGAATAGCTGGACAGGGCCAGTCCGAGAGGCATCGCGCCTGATGCCACGGTCAGAACGAGTACACATAAGAGTCCCGCCAAAACCCTCAAACCAACCGTGCGTTTGGGTGTTTCAAAGGCCGTGAGAAGCCCCGCCGTCACCAGCCCAGCCAAAGCGCCCGCGCTCACCTGCGGCTGCATGGGTTCGCCTGAGATGAACAGGGCAAGGACTGTGATCAGGATGGTCCAGATGGCGCCCCAGAGGGCTCCGAACGCCAAGCTGAGGTAAAAGATGTTTCCAAACCGGCTCATGCGTCATCCTCCGGTGAGAATTTGAAGAAGATGACCGAGAAGAAGAGTAGGATCAGGAAGACGACCACGGCGACCGCTGCGCCCGCGCCAAGGTTGGAGACTGCAAAGGCCTGCTCGTAGACATTCACCGTGAGGGTGCGCGTGCCAGCCGCGCCTCCGGTCAGCAGGAAAATGTCGTCGAATTTGTTGAAGGTCCAGATGAAGCGCAAGAGGAAGAGGACCGCCATGATCCCCAAAAGCTGCGGCAGCGAGATGAACCGGAATTGTTGGAGCGGCGTGGCCCCGTCAATCTCGGCGGCCTCGTAGATGTCCGAGGAAACCGATTGCATTCGCGCGAGGATAAACAGCATGGCCAAGGGGAAGTAGCGCCAGATTTCAAAGATGATCACAACGGTGAGCGCCACCGGAAACTCGAAGGTCATGCCCAGAATGCTGATGTCCATGGCCCGCTGGCCAAGGAAGTTTATGGGGCCATTGATGACGCCCAATTGGATGAGCAGCGCGTTCAAAGTGCCCCCGGGTCCCGGATCAAGAAGCAGCACCCATGCCACGGCCACAGCGATCACGGGGGCCACATAGGGTGACAGGAAGAGGCCGCGCAGAAAGCTGCGCCCCTTAAAGGTCAGGTTCATGAGTTGGGCGGCAAACAGGCCCATGACCAAAGCGCCAAGCGTGCCTGCGATGGTGTAATAGAGGGAGGCCCAAAGGACCGTCCAGAAGTCCGAGGCGTTGAAGACTTTTCGGAAATTATCGAGCGTGAAATCGTCGTTGGTCAGGATGTTTTCCGGCACAAATTCAAAGGCGGGATCACTGTCCTTGATATTCTCCGGTGCGTCCAGAAAGGCTTGGGTTGCGCCCACCTGGACAATCACATCCTCGCGTTTGCCCGCTTCATAATCGCCTAGATCGCAGGCGAGGACCGTGCCGTTTAGGTTGCAGCGGGGATCAACTGAGAGAATGGTCAGACTGGCGGGCAGCGTGTCGGTCATGGACACAGCCGCAATATCGCTTTTGCGCGATGAATTGCGGATCCGGTAGCGGATGTC
>CAZXRG010000378.1:0-1824 GCA_964642935.1 uncultured Rhodobacterales bacterium | reverse complement strand
GCCCGATCATTCACCCCGAAGAGCACCGTCCACGTCAAAGCGGCCTCGCGCAAATATCGATGCCCACGCACGCGCAATTTGGTCCATAATGGCACGCCCACCCGTGGCGCTGCATGGACCTTTTCAGCCGCCAAATACTGCCCCAAGACACCTACACGGGCACATTGAAACGCAAGCCTTGGCAGATGAAACGACTGGCTGATCAAAACCACAGACCGCCCGGCCCCGACCTCTCGCTCCCGATCACAGGTGTCAGATGTCTTAACGGCCGCCCCGTCCACATCAATCAACGCGCCGTCCACACCAGCAGACTTCAGATAATCCACCATGAAATTGGCCGCACGCGCTGAATTGGACAGAACAACCCGCTCAACGGCCCCGTCATCCACAAGCCGTTTGGCGGACAAGAGGCGCTCCTCATGGAGCGGGGAAATGGCCCCATTGCGCACCAAAGCACCGAAAACGATGGCCGCATCCGCCCTTGAAACACTGGAAAAATCCTCAACATCCGTGGTGAGATAAAGATAGCTCCAAGGCCCCCAGAACGCACCGAGCACAAGCAACCCGCCAACAATCAAGCGACGCCCCAACGCCATAATCCCCTCGCACTTTATCTCAACTTTTGAACACCCGGATAAACCACCTCAAAACGTGCGCGAAGCACGATAATCCAAACAATGATCGCACCCAACTGATGGAAAATCGCAAGGTTCAACGGTGCTGCATTCATTACCGTGATAATCCCCCAAACCGCTTGTGCCGTCAGAAAAATCAGCACCCATTTGAACTGGTTGCGAATGGCATTCAACCCGCTCGATTGCGACTTCCAGAACAGATAGCCCGCATAAATCAGCAGAACATAGCCCACAATCCGGTGATTGAACTGGGTCAAAGCCTCGTTTTCAAAGAAGTTTTTCCAAGCAGGTGAGACATTAAAACTCTCGGACGGTAAAAACTCGCCCCCCATCAAAGGCCAGTCAATATAACCACGCCCCGCGTCCAATCCGGCCACCAAAGCGCCAAGCACAATTTGTAAGAACACCAGTCCAACCAGCACATTTACCGGCGTCATCAGATCACTCTCCTTGCGCCGTTGCGCTTGGAACAGATCCATTTCCGAGCGTCCCAGAAGGAAAATATACCACATGATCACGCCCAAAATCAGGAAGGCTAGACCTAAGTGCGTGGCCAATCGGTAAGAGGCCACATCGACCATCTCTCCGGTCAGCCCAGAGGCCACCATCCACCAGCCAATCGCCCCTTGAAGACCGCCCAAAACGCCCAAAACCAGCAATCGCGCCGTCCAACCACGCGGGACTTTCTTACGGAACACAAACCATGCAAATCCAAGCGCCCAAACAAGGCCAATCACCCGCCCAAGCTGGCGATGCCCCCATTCCCACCAATAGATGGTCTTGAACTCCGCCATGCTCATCTTCGCATTTTGCAGCTCAAATTCAGGAATGGTCTTATATTTCTCAAACTCGCTGTCCCAAGCCTCCGCACTCATAGGCGGCAGCGCTCCGGTCACAGGCTTCCATTCGGTAATCGAGAGACCACTGTCCGTAAGACGCGTCAGCCCGCCCACAAGGATCATCACCACAACCAGCACAAAGAGCATAAACAGCCAACGCGACACAGATTTGCGCGTGCCATCATCGGACTGCCCAACAGGGCGCGGCTCAGGGCGGAGAGCCTCCGCCTTAGCCCCGTCAACCTCTTCAAAAATACTGCGATTGCCACTCATAATCGGCCCCTCTGAAACTTACCCCTGATATAGTGCAATGAAGGGAGCGCGTCTAATGCCAATCGGCCAAAATCCCG
>CAZXRG010000377.1:0-1837 GCA_964642935.1 uncultured Rhodobacterales bacterium | reverse complement strand
AGGGTGTGATGTCCGATGCGCAGGCGCGCGCTGCCAATGTTGGCGGCGAAGTCCTGTGCCGGGTATTCTAAGGAGGTATGGATGTCACGTATTGGTAAAAGACCTATCGAGATGCCTTCGGGTGTTTCTGCGTCCGTCTCCGGTCAAGCGATTGAAGTGAAGGGCCCCAAGGGTGCTCGTAGCTTTAAAGCGACCGACGATGTTCAGCTTGCAGTCGACGGCAACGTCATCACTGTGACACCGCGCGGCAAGTCTAAGCGCGCCCGTCAGCAGTGGGGCATGTCCCGTACCCAGATCAACAATCTGGTGACCGGTGTGTCCGATGGTTTCAAGAAAGAGCTTGAGATCAACGGTGTTGGTTATCGTGCGGCACTGGCCGGTAAAGTTCTCAAACTGTCGCTGGGTTACTCCCACGATGTTGAGTTCGAAATCCCGGATGGTGTGACCATTACTGTTCCAAAACCGACCGAGTTGGTTGTGGAAGGTATTGATCAGCAAGTTGTTGGCCAAGTTGCGGCGAATATTCGTGAGTGGCGGAAGCCTGAGCCTTACAAGGGCAAGGGTATCAAGTACAAAGACGAATATATCTTCCGCAAAGAAGGCAAGAAGAAGTAAGGAGCGCAAGCAATGGCAAACTCAAAAAGAGATTTGTTCCGGAAGCGTCGTATGCGCGTCCGCAGCAAACTGCGCAAAGTGGCTGGCGATACGCCGCGTCTCTCTGTGCATCGGTCTTCCAAGAACATTTCTGCCCAGATCATTGATGATGTGAGCGGAAAGACCTTGGTGTCTGCTTCCTCGTTGGAGAAATCCATCGGTGCGGTTGGCAAGAACAACATTGATGCCTCAACTAAGGTTGGTGCCGAGCTTGCTGCTCGTGCCAAGAAAGCCGGCGTTGAGAACGTTTACTTTGATCGTGGCGGTTTCCTGTTCCACGGTAAGGTGAAAGCACTCGCAGAAGCAGCCCGCGAAGGTGGTCTGAAGTTCTAATCAAGAAGAAGCGCTCTTTTCTGGGCGCTTCTCGATGACCTGGGGGTTCTTTTGACCCACCGAGGTTGGACAATAAAAGGCGCGTCGCGCCGGTAATGAATGGAGGCCACATTGGCCAGAGATACAAATCGTCGGGGCGGTCGCGATCGCGAAGAAACCCCTGAGTTTCAGGATCGCCTTGTTGCGATCAACCGTGTGTCCAAGACTGTAAAAGGCGGTAAGCGCTTTGGTTTTGCGGCTCTCGTGGTTGTTGGCGATCAAAAAGGTCGTGTGGGTTTTGGTAAAGGTAAAGCCAAAGAGGTCCCTGAGGCCATCCGCAAGGCAACTGAGCAAGCCAAACGTCAGATGGTTCGTGTGCCTCTCAAAGAGGGTCGCACATTGCACCACAACATGAACGGGCGCCATGGTGCTGGTAAAGTTGTGATGCGCACGGCTCCGGCTGGTACTGGTATCATCGCTGGTGGTCCGATGCGTGCCGTGTTTGAGATGCTCGGCATTTCAGACGTTGTTGCGAAGTCCATCGGCTCGCAGAACCCTTACAACATGATCCGCGCCACTATGGACGGTCTTGGCAAGCAGTCGAGCCCGCGTCAGGTTGCGTCGCGTCGTGGTAAGAAAGTAGCTGACATTCTGCCAGCGCGCGACAATGCGCCTGCGCCAGAAGCTGAAGCTGTGGCTGAGGAGGCCTGATCATGGCGAAAACAATAGTCGTGAAGCAGATCGGTTCTCCGATCCGTCGTCCAGAGAGCCAGCGTGCAACTTTGAAGGGCCTTGGTCTGAACAAGATGCACAGAACGCGTGAGTTGGAAGATACGCCAGCGGTTCGCGGCATGGTCGCGAAGATCCCGCA
>CAZXRG010000376.1:0-1853 GCA_964642935.1 uncultured Rhodobacterales bacterium | reverse complement strand
CGCCCGCTCGGGAGCACCTGTTGAAGCGCATCGAACTTCACGGTGAAACCGCCCAGAGCGCCGGACAGATTGCGCACCGATCCGGCGACACAATCAAAGCGTCTATCAGTCGGGACAAGGGTTGCGTCTTCGAGCAAGACTGTCACCGCCAGCGTTTCAGACAGGTCGGTTGCTGCTGTGATCGCGGCGGCCCCGCCAATAATCAGACAGGTTCCTTCAGATATCACATCGACGGACTTTTCCGGTGATAAAGGAAGAGCAGCCTCAGCCGCGAGGGCCGCCATTTTTGCGGTTGCATCGCCATCGCCCCATCCGGCGCGGTCCCGCAGATCCACATATCCGGGGGCATCCACCTCAAGCTCAGCTGCGAGTTCATCGAAGGTTTGACGTTCTTGCTGGCATGCAATGATTGCGTCGCCTTCGGCCAGTTCCTTTGCGGCATGCTCAAGCTGCGTCGTGCAAAGGCCCGTATAGACCTTGGAGCAGGCCAATCCACTGGCGACCGCAATCCCATCCGCGTCGATCAACTGGCTGCCCGCGCAGTCGCATAAGATGAGTTTTCTGACCATGGTGTCTTCCCCGCTTTGCGTCCCGCTTTGAGCGGCTAGATCGACAGGCTAGCCCTGATTCGACCGTATCGTAAACCGCATTTCTTTGGGTAGCGTGCTCGTTGCCGCAAATGCTGCAGCAGCGAACACGATATTTGCGCATCGTTTCGTTGAGTCCCTGAGATCACGCTAAGTTAAGCAATTTGGACACCACCAAGATCATGCTGCGCCGCAGTATCACAAATTTGTACATGCGAAGCCTGCGGAAACTTCTTTGAGATCGGAAAATTATCATGCAGGCTCAACAAAAGTCGCAAAGGATTTCAGGGTTATTAGCCAGGAAAAATCCATAACTATGCCGTTGGGTATTGTCGTCCGGCGGATGCCGGGCGTGACCCGTTGGGTGGCGCATGTCTGGAAAGCGGTTGCAGTCTTGCCCGGTGCTGGTGCGGCTGATTGGAAAGAACTTCGCCACGACGGTGAGGCGATAGAATACCATGCAGCGACCTTACCGCTTGAGCTTTATCGCACAGAGACCGAAGGCTATTTGCACGGTCTATCTGCCAAAGTCCCCGCCATTTACGTGGTGATGCGCCCGTCTGATAGTGATGCGCCGCTTGAAGTCACACTCGTCACCGCTTCGCCCTATGAGGCTCAAGATTATGCCGACACGGGAGAGGAGCTCATTGAAAAGGTCCCCATGACTGAGGGGCTTATCGCTTGGGTGCGTGATTTCATCGAGCGACACCATGAAGAGGAAATGTTCATCAAGCGTCGGCGTGACAAAGCCCGTGTGGACCGGAGCGAGGATGGCATCGGTGATGCGCGCATTCGGCAGGTCGCAGATGTGTACCGTGCGCCCGGCTCCAAGGAGACAGTCCATTGAGTGGGTTCTGGGCCAATAGACGCGCCGAAGTTGCGGCCGAGGCAGAAGCCGAAAAAGCATCGGTTGATGCACAAGAGCTTGCCGAGGAGCAGGCTGCCTTTGAGGATATGGAGGAGACGGAGGTGCTTGCCGCTTTGAACCTTCCTGATCCCGACACCCTGAGCAAGGGCGATGATTTTAGTGTGTTTATGGCCAAAGCCGTGCCGGACCAAATCCGCCGCCGCGCCTTGCGCACTCTTTGGCGATCCAACCCAGTGCTCGCGAATGTGGATATGCTGGTGGACTACGGGGAAGATTTCACCGACGCCGCATTGGCCGTCGAAAACATCCAGACCGCTTATCAGGTCGGTAAAGGCATGTTGAAACATGTTGAGGAAATGGCGCGGCAGGCGGCGGAGCGGGAGAATCCGACGGACGGT
>CAZXRG010000375.1:0-1860 GCA_964642935.1 uncultured Rhodobacterales bacterium | reverse complement strand
GTGTCCGAGGGACATCCGGACAAAGTTTGCGATCGTGTATCAGACGCCGTCTTGGACGCTTTTCTAGCGGAAGACCCGGAGGCTCGGGTCGCTTGTGAGACATTTGCGACCACCAACCGTGTTGTGATCGGCGGCGAAGTCCGTGGCCCTCAGGCGGTTATGAATGCGGTGGAAGATATTGCGCGCGCTTGTGTGAAAGACATCGGTTATGAGCAGGAAGGTTTCCACTGGGAGACATTGTCGCTTGAAAACCACCTCCACGAGCAGTCAGCCCATATCGCCCAAGGGGTTGATGCGGCGGAAGGCAAAGAGGAAGGCGCTGGCGATCAGGGCATCATGTTTGGCTATGCGGTTGATGAAACCGAAGAGTTGATGCCGGCTCCGATCCATTACTCCCATTTGATGCTCGCGCGTCTGGCCGAGGTACGCAAGAATGGCACAGAGCCTGCTTTGGGTCCCGATGCGAAATCCCAGTTGACCGTTCGTTATCAAGACGGGAAGCCGGTTGGCATTGAATCCATCGTTCTGTCGACCCAACATCTTGATGCATCCCTGTCGAGCGCGGATGTTCAGAGCATTGTCGCGCCTTACATTCGTGAAGTTATTCCAGAAGGCTGGATCACAAATGACACAGTTTGGCACGTAAATCCGACGGGCAAATTTGTGATTGGCGGACCTGATGGTGACGCTGGTTTGACTGGCCGTAAGATTATCGTGGACACATATGGCGGAGCTTCTCCCCATGGTGGCGGCGCGTTCTCTGGTAAAGATCCCACCAAGGTTGATCGCTCTGCGGCTTATGCGGCGCGTTATTTGGCCAAGAATGTGGTTGCTGCGGGTATGGCGGATCGTTGCTGTATTCAGTTGTCTTATGCGATTGGTGTGGCGCGTCCCTTGTCAATTTATGCGGATACTTATGGCACGGGTAAGGTGCACGAATCCGAGATTGAGAAGGCCGTTGAAGCTTCAATGGACCTGACGCCGAAAGGCATTCGTGAGCATCTTGGTATGAACCGCCCGATCTATCAGCGCACTGCGGCCTACGGGCACTTTGGTCGTGCGCCGGATGCGGATGGTGGTTTCTCTTGGGAGAAAACCGACCTCGTTGAGACCCTCAAGAAAGCTGTTTGATCTCCAATGACACCGGATCGTGAAGATGGGGCGCCTTGGCGCAATTTTTACGGCCGCCGGAAGGGGAAGGGTCTTAGGCCCTCTCAGGAGATGTATTTGGACGAGGATTTGGGCGCATTGTCGCCCGGTCCGGTGGGGTGGGATGAAAACCCTGATCGCGAGCCTTTAGAGCTTGAGGCAATTTTCCCCGACGCTTCGGAATATTGGCTTGAAATCGGCTTTGGTGGTGGGGAACATCTGGTTCATCAGGCCGCCAATTATCCCTCCGTTGGGATCATCGGAGCCGAGCCTTACATAAACGGCGTGGCCATGCTTTTGGGTAAGGTGCGCGAGGCTGGGGTCTCTAATCTGCGCATACATCCCGGTGATGCACGGGATTTGTTTGATGTGATCCCTGATGGGTCCTTGTCGCGGGTTTTCCTATTGTACCCAGACCCCTGGCCGAAAAAACGCCATCACCGTAGACGCTTTGTGACCCCTGAACATCTGGAGCCCTTGGCGCGAAAGATGAAGTCGGGTGCCATTTTGCGCGTCGCGACCGATATTGAGGATTATGTGCGCCAAACGCTTGAGCAGGTTGCTTTTAAGGGTGATTTTGAGTGGTTGGCTGAGGGGCCTTCGGACTGGAAAGAGCCTTGGGGGGACTGGATTTCCACCCGTTATGAGCAGAAGGCTCTGCGGGAGGATCGGGTGCCGCATTATCTGACGTTTAGGCGGGTTTAGGGGCGC
>CAZXRG010000374.1:0-1889 GCA_964642935.1 uncultured Rhodobacterales bacterium | reverse complement strand
GGCCTTGATATGATCATGGCCTTCCCGCTCTTCGTACTGGCCATGGGCATTGTCGCCGCCCTTGGAAACACCGTGGAAAACGTCATCTACGCCACCGCCGTCATCAACACGCCATTCTACGCCCGCGTGGTCCGCGCCGAGGTTAATATCCGGCGCGAAGCCGGTTTCGTGCAAGCGGCAAAACTGGCGGGCAACTCGGACCTGCGGGTCGTGGCCATGCACATCTTCCCCAACGCGCTCCCCCCGATGATGGTGCAAGTCTCCCTCAACATGGGCTGGGCCGTCCTGAACGCCGCCGGCCTCAGCTTCATCGGCCTAGGCGTGCGCCCACCCACGCCCGAATGGGGCATCATGGTTGCAGAGGGCGCAAATTACATCATCTCAGGTGAGTGGTGGCTGGCGCTGTTTCCGGGCCTCTGGCTGATGCTGGCGGTCTTCACGTTCAACCTTCTGGGCGACGGTCTGCGCGATATGGTCGACCCGAAACAACGGCGCTAGATGTTACAAATCCGAGACCTCCGTGTTCAATTCGAAACCCGAAACGGGCTGGTGGATGCCGTGCGAGGCCTCAATCTCGACGTGGCACGGGGCGAAACCTTGGGCATCGTCGGCGAAAGCGGCTCCGGCAAATCCGTCACAGCCTTTAGCGTCCTGCAAGTTCTCGATGAGGGCGGTCGGATCGTATCAGGATCCCTCACCTACAGCGGCATTGACCTCAAGAACGCCACCGAAAAGACCATGAACGACATTCGTGGCCGCGAAATTTCGATGATCTTCCAAAACCCGCGCGCAGCTCTCAACCCGATCCGCAAAGTCGGCAAACAGATTGAAGACGTGCTGCGCCAACACGCCAAAGCCACCAAACAGGACGCCCGCCAAAAAGCGATTGAAGCCCTCAAAGAGGTCCAGATCAAAGACGCCGAGGCCCGCTACCACGCCTATCCGTTCGAATTATCAGGGGGCATGTGCCAACGTGTCGTCATCGCCATCGCGCTTGCCTGTCAGCCCCAACTCCTGATCGCCGATGAGCCCACCACAGGCCTTGATGTGACCACCCAAAAAACGGTCATGGACCTGATCCAAAATCTGGCGCGAGAGCGCGGGATGAGCGTCATTCTGATCACCCATGATCTGGGCCTAGCGGGGCAATATTGCGACCGCTTGTTGGTCATGAAAGACGGCGAGGTCGTGGAAAGCGGAGCACCCATCGCCCTGACCCGTTCCGCCAGTCACGCCTACACCAAACGCCTTGTGGCCGCGACGCCTCATCAGGGCAAAGCCCTGCATGACCTCATCCTTGGCGGCGAACCCGTCCCTGTCCCTGAGCAGGGCGAGAGCTTACTCTCCGTGCGCGAGATCACCAAAACTTTCGCCGGAAAATCCGGCCCCGTTGAAGCCTTACGCGGCATCAGCTTTGAACTCCCTAAAGGGGGCTGTTTGGGTCTAGTCGGGGAAAGCGGTTCGGGAAAATCCACACTCTCGTCTATAATCGCACGCCTCCAAGACCCCACCAGCGGCGACATCCTTTTTGAGGGGCAAACACTCTGTGACACCCCCGCCGCCCGCTTTGCCAGCGATCCACGCCGCACGGACATTCAAATGGTGTTCCAAGACGCCACCGACAGCTTGAATCCACGCCACACCGCCGCTCAATCCATCGCCGAACCAATCCACCGCCTGACCACCATTAATAGACGCAACATCACCGCACGCGTGGAAGAATTGGCCGAGCAAGTCGGTCTACCAGAAAACCTCCTCACCCGCCTCCCCCACCAACTCTCTGGCGGTCAAAAAGCACGCGTCGGCATCGCCCGCGCCCTCGCGGTGAACCCGAAACTACTCATCCTGGACGAACCAACCGCCGCCTTGGACGTCTCCATCCAAGCCCT
>CAZXRG010000373.1:0-1893 GCA_964642935.1 uncultured Rhodobacterales bacterium | reverse complement strand
ATCCGTCGCACCAATTCTCCAGCACGCGCACTCTCCACAACCGCCTCATCTAGATAACCGGCAGCCCGTTCCGGAACCTCGATATTGGCATTCGCAAACTCTTGTTGGCAGGCGCTCACATAATTGGACACAGCCGAAAGCGGCTGGTTCAGCTCATGGGCAATTGCCGCGGCCAACTCCCCCATGGCATTCGCGCGGGTTGCATCCAACAGAGCATGGCGCAAACGCACCTCCTGACCCTCCGAGGACTTCTGCGCCTCTACGGCGATCTTCTCCCGTTCCAAACTGTTCAAAGCAAAGAGAGCGCGGCGTAAAATCCGTGACGCATCAAGATCAAGCGCATCAAAAGGCTGGCTATGATCCCGACGCTCCTCACGCCATAGGGCAAAGGAGCCGCGCGGGGACAATCTTGTAATACCGTCTTCGGTGATCGTCTCTATCTTCTCAGGCTTACCCGCCCAGCGAATGGTCTGATCATAGTTGGCACGAAGAAACACCAGATAATCCTGACCATCCTCCGAAAGACCCAGCAAAACTGCCCCCGCAGCCACATTCATCTGCTCCTCTGACATTTGAAGTACCGACGACAAATTGGAACTGGCAGCGACACCGACCTTAGCCCGAGCCTTTAACTGTAAAAAGTCTAGGCCTTCAGGCACATCACCATAAGTCTTAGCGTCCCCATGCAGCGACAACACCATCCCTTGCGCACTAAAGAGAGACATTAAATCTTCCGCCTGCTCTTGGATCAACGCCTTCAATCCATCTCCCGCGCGCGAAAGCTGTTCAATCCGAAACGCCAGTTTTTCCGCCTTAATGCTCTTGCTCAGCTGGTTGGTGTTCTCGATACTCTGCAACAGCGTTGAAGTGGTCGCACCCAACAGCTCTGCAAAACGCAGACGGCTCGATGAGATCAATCGCTTCTCGTAGTGATGACAGGCCACAAGCCCCCATAATTCACCATTGGTAATCAGCGAGATCGAAAGACTTGCCCCAACTCCCATGTTGTTGAGATATTGCACATGAACTGGGGCAACCGCGCGAAATTTTGAAAACGTCAAATCCAAAGGTGCCGCTGAATTTGCATCGGCAGAGACCCCGCCCAACCCGACAATCGGAACATTTACACTATTAATGTCCGGTATCGATCGCATCACGTTCAAGGTAAAATGCCTCCGCGCAGGATCGGGAATATCAGACGCCGGATAATGAAGCCCCAAAAAACTATCGGACCGATTGGTGGCCTCTGCAATCACCTCGCCATGCTTATCTTCAGCAAATTTGTAAATCATAACCCGATCAAAGCCGGTGACGTCCCGGATCATAGTGGCACTCAAATTGGCCAGCTCTTCCATTGCATCCGGCTGCACCAGCTTGGTGATAATGCCTCGACGCAATATTTCGTCCTCCCAGATGGTTGCGGGAGCTGGCTCAGGACGGACAAACTCAAGTACGATATGATTGTTACTTCTATGGGGCAGACATTCCGCATTAATTGGCGCACCATCAGGTCCGTTAAAGGCGATAAACCAGGGCTTCAAAACCTCTGGCGTCGTCGACTCATGGGCAAGGTCCGGTAAAGCGGCTACATTCTCCGCCCCTAAAAGCGATGACAAGCTCTGCCCTAAAATCTTCTCGGTTTCGATACCGAAAAACGCCTGCGTATTGCGACTGGCATATTCGATAATTTGAGTGACTTCATTGATCGCAATCAAACTTCCATGAGGCTGTATCGCACCAATGAGATGAATGGGCTCTTGATCACAGGTCGTTAAATCGACATCGTCTGCGCTCATGCCGCCTGACCTTGAACCAGCGACACGACTTTATGCAATGAAGCGAGCCAGTTTGCGAAGATATCAAAAGTCATTTTTGCGCCCCGCTTCAATTCCC
>CAZXRG010000372.1:0-1919 GCA_964642935.1 uncultured Rhodobacterales bacterium | reverse complement strand
AACAGCACCGTGTCTTGAGGCACCACACCAATGGCGGAGCGCAGGGATTTCTGGCTGATGTCGCGCACGTCTTGCCCGTCAATGGTGAGGCTTCCGTTTTGAACGTCATAAAAGCGGAACAACAGCCGCCCTATGGTGGATTTCCCCGACCCCGACGGACCAACCACGGCCACCGTTTGTCCCGCTGGCACGGTAAGGTCGAGATTCTTCAGGATTTGGCGTTCGGGATCATAGGAGAAATCGACGCCCTTAAAGTGCAGCGCCCCGCCTGTGACATTGAGAGGTGGCGCGTTTTTCTTGTCACTCACCTCGGCAGGTTGTTCGAGCAGATCGAACATCTCCCCCATATCCACCAGCGACTGTCTGATCTCGCGGTAGACGGTGCCTAGGAAGTTCAAGGGCATGGTGATCTGGATCATATAGGCGTTGACCATGACAAAATCCCCAACCGTGAGCGTGCCGTTTTGAACGCCCATTGCGGCCATGACCATGACGGCCACCAGGCCTCCGGTGATGAAGACCGATTGGCCGAAATTGAGGAAGGCAAGGCTGTAGGAGGTTTGCAAGGCCGCTGTTTCATAGCCGCGCATGGAGTTGTCATAACGCGAGGCCTCGCGGTCCTCCGCGGAGAAGTATTTCACCGTCTCGTAGTTCAACAGACTGTCGATGGCTTTTTGATTGGCGTCCGTGTCCCGCTCGTTCATGCGGCGGCGGATTTTCACGCGCCATTCGGTGACCGCGAAGGTGAACCAGATGTAGATGGCGATGGTGACGACCACCACGGCCAGATACCAGAAATCAAACACCCACCACAGGATCACGGCGATCATCAGAAGTTCGAGCAGGAGCGGTCCCATGGAAAAGAGCAGGAAGCGCAGGAGGAATTCGACACCTTTCACGCCGCGCTCGATGATCCGGCTGAGACCGCCTGTTTTGCGGGTGATGTGGTAGCGCAAGGAGAGCGCGTGCATGTGTTGGAAGGTTTCAAGGGCCAATGTGCGTAAAGCGCGTTGGCCGACGCGGGCGAACACCACGTCGCGGAGTTGATTGAAGCCGACGGACAGCAGACGCATCATCCCGTAAGCGATGGTCAGGCCCACGGCACTGGTGATCAGAAGGAAGCCGGTGCCGGGGTTTTCGGGGGCCAGCGCGTCGACAGCACCTTTATAGAAGAACGGGGTGGTAACGCTGGCGACTTTGGCGAGCAGGAGCATGGCGATGGCCAGAACGACGCGGATTTTGACCCAGTTCTTATCAGCGGGCCAAAGATAGGGGCCGACTTTGCGAATAATGCTCATGGCGGAGCGTTGTTCGTCGATGTCTGGCAGAGCTGGGAGGTCGTCGTTGCTGCCCTGTTTGGCAGCAGCGCCTTGCGCGGTTGTATCTGCCATTCGGACTCGCTGGTTTATGGGCTTTGGGGGATAGATAGGGCGCAGGTGCACAAGTTACCAGTCTGGAGATGCGAATTCTGGGAGCCACGGGTTTTTGGCGCGTGTTCAGAGCACCACTTCGATGAGATACGGACCGTCTTGGGCGATGCCTTTGATGAAAGCCGCGTTGAACGCTTCCATGGTTTCAACCCGCTCGCCTGCCACGCCGTGGCCCTTCGCAAGCGCCACCCAATCCAGATCAGGGTCCATCATATCAAACATGGAGGTGGCATTGCGTCCGGCTTTTTCAACGCCCACATTGACCAGCTCACCGTGGAGGATTTGATAGGTGCGGTTGGAGAAAACGACGGTCACCACATTGAGCCTCTCGCGCGCCATGGTCCAAAGCGATTGCAGCGTGTACATGGCCGAGCCGTCGCCCGTCAGAGCAATGGTTTGACGCGTCGGACAGGCAACAGCAGTACCAACGGCCAGAGGGAGGCCGCCACCAATGGCACCTCCGGTCGATTTGAGCCAGTCATGGGGGCG
>CAZXRG010000371.1:0-1980 GCA_964642935.1 uncultured Rhodobacterales bacterium | reverse complement strand
GACAGGCTAAGCGGACAAAAGTACCATCGTCAATCATGAATGGGACAAATGTATCAAATACGATTCTAGAGCGTCTTGCGGGGGAGCTTGCCGAACTGACACCGGAGGCGCGCAAAGCTGCCACTTATGTGTTGGAGAACCCGCGTGATGTGGGTGTCTCGACCGTGCGCGAGATTGCCGATGCGGCAAATGTGAAGCCGAACACGGTTGTGCGTATGGCCCGTCAGGTCGGCTTTGAGGGTTATGAGGACTTCCGAGCGCCATTTCGTGACGCCATTCGGCGCGGTGCGGCGGATTTTCCTGATCGTGCACGCTGGTTGCAAGACATCCGCAAAAGCGGTGATTTGGGCGGGCTTTATGCAGATATGGTTCGGGATGTTCTTACCAATATCGAGGAGAGTTTTGCCGATATCTCGACCCAAGATCTAAAGTCGGCGGCTGAGGCGATCTGGAGTGCGCGGCGTGTTTTCACGCTTGGGGTTGGCGTTAACAATTCTGTGGCGCGGAATTTTACCTATCTTGCCTCCACGGGCATGACCGAATTTCATGCCATCCCCCGACCCGGATCAACGCCCGTTGATGATCTGGCTTGGGCTGATGGTCGCGATATTCTGATTGCGGTGACCTGTAAGCCTTACCGCTCCGAAGTGGTTGAGGCCGTGCGGATTGCACGCGAGCAGGGCATGAAAATTGTGGCCCTCTCTGATAGCCCTGCCAGTCCCATTCTGCGCGATGCGGATCACGGGTTTATTGTGTCTGTGGATACGCCCCAGTTCTTCCCCTCCTCGGTCAGTATCATTGCGTTGTTGGAGACGCTCTTATCCTTTGTTATCGCCGTGGCCAGTGACGAAATTCCAGAGCGGGTGGAGACTTTCCACAAGCGTCGTCATCAGCTTGGTCTTTACCATACGGAGGCGACATGAATGGTCCGATCCGCTCGTTAGAGGCGCGGTATTACACTGATCCTGAAGTGTTTCAGGTCGAGAATGCCGGCCTTTTGGCGCAGACATGGCAATTTGGGTGTCATGCGTCTGATCTGGCCAATATCGGGGATTATGCGACGTTCGAGATTGCTGGCGAAAGTCTGTTTGCGATCCGTGGGCGGGATGACAAAATCCGCGTGTTTTACAATGTCTGTCAGCACCGCGCCCATCAGTTGGTGAGTGGTATGGGCTCAACCCGTGTGGTCGTCTGCCCCTATCATGCTTGGACCTATGAATTGACGGGTGAGTTGCGGGCAGGGCCCAATATCAAGGCTGTGGAGGGCTTTGATAAATCGAGCATTTGCCTCACAGAAGTTCGCGCGGAAGAGCTGATCGGGTTTATCTTTGTGAACCTTGACCCCCAAGCTGCGCCCATTGAAGACTGGTTCCCCAATGCCCGTGCTGAATTGGAGGAATGGGTGCCCAATTGGGCGGATCTCAAGCCGCTTTTGTGGGATTCAATTCCTGAGGCTTGCAATTGGAAGGTTTCGGTTGAGAACTACTCGGAGTGCTATCATTGCTCGCTTAATCATCCGACCTTTGCCAATGGTGTCGTCAAGCCAGAGACCTACGACATCCAGCCCCAAGGCAAGTGTTTGCGCCATACCACGGAGTGTCAAAGTCTGGAGGATATGACCTATGACGTGCACTCCGGTTTTGCCCATCAGTATGAGTATTCCAGTTGGTTTTTGTGGCCGATGTTCTCCTTTCAGGTCTATCCGGGCAATGTTTTGAACACCTACCATTGGCGGGCCATTGATGCAGAGCATGTTGTGGTCTGGCGTGGATGGTATTCGGTGGGGGGCGTTGAGGATGCCAAGGTGCGCGATTTGGCGCGGCAGGATCGCGAGACCACTGTTGAGGAAGATATTCATCTGGTTGAATCTGTGCAGCGGGGGCTTGGCTCACGAGGGTATCGGCCCGGGCCTTTGGTGATTGATCCCAAAGGGGGCGTGAATTCGGAGCATCCGGTCATGCATTTGCAAGCCTGGATGAA
>CAZXRG010000370.1:0-2034 GCA_964642935.1 uncultured Rhodobacterales bacterium | reverse complement strand
GCCAAGGTCATGACCGTTTCTTCATCCACCACGTAATCGCCAACGGGTGTTTTGGCTAAGGTTTTTGTCAGATCAGAGTCTACATAGGTCGGGACATCCACACCGGAGGTCAGACGGCGACAGGCATCCGCCCCTTTAGCGCGGATCACGACCAGAGGGGCAGGGGTTTCTTCTTCCACATAACGGATGCCCACCACTACGTCGGGGGCGTTGGAAATCAGGACTACCGCGCGTTTTGCCCCTGTGGGAGTTTCGATCATTTCAATGCCGATCATTTCGCGGCGGGCTTTGATCAGGGCATCGCCTTCCATGTCCTTATATTCGCGCCGCATCTCGGTGATCGACATTTTCTGCTCTCGCAGGAATTCAAAGCGTTGCACCAGAAAATCGATGATCGCTGTGGAGAACATCAGGACGGCGGCCGCCACTACCAGCGGGAGGGCGTTGGCTTCCAGTGTTTGGGTGACACAGTCAAAGCCGCATATGGGTGCTCTGATCAGGGCGGTCCAGCCGGAGACGACGATCACCGTGAAGACCGCGAGCATGAAGATCAGGCGCACCATATGCATCAAGAAGGTCATCATGGCGCGGCGTCCGAAGACTTTCTTGAAGCCGGCGGCTGGATTGATCTTTTCGAATTTGGGTATAAGTGGCTCAACCGAGAACAAAGGTCCTCCGGCCACGATCATTCCCAACAGGATACTCAGGGTAATGACCATTGCGAAAATCGGCAGGATAATTTGCACGCCGATGGTCCAGGTCAGATCAATTTTGACCTGAAGCATGTACCAGAAACCGCGATCGTAATCCTCTTCGTTCAGCAAGAAAAGTTGGACCATTTTCTCCCCCAGCCAGTCCCGGCGGAAGTAGAGGTAGATCAACACGCTTGCGATGATCACGGAGCTGACGGATTCTTTGGAGGTGACAACATTGCCCTTTTCCCGTTGCTTTTTGAGCTTGTTTTGGGAGGGGGGAAGGGTTTTTTCCTCGGAGTTATTGCTACTCATTTGGGACCTGTGAGGGGTCTAGGAAGCCGCTTAGAACATCAATGGTGTCTGCCAGTCCGGCTATTTCTGCGCGCATGAAGTACATGAGCGACAGGAAGTAGATCGGGAGCAGAACGGCGTAGACGATTTGTTTTACGGCCATGGCCAGAAACATGATGTTGAGTTGTTGGATGTATTTTCCCGCCAGTGCGAGGGAGATCTCGGTCAGCAGCATCGAGCCGAACACGGGGATCGACAGGATCAGGCCCGTGCGGATTATGTCGTCGAGAAATGCCAGAACGCCTGCACCTGCAGCCAGTGATAGAGCCGGGAGTGGTTCGAGAACCGGCCAGTGGTGGTAGGTGAGGTAAAGGTTGTCCAGCAGCACATCGCGAAACCAGTCCGAGGACGCAAGAAGCAGTGCGGTGAGCAGAAAGAACAGGGTTCCTGTGGGGGTGGTTGTATCGCCTGATCCGGGTTCGACGAGCTCAGCCATGGAGGCTCCGCGTTGGAAGTCGATGAAGTCTCCGGCGGCGGCCACGGCCCACAGGGGGATGCCCAAGGTCAGGGCCAGAAGCAGTCCGATCAGGATTTCTTTGGCCAAAAGGGCGACGAATTGGAAGTTTGAGAGCGACGGAACGGTCGCCAGTTCGAATTGCAGGTTGATGAAAACGGGGGCTGAGAAGGCCAAAAGGAGAGCACCTCTGATCAGCCCTGCTTGCAGACCGAAGCGCGTGAATATGGGGGTGACCATGATAAAAGCAAGTGGGCGGGCGGCTGACAGAGCCAGAGCGATCAGAAATACCTCAGGTGCGCGCCCTAGGAGGATCTCCTCTATCATCAGCCCAAGGCGATCCGGTCAAACACATCGACCGTGAATTGCAGCAGTTTTTGGGATAAAAGCGCACCCATGGCGATGATGGTGATGGCCACGGCGGTGAGTTTAACCGCATGGGGGAGGGTCTGGTCCTGAATTTGTGTGAGCGCTTGTATGATGCCGATGACCAGCCCGACCACTGTGGCGACAATCACCACGGGGAGGGACAGT
>CAZXRG010000369.1:0-2085 GCA_964642935.1 uncultured Rhodobacterales bacterium | reverse complement strand
CCGATGTTCGCAATATCACCATCGCGAAGATTGATCTCTGCCGGACTGCCTGCACCCTCTACAATCACAAAATCGCTTGTCGCACGCAGGCGCTCAAAACTTTCAAGCACATGTGTCATCAACTGAGGTTTAAGAGCCGCATAATCCTTGGCCTTTACACTGGCCAGTCGCTTGCCTTGAACCACGACCTGAGACCCCGTTGTGGTCTCTGGCTTCAACAAAACCGGGTTCATATCTGTATGCGGCCTCTTGTGAGCCGCCAAAGCTTGCAAAGCTTGAGCCCGTCCGATCTCGCCACCATCAGACGTAACAGCCGCATTATTCGACATGTTTTGCGGCTTAAACGGAGACACATTAAACCCACGATGATGGAGCGCACGCGCAAGGCCCGCAACCAACATGGACTTCCCGACATTCGAGCCGGTGCCTTGGATCATGATAGACAATGTCATTTGCACACCTATGCTCTGAAATGAGCGAAACATCCAGAGAGCGGCCATGAATACTCCAGCACATCTCATTATCGGGGCCGCTCTATTCGCAAAGCCGGATACGCCAAAGGTTAGCCTCGCCGCCCTTATCGGGGCGCTCTTACCGGATTTTTCGCTCTATTTCATGGTGTTTTGGAACTCGCAAGTTCGCGGCATGAGCATGAGCGAGATTTTTACCAACCAATATTTCACACCCTATTGGCAAAGCGTTTTTGCAATCGATAACTCCATTCCGCTTTGGCTCTTGGTGCTGTGCATTGCTCTCTTGTTGCGCTGGCCTGTTATTCTGGCGTTTGCCGGGGCAGGGCTGGCGCATGTGCTCCTTGATCTACCGTTGCATCACGATGATGGAAGGGCGCATTTCTGGCCGTTCTCCAATTGGAAATTCCAGAGCCCTCTAAGCTACTGGGACACTAACCATTATGGACACATTATTGGACCGTTAGAGGGGCTTTTGTGTTTGGGACTTCTGATCCTGTTGTGGAGAAGATTTTCCGGCAGGTTCGCCCGCGGCCTTATTCTGGCTGGAGGTGTCCTTGAATGTGTTCCCGCCATTCTGGCGCCCATTGTGTTTGCTCTACGCTGAGCACCGCTTTGGGTTTGTAGCGTTTCATGGCTGCCATGCGATCAAAGACGGACGGATGAATGCTTTCGCTGGAACATAATCCCACCTCACGGGGGCCACGCGCAATGAACAAACGGCCATTTCCACGATAGGGCCCATGCATGGGGGCTTTGTGGTTCTGGGGAAACTCATGACGCCAATCGGGGGGAAGCTTGAGACCGGATTGCTCCGCCTTATCCAACATCCAAACAAGCGGAATATTCGCAAGCGGGCGCGATTGAGGACGCCCCACGATCTGCCCACCAATGTCCGAATGCGCCCCTGCAAACCACATTTGCTCAACATGGCCCTTATAAGCCTCTTTGATCCGCCACGGGAGAGGCGTGTAGGAGGTCCTGTTCTCATCCAATGCCAAGGCCTGATAAGCGTTGCGGGTGTTATTGAGCAGCGAGTGGTCATGAAATTCCGTCGCCATAGGTGCCAGTCGATTGAGGATCGGATAGGGCAGGCCCAAGGATTTGACCGTATCCCACACCCCCAATAACTCGATGTCGACACTGGGATGGCAATAGGCGTCACAAAAGTCTTTGGCCGCAGCCGACGGGGTCGGGGCCTCGTAATAGCGAAAAGCACGATAGACACGCCTTTGCGTCGCTTCTTCAGCCCGCAACATACCGATGCGACCAATGAGCCCGGCAAGGGAGCGCACAGCATATGCCCCACGGGAGTATCCAAAAAGCATGATGCTATCGCCGGGCCGATACCGACTGCAAAGGGTCGCGTAGCCTTGCAAAATACTCTCGTTGATCCCCGTTCCCGCAGCAACTTTGATCCACTTCATCAAACCTTTGGCCTGCACTCCGGGATCATAGCCCACTGTCTGTGACGCCTGTGGTCCGTTCTCGGTCAGAAGCTTGTAGAGAATTCCGGCATTGGTCTCATCGCCTTCTTCAATCCGGCTGAGCGTACCATCAATGATGAAGATATGTCGTCTTTTGGGGCGCTGGATTGATTCTTCATGCATGCGCG
>CAZXRG010000368.1:0-2129 GCA_964642935.1 uncultured Rhodobacterales bacterium | reverse complement strand
CCCCACTCATGGCGCTCCAAAGCCCCTCTGATCTTCCGCAACACGCCCCAGTGGTTCGCGGCCATCGACAAAGAGGTCGGCGGGAATGACACGCACGGCAAAACCATCCGCGAACGGGCTCTGACCTCCATTGACGAGCTGGTCACTTGGACGCCCCAAACCGGCCGAAACCGTCTCCATTCCATGATCGAAGCGCGCCCTGACTGGGTGCTCTCTCGGCAACGGGCTTGGGGGGTTCCTCTGTCCTGCTTCACCCGCAAAGGGGCCTTGCCAACGGATGAGAATTTCCTTCTGCGCGACGAGAAGATCAATGCCCGCATCAAGGCCGCTTTCGAGGAAGAGGGTGCCGATGCATGGTACAAGGATGGCGCGAAAGAGCGGTTCTTGGGCGATGATTACAACGCCGACGACTGGGAACAGGTCTTCGACATTCTCGACGTCTGGTTTGACTCCGGCTCCACCCATGCCTTCGTTTTGCGCGACCGTGAGGATGGCGCTAAGGACGGCATCGCCGACCTTTACCTGGAGGGCACCGACCAGCATCGCGGCTGGTTCCATTCCTCCATGCTGCAAGCCTGTGGCACCAAGGGTCGCGCCCCTTATAAGGGCGTTCTGACCCATGGCTTCACGCTTGATGAGAAGGGCCTGAAGATGTCGAAATCTCTGGGCAACACCATCGTGCCAGAGACGGTCGTCAAGCAATACGGCGCTGACATCCTGCGCCTTTGGGTGGCTCAGGTGGATTATACCGCCGATCAGCGGATCGGGCCGGAAATCCTCAAAGGCGTGGCCGACAGCTACCGCCGCCTGCGCAATACAATGCGCTTCATGCTCGGCAATCTGGACGGTTATGACGGCTCGGAGGCGCAAGCCCCTGATAGCATGCCTGAACTGGAGCGCTGGGTGCTGCATCGCCTCGCCGAACTCGACGTCACCGTGCGCGAAGGCTACGCGAAATACGACTTCCAAGGGGTGTTCAAAGCGATCTTCGAATTCGCAACCATCGACCTCTCCTCGGTCTATTTCGACATCCGCAAAGACGCGCTCTATTGCAACGCGGCGGATGATCCGACACGCATGGCCGCACGCACCGTGCTCAACATCCTGTTCGAGCGCCTGACCACATGGCTGGCCCCGATCCTCGTCTTCACCATGGAGGACGTCTGGGAGCACCGGAACGGCACCGAAACCTCGGTCCATATGGTCGACTTCCCAGAGACCCCAAGCAATTGGCTCAATCAGGACTTGGCCGACAAATGGACCGCCATCCGCCGCGTGCGCCGTGTGATCACCGGAGCACTTGAGGTAGAGCGTCAGGAAAAACGCATCGGCTCTTCATTGCAAGCCGCGCCGACGGTCTATGTGGAAGATCAGGCGACACGCGATATCCTCGCCTCCGTCGATCTGGCGGACCTATGTCTGACCAGTGGCGTGACCGTCTCCGACGCGGCCGCTCCCAAGGAGGCTTTCACGCTGGATGATACGAGCGGAGTAGCCGTTGTGCCAAACATGGCAACAGGCGCGAAATGCGAACGGTGCTGGAAATTCCTTCCAGACGTAGGCACCCACAAACACCCAGGCGTTTGTTTGCGCTGTAACAACGCCCTTGGCTAAAAATTCGGGGTGCGGCTCAATCCGCGCCCCTTTTACTGATACTGGGCCGAGGTGATGAACTCGCCAAAAGCCTCGCACCAGATGACGACCCCTGCATACTCCAAAACATCAATCCCCAAAGGAATATCGAGCAGAAGCCCCTCGAAGGTTTTCACGTCGCCAATATAGGGAGACTGGTCCTTGATGGGGAGAAACTCGTCCTCATGCTCCACAAACTTCTTGGTCAGGTAGAGCTTGTAATCCGGCCCCGGTGCCAGCTTTCCCTCATGCACGATGATCAAATCCGTCAAGCTAATCGTCCCTTCACCCCAATGAAGAAAATCACTGCCCCTGAGGTCTCGGGTAAACTCACCAGCAAACATGGCCGATTGGGCCTGTTCTTCCAGCATCGCGCGGTCGGGCGAAGCAGGGGCGGTGAGGATCGGCAGGAAGTAAACCCCAAGCCCAAACCCGATGGCCAGAGCCAGCACATGCGTGGCCAGAAGTATCAATCGTTTCATGGTTCCATCCCTTTT
>CAZXRG010000367.1:0-2140 GCA_964642935.1 uncultured Rhodobacterales bacterium | reverse complement strand
GGCAAACTGGCAATAGGGGAATTCACATGGGCGAGACATTCGGAAAAGGTCACCATCTTCATCTGATCGATGGATCGGCGTTTATTTTCCGCGCCTACCATGCGCTCCCGCCGCTTACACGCAAGTCCGACGGGCTGCCCATCGGGGCGGTCTCGGGCTTTTGCAATATGCTCTATAAAATGGTCGAGGATAATAAGGGGCCTGATGCACCCACCCATGTCGCCGTGATTTTCGATAAAGGCAGCCACACCTTCCGCAACGATCTTTATCCCGAATATAAAGCCAACCGCGATGCTATGCCCGAAGATTTGCGCCCGCAAATGCCGCTGACGCGCGACGCCACCCGCGCCTTTAACATCGCCTGCATCGAGCAAGAAGGCTTTGAGGCCGACGATATTATTGCCACTTATTCCTGCATGGCGCGAGATGCGGGCGGGCGCGTCACGATCATCTCCTCGGATAAGGATTTGATGCAACTGGTCGGTGGTGGCGTTGAGATGTTTGACGCCATGAAAAACAAACGCATTGGCATTGAAGAGGTCGAGGAGAAATTCGGGGTTGGCCCGGATCGGGTCATCGACATCCAGTCCTTGGCCGGTGACAGCGTGGACAATGTGCCCGGAGCGCCTGGTATCGGCGTTAAAACAGCCGCTCTCCTTATTCAGGAATACGGCGATCTCGACACGCTTTTGGCCCGTGCAGAAGAAATCAAGCAGCCCAAACGGCGCGAAACCCTGATCAATAACGCCGATCAAATCCGCCTGTCGCGCGATCTGGTGACGCTCGATTGCAATATGACCCTAGAGACCCCCATTGAGGATTTCGAGGTCACCGATCCTGAGGCCGACCCGCTTTTGAGCTTCCTGTCGGAGATGGAATTTAGAACGCTCACCAATCGCGTGGCGGACAAATTGGGCGTTGAGCCTCCGGCGGTAGTAGCGGCCCCGGCGGGGGCATCGAGCCCCCTTGAGGCCCTCGCGTCCGAGGACGCTTCGCTGCGCGCGCCCATCGATCAGGGTACATACGAGAAGGTGTCCGATGCGGCGGCGTTGCAGGACTGGATCGGACGCATTTATGAGCGCGGCTATGTGGCCGTGGACACGGAAACCACCGGACTTGATGAAATGCGCGTTGATCTGGTCGGCATTTGTTTGTCCGTCGAGCCCGGCGAAGCCTGCTACATCCCTCTGGCTCATGTGGAAGGGGAGGGCGATCTTTTGGGCGCGGCCTCACTCTCGCCTGGTCAGATGAAAATGGAGGAGGCTTTGGCGCTCCTCAAACCGGTCTTTGAGGATCCCTCGATCCTCAAAATCGGCCAGAACATGAAATACGACTTCAAAATCTTCCGTCGCTACGGGGTCGAAGTCGCACCCATCGACGACACCATGCTGTTGAGTTACGCCCTTCATGGTGGCTTGCACAATCACGGCATGGATGCGCTCTGCGAAAAATACATCGGCCACACCCCGATCTCGATCAAGACGCTTCTGGGCACCGGAAAATCTGCGATTACCTTTGATCGCGTCCCTGTTGATGACGCGGTGAAATACGCGGCTGAGGATGCGGATGTCACGTTGCGTCTGTGGAAAATGTTCCGTCCCAAGCTGCATCAATCCCAAGTCACGACCGTCTATGAAACGCTCGAGCGCCCCTTGGTGCCAGTGCTTGCCACGATGGAAATGAACGGCATCAAGGTCGATCGCGATCACCTGTCGCGCATGTCCAACAACTTCGCCCAGAAAATGGCGGGGCTTGAGGCGGAAATCCATGAAAAGGCAGGTGGGCCGTTTAACGTAGGCTCCCCCAAACAGCTCGGTGAAATCCTGTTCGACAAGCTGGAACTGCCGGGCGGTAAAAAAGGCAAAACCGGAGCCTATGCCACGGGCGTCGACGTGCTTCAGGACCTCGCAGCAGAGGGCCATGATCTGCCCGGTCTCGTTCTGGACTGGCGGCAAATGTCCAAGCTGAAATCGACCTACACGGACGCGCTCCAGAACCACATCCACCCCGAAACGGGCCGCGTTCATACCTCCTATTCCATCGCCGGCGCCTCCACCGGTCGCCTCGCCTCCACCGATCCGAACCTGCAAAACATCCCGATCCGCACCGAAGAGGGCCGCAAAATCCGCGAAGCCTTCAT
>CAZXRG010000366.1:0-2157 GCA_964642935.1 uncultured Rhodobacterales bacterium | reverse complement strand
AATGTCGGGATCAATCTCAACCAGCGTGCTGGTTTTGAATATTTCTCCCGTCAAGCGATCTGCGAAGTACTGCTCTACGAAAAAGAAGCGCGCGCCTGAGGCATCGGTATAATACCCGTCGGTCTCCAAGATGCGCTGAACTTGAATGCGCGAGATCTTGTAGGTGTCATCGCCCGCTGGGATCGGGGAGGTGCCAAGGCTGTCGGTCTTGGTGCCACTGATTTCGACACCTTGTTTGCTCAAGTCACTCCGGTCATCCTCAAACCAGAGAGGGGCGTCAAATACGACCTCTACAGGCGTCGAATTAAAACTGCCGGTCACCAACTCTCCGCCCGAGGAGGAACCTTCAACGATAACGATCTGATCTTCCGGAGCGATACCCGTGAATACTGGATTGACCACTTGGAACTGCTTTTGGTTCAGCACCGCCTCGTCCCGATTTCCAGTCCAACGCTGTGACAACTCCACGCCGCCATTGTTGAAACCATCTGCCTTGAGGTCGTCAATGATGATAGCAGAGGCGTTTGGCCCGATAATTACACCAAAGAGCGACGACTTAAACGTGACGTCCTCCTTAGCGATCAGATCAAAATTGCTCAGAATATAGCGGGAGGTGTACTCCAATTCAGCACCAACTCGAACGTTCCACCCAGTGAAATCCTCCATCCGGCTGTAAATGTCATGGCCTTGGCGCGGGTTCGCTTTAACCACGTAAAGACCGTGATGGGAGGCGAAGGTCTCATTGTTGCTGAAGCTTATAATCGGCACGTCATCGACGGTGATCCTTTGCCGCCCGTCTAGTGCATCGCCGAGGGGGAACTGGCCATCAAGGATGTTAATATTACCCCGTTCGCTGGCATCGTTCACACTGGCTCCGCGATGGAAATAGGTGAAGCCGTGCCCGACGCTGGCGGCAATATTGCCCTCGGCCTGCACCATGCGCCCCTGAAACCAGAAACCATCACCGGATCGGGCCATATCAAACGTCGCCAAATCAACCGAGTTCTTGGGATTGCCGTCGCTCACCCCGGGTGCATTGATCGCGATGTTGTTGGTCCAGGCGCCTATCTCGTTGCCAGTTTCTGCAACAAACCCCGCTCCAAATGTATCAAAGGTGGCATTGTCGTGCATCATCACATTGGAGTTGTGATGGACCATCCCCCAGCCGGGTGAGCCTGTAATGCTATTGCCGATAACCATTGTCGCGTTCTCAGGATCGTCCACGCCGTTGTTGTGAAAGTGCAGCGAATAGCGGCCCTGAACATTGCTGTCAGAGGCGATTTGAGTAAACGCGCCCACGTCTAAAGAAGGAATGGATTTATCTGTCCGTCCCAGATCGTCAAACGCAGCATAGGCCACATCCGAGTCCCTGGTGTGCAGCATCACATGTCCCCGTTCATGCACCTGAGCCCCATCTTCGGACTGGAAGGTGATGTTGCGGGAGTAATTGGCAATCGAGGTCTTAAGATCCGCACGCGGCGTGTCATGGTCATGCTGAAGGGCCGCATCGAGCGTGATGGTGCCCCCATCAATGGCCGTGATAACGCGCACCTCATCCTCGGTTCCAAAATGGCGAACCGCTCTGATGTCATTGTCCCACTTGTGGCCGTCATAACGCGTGCCCGCGATCACAATGGTATCGCCCACGTTCCAGTTCACCGGAACCTCCGCCAGCTCCAACGTCGTGTCGCCAGTCATCGGGTCGGTTTGGGCCTTATGATGGGACGACTTCTGGGCCCCATGAATTTCAACATCGCCAAGGCCTAGCAATCCACGGCTCAAAAGGCTCGGATCCCAATTGACGTCAATGGGTCCGTTATTGGCAAAAATAATATCCGCCGTGACGCCCTCGGCCACAGGATTATCCGCCGTGCCAACCGTCATTTTCCCTGATGGCTGAACCACGATCGTATCCACCAGCATTCTGGTGTCTTGGTCGGTGGCAAAAGACAGCCCCCCCATCACCCCGACCGTGAAAAGCGAGGCATCGGACTGGCCATCATAGCTGACATCAAACCCAGATGGGATCACAACACGCGCATCATTTCCGGGAACTGTTCCGGTGCTCCAAATGCTTGGATCGAACCAAGATCCGCTGCTGGTGGCCACATGTGTAGCGTCTGCCATAGCGGCGAGAGAAGAGTTGTTCGCATGATT
>CAZXRG010000365.1:0-2161 GCA_964642935.1 uncultured Rhodobacterales bacterium | reverse complement strand
CTTAACGCGGCCTTATCGTAGCCCGTGTAACGCACCAAATCAGCCGCCGTGGCCTCCTCAAAGGCGGCAATCGTCGCCAGAGCGCGATAACCACCAAGCGACAGCCCGAACATTCCCGCAATATCCGCCATCTGCCGATCCAACAGCTTGGACAGCACAGAGAAACGAAAGGTCATCTGCGACTGAAGCGTCGCGATACCGTCCAAAGCCCGACGATGATCTGATTTGGCTGATTCCAACATACCACCGCGATAACACCATAATGTTGCCTAATCAACATTAATGAGTCAAATAATACATAATTCAAACACTCACCTTGATCCAACACAAGGATCGAAAACAACCGCCCCGCTGAGACCGCCAACAAACCCCGAGCTTACCTCGAAATCCTTCCCCCAACTTAAATTCTTGCACACCATTTCAGCCGCATTATGCTCCTCATAAAAAACGCCAATAGGGAGCGGCACACCATGCAAAAGAACGGCCTTCGCAGATTGTGGAACGACAACAAAGCAGGCCTCAACGGCTGGCTTTCCGTCCCCAACAGCTTCACCGCCGAGGTGATGGGCAGCCTTGGTTACGACAGTCTGACCATCGACATGCAACACGGGTTGATCGACTACGCAGACATGGTCGCAATGCTCCAAGCCCTCTCCGCCAGCCCCGTCACACCGATGGTGCGTGTGCCATGGCTTGATCCGGCCGACATCATGAAAGCGCTCGATGCGGGCGCCATGGGCGTGATCTGCCCGATGGTCAACACCCGAGCACAGGCCGAGGAATTTGTCGATTACATGCGCTATCCCCCCAGAGGCTCCCGCTCCTTCGGCCCGATCCGTGCCCGCTATGCACTTGGGGCCGATTATGTGGAGAAAAACCACGAAGAAGTCCTCGCGCTGGCCATGATCGAAACGCAAGAGGCCTTTGACAACCTCGAGGACATCGTCGCCACCCCCGGTCTTGATGGCGTCTATATAGGCCCCTCGGACCTGACCATGAGCCTGTCCAACGGCAGCCTGCCCGCAGGCATGGACCGCGAAGAGCCCGAGATCACCAAGGCCATCGAGCGCATCCTCAAAGCGGCCCATGATCAAGGCATCAAAGCCTGCCTGCACACCGCCTCAACCGATTATGCCGTGCGCGGGTTCGACTGGGGTTTTGACGTGGTCACCATGGCCAGCGATGTCATGCACATGGCCCAAGCCGCCGGAGATGCCGTGAAAAATGTGAAGGGCCGGATGTAGTCTACCCCTTCTCATATTCAAATTTCCTTATATATAAGACCCCCAACCAAGAGGAGACCGGCCATGACACCTGATGTCACTGCATTTTTTGACGAAGCCACCAATACGATCTCCTATGTGGTCAAGGACCCTGACAGCAATGCGGCTGCAATCATCGACAGTGTGCTCGATTACGACCAAGCCGCAGGGCGCACGGACACCAAAGCTGCTGATGAGATCATCTCCCATGCGCGCGCACATGATCTGAAGATCGCATGGATCCTGGAAACCCATGTACACGCCGACCACCTCTCCGCCGCCCCTTATCTACAAGACCAAGTGGGCGGAAAAATCGGCATCGGGGAAGAGATCACAACCGTCCAGGACACCTTCGGAAAAGTCTTCAACGAGGGCACGGAATTCCAACGGGACGGCTCCCAGTTCGACCAACTTTTCCGCGAACAGGACCGCCTCGAAATAGGCGCCCTCTCAGGCTCCGTCCTGCACACACCGGGCCACACGCCCGCCTGCCTCACGTACGTCATCGGTGACGCGGCTTTCGTGGGCGACACGCTCTTCATGCCCGACTTCGGAACCGCCCGCTGCGACTTTCCGGGAGGCGACGCAGGCCAGCTCTACGACAGCATCCAAAAAGTGCTCTCCCTGCCCGACCACACCCGCCTGTTCATGTGCCACGACTATAAAGCACCCGGGCGCGACACCTATGCGTGGGAAACCACCGTGGCCGAGCAAAAAGCCAGCAACCTCCATATCGCAGGCAAAACCCGCGAAGACTTCATCGAAATGCGAGAGACCAGAGACGCCCAACTGGGCATGCCCAAACTGATCGTCCCCTCCATCCAAGTAAACATGCGCGCAGGCAATATGCCAGAGCCCGAGGACAACGGCACCGCCTACATCAAAGTGCCGATCAACAA
>CAZXRG010000364.1:0-2166 GCA_964642935.1 uncultured Rhodobacterales bacterium | reverse complement strand
GAAAACGGGGCCACTTGGTTGATCAAGGATCGGTTGGAGCGTGGGGATATCCTCTCCCAGTCCCGCACGGATCAACTGGCGGCTGCGGCCCCAGCCCTCACTGATTGGCAGGCGCAATTGCATCTGGCGCAAGCCACGCGAAAGCTGCATCCCTCCCCCGCTCCCGCCCGCGTTTTAGCATTGGAGATGGTTGAACTGTTGAGCCATGAACGACCGTTTTTAAGGGCTTGGTCCATGGATGCTCTGGCCCATCTGGCAGCGCTTTATCCCGAGTTTGCGCCCCGTTCCGAGCAGGCGCAGGCCGACGCGCTTGACGATAAAGCACCCTCCGTTCGCGCCCGAGCGAGGCAGCTCTCATGACGCACCGACCCACAGATGAAGAGGCACGCGACCTCGCCAAATCACTGATTTCAAATGCGCATTTCGGAAGCATTGCCGTCACCCATCCCGACACTGGCCACCCCCATGTGACCCGCATCGCCATTGGCACGGACCCTCAAGGCGCCCCGATCACTCTGATTTCCGACCTATCGCTTCACACTAAAGCATTGAAGGTTAAACCGATTTGCTCCCTCCTGCTGGGAGAGCCTGGCGACAAGGGCGATCCGCTCACCCATCCCCGCTTGACCCTGACCTGTGAGGCCCGTTGGGTGGACAAGAAAAGCCTCCGCGATCACTACCTCAAGACCCATCCAAAAGCACAGCTTTACATTGATTTCACCGATTTCAACTTCGTGCGCTTTGAGGTGATGTCAGGCGATCTCAATGGTGGGTTCGGGAAGGCGTATCATCTGACGGCCTCGGATTTCAGCGCTTAGACCTCACGCCCCCATACCGACTTCCTTCAGGCTTACCCCGTTGATTTGCCAGCCGTTTTCCGTCTCGATCATCTCGTAAGATGCCTCAAACACCTGCCCGTTGAAGTCGGTGAAAAACACGATTTGCAAGATGCGTCCGCTGATGAATTTGAGGGGACCAAAGCGCACGTCAGCGGGTCTCCAGACCATGGGATAGCCGCGTTTGACCATCACCCCGAAGTTCTCGGGATTGCCGAACATGCCTTTGATGGTGGGCGAGGCAAAGGAGAACGCACGGGGTAGGTCGTCCGCTTGGAAAGCCTCAAGTTGGGAGGCGATCACGCCGGTGATGTCATCCGATTGCGCGCGGGCGGGCAGCGAAACGCAAAGGGCGAAAGAGAGTGCAAGCAGCAATTTCAACATCATCGGCCTCCTGTAATTTCAAAGAATGGAGCGATTGGGGGGTAGGTCAAGCGGCTGCGTTCAAAAAATCCAGTTGAAGCCGGTTTCTTCCTCAGAGCGACGCCACAATTTCTCCATGACCGCTTTGTCATAGGCATAGGGTTCCAACGTCCCCTCCCCAACCGGCCCGACCCACTCCATACGCCCTGTGGGACCATAAAGAGCCCTTTGCTCAAGGCCCTTTTGCGTGGCGCACATCACTTCGGGATAAGCGCCTTTCTCGGCGGTTTGCACGATCGGGGTCAGGGTCATCAGCTTGAAAATCGCCCGCGTCATCAGCCCACCGCTGGTACTGATCAGAGAGGTCGCGGAGGAACCGGGGTGGCACACATAGGCCTCCACCGATTTGCCCGCCGCTTTAACGCGATCCTGCAGCTCATAGGCGAACATCATTTGCGCCAGTTTGCTTTGGCTATAGGCAGGGTTGGCGCTGTAGTTTTCATCCCAGTTCATGTCGTCAAACTTGATGGTTTTGAGCCCCATCTTATAGCCAAGACTGGCCACCACGACGATGCGCCCGTTCGAAGCTTCAAGGCGCTCAAACAGCGCCCCGCACAGGACAAAATGGCCGTAGTGATTGGTGCCAAGTTGGCTCTCAAAACCGTCAACGGTGCGCTTTTGAGTCGGCACTTGCGCGATTGCGGCGTTGCAGATGAGTGCATCAATTTGGGGCACAGTGTTAAGCACTTCCCCCGCCGCCTCACGCACGCTTTTGAGGTCAGCCAAGTCCATGCGGATAAAGCGGACGGGCGCATCTGAGCCAAACTCTGTCTTTAACGCGTCCAGCGCAGCCGTCGATTTCTCCACACTACGGTTGAGCATGACCACGCCTGCCCCTTTGGAGAGAAGAATGCGCGAGGCCTCAAACCCGGTGCCCGAATTGGCCCCCGTGATCAGATAGGTCTTC
>CAZXRG010000363.1:0-2169 GCA_964642935.1 uncultured Rhodobacterales bacterium | reverse complement strand
TGTTGGAAGAGGTGCGGCATATCGAAAAGCTGATCGCACGCTTTGGCCAAGACGGGCTAACGCTTGGGAAAACTGGATGATGAAAACAGGGTGCTGACATGACGCAAGATCGCAATGAAGCCGTGATTGTAGGCTGGGCGCATAGCCCGTTTGGCAAGTTGGAAGCCGAAGATATCGAGGCGCTCATCGCAAGTGTTGGCACCGAGGCGTTGGACCATGCAGGGGTCAGTCCGCAAGATGTTAATTTTGTTACGGTCGGTGTTTTGAATGCCGGCTTTTCCAAGCAAGGCTTTGAGGCGGGCTTGGTCTCAGTCGCGGTGCCGGGTTTGGAACATACGCCGGCGGTAAGGACCGAGAATGCCTGCGCGACCGGATCGGCGGCGCTTTATACGGCCATAGATGCGGTGGAGGCGGGGCGCGCGCGCATTGCGCTTGTGATCGGGGCGGAGAAGATGACCGCAACCCCCAATGAAGATATCGGGGATATTTTGCTGGCTGGGGCCTATCGCAAGGAAGAAGACGGTATGCCTGCCGGATTTGCCAGCGTCTTTGGCCAGATCGCAGGGAGCTATTTCCAGAAGTACGGCGACAAATCCGAAGAGCTGGCAATGATCTCTGCCAAGAACCATGCCAATGGTGTCGGCAATCCTTTTGCGCATATGAAAAAAGACTTCGGGTTTGAGTTCTGCAACACCGTTTCCGACAAAAACCCACGCGTCGCAGGGCCGTTGCGCAGAACCGATTGCAGCCTTGTCTCTGATGGTGCCGCTTCTTTGGTGGTCACCGATCGCGAAACCGCCGAAGGCTTGGCCCGCGCCATAGCCTTTCGCGCCCGCGCCCATCAAAACGACGTCTTCCCCCTGTCACGCCGCGATATGACAGCCTTTGACGGCGCGCGTCGCGCGTGGGACGTCGCCAAAGAAGACGCGCGCGTTGCGCTGGAAGATCTCGATTTTGTGGAAACCCACGACTGTTTCACCATGGCTGAGATGATTGAGTATGAGGCGATGGGACTGACCGCGCCGGGCGAAGGTTGGAAGGCCATCCGAGAGGGCGTTACACACAAAGATGGCAAGCTGCCGGTGAATCCTTCGGGCGGGCTTAAGTCGAAAGGTCATCCCATTGGTGCAACGGGGGTTTCAATGCATGTTCTGGCCTCAATGCAGTTGATGGGTGAAGCCGGCGATATGCAAATCAAAGACGCATCACTTGGTGGCGTTTTCAATATGGGCGGGGCGGCGGTTACGAACTATTGCTCTATCCTTGAACGTCTAAAATGACCTTCTCCCCGGTTTCAACGCGCACCATGAACCTTGCGCATCTGGTAGAGCAACAGGCCCGCAGGCTGACCGACATGCCTGCTTTTGTCTGGGGCGATCAGGTTTGGAACTGGGCAGAGCTTGATGCACGTGTAAAAGCTATGGCGGCGGTTTTCGCGGCACATGGCATCGGGAAGGGCGACAGAGTTTTAATTCAGTCGCGCAATTGCAACCAGCTGTTTGAAAGCATGTTTGCCTGCTTCCGCCTCGGGGCGGCTTGGGTGCCGGCTAATTTTCGCGGTGGGCCAGACGACTTGGCTTGGATGGCGGACCTGTCAGGTGCCAAGCTGTTGTTGTGTGATGCGGCCTTCCCTGTGCACGCCAAGATTGATGGGCCAGAGCATCTGATTGCCATTGGCAAAGCAGATTTCGCGCCAGATATTGATGATCTTATGAAAGCCGCTAAGGCCACAGCGCCTCTGGCGACGGTTGATCGCGACGATCCGTGCTGGTTCTTCTTTACCTCGGGCACATCCGGGCGGCCCAAAGCCTCGGTTCTGACCCATGGCCAAATCGGTTTTGTCATCAACAACCATCTTTGTGATCTGGTGCCCGGCACCACCCATGAGGACGCCTCTTTGGTTGTTGCCCCCTTGTCCCATGGCGCGGGCATGCACCAGCTGATGATGGCAGCGCGCGGCGCTCCGACCATTCTGACAACTGCGGCGAAATTCGACACGTCAGAGATCTGGAGCTTGGTTGAGCGCTGGCGGGTGACTAACATTTTCACTGTGCCCACCATTTTGAAAATGCTGGTCGAGGCGCCGGAGATCAAGAACCACGATCATTCCACTCTGCGCTATGTGATCTACGCCGGGGCGCCCATGTACCGGACAGATCAGATCAAGGC
>CAZXRG010000362.1:0-2182 GCA_964642935.1 uncultured Rhodobacterales bacterium | reverse complement strand
ACCAATACCCTGCCATGCTTCGCATTCTCGGGACATTGGTGATGATATGTAACTCGAAGTTAAAGGTCGGGCGCTTTAGGCTAGCCTTACTCCACGCCCTTAAAGCAGTCGGCACGGCCATCGGCCACAATCGTCCGCGCTCCACTTGAGATGCCCTGAGCCCTCTTGACGATGAAAGGCGATGGTTTTGAAGCAGAGCGCCCCTTGGGGTCCGGAAGAACCGCTGCGAGACGGGAGGCTTGCGCCAAATTCAACTCCGACGCGGAGACTCCGAAATAGTGCTTTGCTGCGGCTTCTACGCCAAAGACGCCCTCATCAAACTCGGCAATATTGAGATAAACCTCGACAATCCGCCGCTTCCCCCACGCCAGTTCGATGGCAAGTGTAAATCCGGCCTCCAAGCCTTTGCGCAGATAACTGCGTTCATGCCAAAGGAAGACATTCTTGGCGACCTGCTGGGAGATGGTCGAGGCCCCCCGCGCCGAGCCGCTTTCGATCACATTTCGAATGGCATCCAGATCAACGCCCCAATGGCGGCAGAAATTCGCATCCTCCGCCGCAACGACCGCATGGGCCATGACGGGGGAAACATCCTCAATGGCAACCCAATCGCGATCAAACTTGCCCAACCGCCACCATTCGCTGGCCTGATAGTAATTCAAAGGCGGATTGATCCAACGCAGCGATACGACAAGCAATGCTACGACCAGAACCAGCCGCAGGCATTGTCGCAATATCCATCGGAAGATTTTGATCACAGAGGCACCGCGTAGGATGCGTTTCAAACGCATCCTACCTCCACTCACTCCGCCGGTACTTTGGCAGCCTGATCGCTCAACGGGTGCTCTAGACGGTCCAGCATCTCCTTTGGGCAAATCTGCACAAAAGAGCCGACAACCTCATCCCAAGTGCGCAGCAATTCAGCCGCTTTGGGCGAACCTGTTTCAGCTTCATGAGCCTCAACCAGACCTTTCAAAACACCAACCCAATGATCTGTCTCAACGGACTGCCAGACAATATTCTCGTCATTGGCGTGGCGATCAAACTCACCATCGGGGTCATACACAAAGGCCATACCACCCGTCATACCAGCCCCGAAATTGTCTCCGATCGAGCCCAGAATAACAGTTGTACCACCGGTCATATACTCACACCCGTTGGAGCCACAGCCCTCAACCACAACAGTCGCTCCGGAATTGCGCACGCAGAACCGCTCGCCTGCACGCCCATTGGCAAACAACTCACCGGCCGTCGCGCCGTAAAGCACCGTGTTCCCGATGATCGTATTGTCCGCCGCAACCAAAGGACTTTCCAAAGGAGGCCGCACCACAATGCGCCCGCCCGAAAGGCCCTTGCCCACATAGTCATTGGCATCGCCAGAAACTTCGATCTTTAAGCCCGGAGCCGCAAAGGCACCCAGAGACTGTCCCGCAGAGCCGTGCAATTTTACGGTCAAATGATCGCGCTGCAGGTCGTTGTTCATCCCGAACCGCTTCACAATATGCGAGGAAACCCGCGTTCCAACAGTCCGATGAGTATTTTGCACCGAATAGGACAGCTGCATTTTCTCGCCATCCTTAAAGAACGGCTCGGCATCCTGAACGATCTGGGCATCCAGCGTATCAGGCACAACCTGACGCTCTTTGGAGCGGTCATAGACAATCTCACTGCCTTCATCGACCTGGATCAACAGCGGGTTGAGATCAAGATCGTCCAGATGTGCAGCACCCCGCGACACCTGTGTCAGCAGGTCAGCACGACCGATAACCTCGTCCAGCGAACGGGCACCGATGGAGGCCAGAACCTCCCGCACTTCTTGCGCATAAAACGTGATCAGATTGACCACTTTATCCGCATTTCCAGTGAACTTCTTGCGCAACTCAGGGTCCTGAACACAGACACCCACAGGGCAGGTGTTGGACTGGCACTGACGCACCATAATACAGCCCATGGCAATCAGCGCCGCTGTTCCGATCCCGTATTCTTCCGCACCCATAATCGCGGCAATCACCACGTCACGGCCCGTTCGAAGACCACCGTCGGTGCGCAAAGTCACGCGATCACGCAGGTTGTTGATCGCCAGAACCTGCTGGGTTTCGGTAATGCCCATCTCCCAAGGCAGACCCGCGTATTTGATCGAGGTCTGAGGGCTGGCTCCGGTTCCGCCATTATGGCCCGACAC
>CAZXRG010000361.1:0-2187 GCA_964642935.1 uncultured Rhodobacterales bacterium | reverse complement strand
TGGGCACGGGCGCGCTCGGTCGGTTCAAGGGCCATGATCGGGCCCTTGGGGTCCTCTATTTGCTCGGACAGCATGAGTTTGTCCATTAACACGCCGGTTAACAGGACTGCGGCTGCTTGGCGTGCTGGCAATCCAGGCGCGCTCATTTATTTTGCTCTCTTGTCATCGCCCCCTGTGACGCCATATTGAGGCAAAAGTAAAGAGGCCAACCCGATGAGTGATGAAGACACCCGCAAAAAGCGTATCAAAGAGGCGGCAGATCGTGCTTTGAAAGAGGCCGAGGCGCGTCAAGCCGCTGAAAAGCCTCTGGATTTGCCCGAGGAGCTGGGTGGTCGCGATGGACCAGAACCCACCCGTTTTGGCGATTGGGAGAAAAAGGGGCGCGTCTCCGACTTCTGATTTTGGGGTCCGCGTTAACTTTTGCGCTCGAAAATTCGGGGCAGTCTGTCAAAGCCATATGATTTGCATATGACCTGTGTGAGACTTTGTGCGCGAAATCGCTGAAATTTGCGGTGTTAACGGATCGCGTGGCGCATTTAGGGAATTTTAGGATTTTCCGGGCGCGACTCAGAGCGAGAGATCAAACTCAACTCGCCCATAACTTTCCCCGTTGATCTGAATTTCGAGCCCTTGGGCGCCCTCATAATAGACCCGCGTGGTGATCGGTTTGATGGGGTGTTTTTTGCTCAAGTTCAGCGTCTGGCCGGGTTTGATCTCGGCAATTTTCCATTTGAAGACTTTGGGTGATGTTTGCCCGTTGGCTTTGAGGTGATGGAGGACGTAGTCGATGATCAGAGGCTGGCTGGTCTCGGCCTGTGAGGTCAGTTGCGCTGCGAATTCGAGCGACGCGCCCATCTGGATTTTTTTCGTTTTCAGGTCGAGATTGACGGCGATTTTTACCGGACCGTAACCCAAAGCCTCTAGGGTTCCTTTGTGCCCCTCTTTGATCAATGAGCGGCAGGCATGCTTGACGAGGCGTGTTCGATCTCTTGAGGCGCCTTTAAGCCATGTGTTTGCGATTCCGGCCACAAGGTCGGGGTGGTCTTTTGCGATGTCGTTGAGGTTGTTTGCGACGGATCGGCGGACGTATTCTTCGGGGTCGTCTTTAAGTGTCTCTAGGATTGTTAGGATTGGTTTTGGGTCATCGACAAAGTCGTGAAGGCGTAACCCCCAAGGCAGTCTGGGGCGTGATCCTTCCGAGGCCAAACGGCGCACGTGGAGATTGGGATCATTGGCCCAAGTCTGAACCGTTTTGAGCGTCTCGTCTGGGGCGTGAATGAAGAAAGGACGAATTGCAAATTCCGAGGTCAGGCGTTTGGTCAGTTCTTTAAGCGTGGCGAAACTTGTGTCGAGATCGTTTAACCCATGTTCAGCCACATAATCTGCCATGGGCATGATTGCCCAACCGGCGATGCCCTTACTATCCATCTCATTGCCCTTCTCCTGAGTGTCAGTCGGGTGGAGAGAACGGGTCATGGTCTCGCAGGCTTTTGCGAAATCTGCGGGAAGCGTTTTTGTGAGTGCATCGCGAATAAGATTGGAGCGTTCTTTTAGCTCCAAAGCGTCAAGGCCGCTGGTGGCCAATTGAACAAAGGCGTGCGCATCAAATTCAGGGTTGGCACGGGCAAGATGGCCGCCCATTTGGGCGATCATCTCGGGATTGAAAAGGTTCTTAAACGGCTCTGGCATTTTGGATTTCTAAGCTGTTTATCCTGTCAGAACATGTCAGTGCGCATCGGCCCAATTGTCCCCTTGGCCCGCCTCAACAATGAGAGGCACGTCAATTTCAACTGCGGGCATGGCCGCGTTTTCCATGATGTCTTTGACCACGGCGATGGTTTCCTCGGCAGCTGAGGCTTCAACCTCGAACAGGAGTTCATCGTGCACTTGTAGCAGCATCTTTGCGGGTAGGTGTTGGATTGCATCGGGCATCCGGATCATGGCGCGGCGGATCACATCAGCGGCGGTGCCTTGGATCGGTGCGTTGATCGCGGCACGTTTGGAGAACCCCGCGTGGGGGCCTTTAGCGTTAATTTCCGGTGTGTGGATTTTCCGGCCAAATAGGGTTTGCACATAGCCATGCTCTTTGGCGAAGGCGACCGTGTCGTCCATGTAGGTTTTGATGCCCGGGAACCGCTCGAAATAACGGTCGATGAACCCTTGGGCGTCCTTTCGCGGGATGCGCAG
>CAZXRG010000360.1:0-2198 GCA_964642935.1 uncultured Rhodobacterales bacterium | reverse complement strand
GAGATGGGGCAGGGCTTGAACGTCAAAGTGGCACAAGTCATCGCCCATGAGTTAGGTCTTGATCTGGAACGGATCAAGATCACCGCGACTGCGACTGATAAGGTTCCCAATACCTCTGCCACGGCGGCCTCCTCCGGCTCTGATCTGAACGGAATGGCCGCAGCCGATGCGGCCCAAACCTTGAAAAGCCGGTTGATCGCGTTTGCCTGTGAGACTTACGGCGTGCGCGACGAAGACGTCACTTTCAGAGACAATCTGGTCGTCGTCAAAGATCAAGAAATCCCCTTCGCTAACCTTGTGGATTCAGCTTACATGGCCCGCGTCCAACTGTCCGCTACGGGTTTTTATAAAACGCCTGAAATTCATTGGGACCGAGAGTCTGGAAAAGGCCGCCCCTTTTACTATTTCGCTTACGGTGCGTCGGTCAGCGAGGTCACCATCGACACGTTAACCGGAGAATACACAGTTGATCGCGTTGATCTTCTCCATGACGTGGGTAAATCGCTAAATCCGGCCATTGATCTGGGGCAGGTTGAGGGCGGCTTCATCCAAGGCATGGGCTGGCTGACTACAGAAGAGCTGGTTTGGGACGAGAAGGGACATCTTTTGACCCACGCGCCTTCGACTTACAAAATTCCGGTCGCCTCCGATGTGCCCCGCGAATTCAACGTTCGGCTGGCCGATTGGTCGGAGAATTCCGAGCGCACCATCAGGCGCTCAAAGGCCGTGGGGGAGCCTCCCATAATGCTGGCGAACTCGGTTGTGGAAGCCCTGTCCATGGCGGTGGGGTCTATTGCTGACTATAAGACTTGTCCCAAACTTGATACGCCCGTGACGCCCGAACGTGTCCTTTTGGCTGTTGAACGTCTGAAATTGAATGGCTGAGAGTGTCGTGGTTCGAGTTGCCTCAGTTCAAGGCTCTGCCCCGCGCGAGGTTGGCGCACAGATGATCGTTCATGGGGACGGCGTCAGTGGTACAATTGGCGGTGGGCGGTTGGAGTTTGATGCGATCGCGCACGCCCGATCTCTGTCCGCCTTAGACGTGCACTCGGATCGACAGGAGCTTCGTCTTGGGCCTGAGATGGGACAGTGTTGTGGTGGTAAGGTGACGCTTGATTATAAGAAAGTCTCTCAAAAAGACGCCGAAATATTGGGGCGCTCGAAGGACGAAACCGCAGTCTATATTTTCGGCGGGGGGCATGTGGGGCTTGCTTTGGTACAAGCACTCTCGGCCCTGCCGATCTCGGTGAAACTGGTGGAAACTCGTTCGGATTATCTTCGCGACCTCCCCTTCAACGTTGAGCCGATAGAGCTCGCCGCGCCAGAGTCCGCTATTCGTACGGCGCCATCTGGTGCCGCATTCATAATCGTCACCCATGATCATGCATTGGACTTCTTGATCGTCGAGGAGGCTTTAAGGCGCGGTGATGCATCTTACGTCGGCATGATCGGCTCCAAAAGCAAACGAGCCGTACTTGAGGCGCAATTGAGAGCCGCCAAAGTCGATCCCGCACCGCTGATCTGCCCTATTGGTCAGGCCGGTCTCGGGGACAAAAGACCTGAAGTGATTGCCGCCTTTGTCGCGGCAGAAGTTCTGTCCAAAATCGGAGGCACCTGATGGCGACGCTTCTGCGTGGACGATTGTTGAGCTTTCACCGCTCTCCGGAACATATCGATGATCTTGATGCGATCACCTTCATTGAGGACGGTGGCCTTTTGATCGAGGCAGGTCGCATCCTGGCAATCGGGGAGTTCGCGACCCTTGAGGGCCAAGGAGATGTGATCGACCATCGCCCCCATTTGATCATGCCCGGATTTATTGACCCGCACATCCATTTCCCTCAGGCGCAGGTGGTCGGATCTTATGCCGCCGAACTTCTCGACTGGCTCAACGATCATACGTTTCCAGAGGAAATGAAATTCGAGGATCCAGTCCATGCCAAGAGGATCGCAAAGGCGTTTTTCAACCAACTGATCACCAACGGCACCACGACCGCCATGGCGTTCTGTTCCTCCTCTCCGGTGTCTGTGAATGCCTATTTCGAGGAGGCCAAACGGCGCGGAATGCGGATGCTTGGCGGAAAAACCATGATGGATCGCAATGCGCCTGAAGGCCTCTGCGATACGGCGCAATCGGGCTATGATGACAGTAAAGCGCTCATTGCGGCTTGGGACGGCGTGGATCGCTTGAACTATGC
>CAZXRG010000359.1:0-2215 GCA_964642935.1 uncultured Rhodobacterales bacterium | reverse complement strand
CGGGTTTTTGCATACATATCATCAATGCCATCACCGGACGTCAGGTCGGCGCGGTAGCCGTATTTCACACCATCATAACGGGCCAGATTGGAGGAGGCCTCCGCAGGCGCAATCACATAATAGGCAGGCAGCGCGTATTTGGTGTGGGGCAGGGAGACATCGACCAGCTCCGCTCCTGCTGCTTTAAGTTTCTCCGCACCTTCTGACCAAAGGGCTTCGATCTCAGCGGACATGCCGTCAATGCGGTATTCTTTTGGAATGCCGATCTTCTTGCCACGAATGTCGCCTGTTAGAGCCGCCTCGAAGTCAGGCACTTCCATATTGGCCGACGTGCTGTCCTTGGCGTCATGGCCCGAAATCGCCTGAAGGAAGATCGCTGCATCCTTGACCGACTTGGCCATTGGACCTGCCTGATCAAGAGAGGAGGCGAATGCCACAACGCCCCAGCGCGACACGCGCCCGTAGGTGGGTTTTACCCCGACAATGCCCGTTAGGGCGGCAGGCTGGCGGATAGAGCCACCCGTGTCAGTTCCCGTAGCCGCAAGGCAAAGATCAGCAGAGACAGCCGCCGCAGAGCCACCCGATGAACCACCCGGTGTCAGTTGTGCGGTCGAGCCTTCGCCCCGCCAAGGGGAAACGGCGGGGCCGTAATATGAGGTCTCGTTGGAGGAGCCCATTGCGAACTCGTCCATGTTCAACTTACCGACCATGACCGCGCCCTCTGACCAAAGCTTGGAGGTCACGGTGCTTTCATATTGGGGCAGGAACCCGTCGAGAATTTTGGAGGCCGCCTGAGAGGCCACGCCCTCAGTGCAGAACAAGTCTTTAATGCCAAGGGGAATACCACAAAGAGCAGGTGCATCGCCGGAGGCCAGACGGGCGTCCGCGGCGTCAGCCATCTCAAGCGCTTGATCGGCCGTGACAACCGAATAGGCGTTCAACGCCGTTGAACCATTGGCCGCATCAAGACAGGATTGCGTCAACTCGCGAGAGGTGAAGTCCTTGGCGCGAAGCCCGTCGCGGGCCGCTTCAATGGTGAGTTTATTCAGATCGGCCATGGTTCACTCCACCACTTTAGGAACAGAGAAAAAGCCTTCGCGGGCATCGGGCGCATTGGCCAAGATACGCTCTTGAATGCCACCGTCATTGACCTCATCAACGCGCACCGGGGCGGCCATGGGGGTGACCGATGTCATCGGCTCGACACCATCCACATCAACCTCGTTGAGTTGCTCCATGAACCCAAGAATGGCCGAGAGCTCATCCGCCAGTTTTGGCAGGGCGTCATCCTCGACTTGAATACGGGCCAGATGTGCCACGCGGGCAGCTGTTTTGACGTCAATGGACATGGAAGCAATCTCACTTGTGCTGGCAAAAGCTTTATCAGCGAGGGTTTAGCGGCCTCGCTAACGCAGTTCAACACCTGATCTGGTCTGATTGGGGTCAGAGCGGTGCAACACGATCACCATCCACGTGAGCATGACGGCGGTGATAATGTGCCACAGGAAGTGCGTACCAATGCTTAAGGAGGCGCAAGCTGATTGGTCCATGGACCGGACAATAAGGGCGATTGCGAAAAGAGCGCCTCCGATCCAAAGGCCACGGCGGGTGTGCCTGTCCTTCGCCAAAAAGCCGTAGATGAAGATGAGAAGTAGAACGGGGATATATTGGATCGAGCCATTTAAGGAGCCCAAGGCGGATTCAATATATCGCTCCATAATGATGGCATAGGGTAGAAACAAAAGGACCGCCAGTAAGGTGATTGCTTTGTCTTTTCCCAAGATGCGGCGGGTTGCGATATAAAGGTAAACCATAATGAACAAGAGGATCGACAGGCTGTCCACGAGCGCGGCCCATTGGGTTGCGAACGTATGGAAAAGCGTGGCGCCAACACCGATCAGGGCGATTGAAAAGCTCAGAAATACGGCACCCCGATCGCCTTTGACCTTTTGAAACGCAATGAGGGCTGCGACGAAAAATGCAATATTTGTGATCGCATTCAGGGGTTCGCCCATCAGACCCGGACCGAGGCGCTCACAGAAATTATCGAGCTGTTGTGTCCAGTCCATCTTCCCATTCACTCCCTTATGAGTTGATAACGGTAGCGGTGTTTCCGTTTAAAACATAACGAAATTCACTTTATTTGTGCTTGGGGGCGAAAATGTGTTTCAAAAAGCAACACCTATCGGATTTGGAGGGGGGGTATGGGGGACGC
>CAZXRG010000358.1:0-2219 GCA_964642935.1 uncultured Rhodobacterales bacterium | reverse complement strand
AGCGCTTGGGGCTCGCGGGTCGGCACACTCACCAAAAAGCTCTCGCCCGTATAAACGATGAGCGCGACAGGACGGCTCACACTGCTATCAAGCAGCCTTGCCACGGTAGATTGCGCATCGCCAAGCCCGCCTCCCTCCACCACGGAAGGGGATAAATCCATAAGGATCACAATGGCGTCCATGTTGCGAAAAACCGGAGCGCCGGGATTGCGAATGGATGGTCCGGCAAGACCAATTGCCATGAGCGAGGCGGCGATGGCCATAAAAACGGGACGGTAATCTTTCGCACCGACCTCCACCTGACCAAGACGGGTAAGAACTGGCAAAAGATCGGGATCAATCACCTCTCGCCAACGCCCGAACCCGTCCGCCTTGCGCCACGCCAAAACGGCCAGCGCAATAACGACAGGAATGGCCAGAAGCCACCACGGGCGGAGCAGGGCAAATTGAGCGAGCGTAATCATCTGACCAGCCCTCTGCGTCCCATGACCATGAGGCCTGCGATCAGGAAAACCGCCAGCCCTGCAGGGAAAATCCAATAATCCCGCCATGTCTGAATGGGCGGGGCTTTAGAGGGGCTTGGCTCCAAAGCGTCGATAGCTCCCGTGACCTCGCGCAAATCATCGGTGGTTTTAACACGGAACATCTTGCCATTAGCGGCCTCCGCCACGTCTCGCAGCGTCTCTGTATCCACCGCATCCCGCGCGCTCGGATTGCTTTCAAGATCCACAGGCCCCAGGGCAATCGTGTAGATGCGAATACCGTATTCCGCAGCGACCTCAGCGGCGGCCACAGGATCGGTATTGCCCGAAGTATCCTGACCGTCGGAGAGCAGAATGATGACCCTGCTCTTGGCATCGCGATCCCGCAGGCGCTTGATGGCCAATCCGATCCCGTCAGCAATCGCAGTTGATTTGCCGGAAATGCCTATGATCGAGGTTTCAACCACATGGGCCACCGAGGCCACGTCATGCGTAGGCGCAGCGGCCACATAAGCGCGGTCCCCGAAAATAACCAGACCAACACTATCCCCAAGCCGCCCTTTCACGAACTCCGAGGCCACCGCTTGCACAGCGGACAGGCGCGAAACGGTCTGGCCATTGAGGTTAAAATCCTCCCGCTCCATGGAGCCAGACAGATCAAGGGAGAGCATCACATCCCGCCCAGAGGCGGGCAAAACATCAAGCACCTGTTCTTGGCGCGGGCCAGTCAGGGCCAGCACGATGAGCAGCCAAATGACAAGCGGTGCAAATCTATTAGCGCGTTTGAGGGCTTTATGTCCGGTCTCAGGCTCAAAAGATCGCTCAAAAGCGGACGGCAGAGTGAGCGCCCCGCTCTGACGGGTTTGCACGGGGAGAAACCAGTGTAAAAGCCATGGTATGACGATCAGACCAACAGCCCAAGGATGCGCAAACTCGATCATCGCGCACCTCTTTTGGTGGCGTTCAAAATAGCGGCTTCAAACTCTGCCGGATCAAGGTGACGGGTCGGATCATAAAGGCTATTACCTGCCTTGAGTTTTCTAAGCTGCTCTGGCGCATATTCCCCCAGCAGCTCAGCCAGACCGAGCAGCCGCTGGTCGGGGTCCAACTTCGAGAGCGCCTTTATCCGCGTTTGAGCGAGATCATGGGCGCCCACACTTCGCGTGGTCACCAGCCCGACAAGCTTGGCGATGATCAACCCGCCAATCAGGCCGAGAGAGAGCGCCAACAGCGCATCTTGGGCCGTAAACTCTGCGTAGCTTATGGGCAGACGAATGGGAGAAAGTTCTTGGAGCAGCTCGTCTTGGGTCACGAGGCCAGACCCGTTTCAACACTGTCCATGGCGCGAATAACGCGGGTTTCAACGCCCAAGTCTTCCAGATAGCTCGCGGCGGTTGAAGGCTTCAAACGACCTCGTGAGAGCATCCCCCCAAGCCTCGCAGAAAAGAGACCTTCGGGCGGATTACTCTCAAGCGCGTCTTGCACAAGCAGTACAACCAGATGGCACTTCCGCTGCACCGACTGCACGGTTGCCGCGAAGTCGGCGCCAAGATTGTCCAGACCAGTGGCCAAAATCAAATCACTGCCCGGCTTAACAAGCGTAGCCGCGCGGTTGAGCATCTCCGACAAGGTAGTGCTCTGTGTCTGCTCTCGGCTTGCAGCCTCCAGCGCTTGAGCGTGCAGATTGGCCATCATCTGCGCCGTGCCAAGCATGGCAGATTCCCTTGGCTGAGGGGC
>CAZXRG010000357.1:0-2247 GCA_964642935.1 uncultured Rhodobacterales bacterium | reverse complement strand
AAACAGGCCCACGCCTTCATTGTCAGCCGCAAGCGTGAGCCCGCCCCAGAACACGTGCCGCCCGTCCTTCTCGAAACTTTGACGGCTATAAATAGGCTCGAACGTCACATCATGGGAGGCCAGCCAGCGGAGCGTCTCATAGGACTTCCCGACAACACTCACCTGCTCCGCACTCAAAGGGCGACCGTCATTAAAGCCCTCAAGGTCACTGGCAAACTTGGCCTGCGTGTAGCTGCCAAAATCGGTTTTCGCCAAACGAGGATCGTCAGGATTGGACAAAAGCGGCAGCAGGTCTTCACCGGAGCCGTAAGCAAAACGCATGGCACCTGCCGTGTATTTGGTGTTGCCGCCCGCCAAATCCTCTCCGGCCTTCTCCAACATCACCACATTCGCCCCTTTTTCGAGCGCCGCGATGCCTGCGCATAAAGCCGCATTTCCAGACCCGACAATGATTACATCTTTTGGCATACACGAGCTCCTTGCAAAAAATTGTATCCACGCGTATACAAAATGAAACCTCCAAAATCAAGAGGCTGTTTTGCCCGCCCAAGATCGATCAGATATGTCCCAAGGTGAGCTAGCCTACGAGCGGCTTTATAGCGCGATCCGCTCGGGAGAATTGCTCCCGGGTGATCGTCTGCGCGAGACTGATCTGGCCACCCGCTTTTCCCTCAGCCGCACGCCCGTGCGCGAGGCGTTCCGGCGCTTGGAGGCTGATGGCATTATCGAGCATCGTCCCCGTATCGGTGCGGTGATCCGCGCACTCTCCCACGCCGAAGTGGTCGAGCTTTACGAGATGCGCCTTGTGCTTGAGCGCACCGCCGCCGAGATGGCCGCCAAACATGCGGCCCCTGCAGAGATCGACGAGTTGAGCGAGCTGAACGCCACCCTTGGTGCCGCCAAAACGCCCCGAAAAGCAGCCGAGATCAACCAGCATTTCCACCGCTGTATCTATCTGGCCGCCCGCAACCGTTTCCTCATGGATACCGCCCGTGCGCTGAACAACGCGCTCATGCTTTTGGGGCCGACCACGCTTGACGATGAGATGCGGATTTCCATTGTGGTCAAACAACATCAAAGCATCATTGAAGCCATTGAAGCGGGCGATCAGGAAGGGGCAGGGGCCGCCGCCGAAGCCCATCTGCAAGCCTCCCTGCGCCACCGCCTGAAGTCCATGCGCCAATGATCGCTCTTCCTCATCTCACCGCCTTTATCGTGGCACTTTTGGGGGTAGGGGCCTTCCATCTCCTGCATCTCCCGCTCCCATGGCTGTTGGGTCCGATTTCCGCCTGTCTGCTGGCCGCTCTGGTGGGTCTGCCCATGAAGGGTATCAAACCCATCAACAACGCCATGCGCACCATTCTGGGTGTGGCCGTCGGGGCGACCTTCACCGTACCGCTCCTGATCTCGATGACCGCCATGTGGCCCACACTCCTGATGATCCCGCTCATGGTGCTGGCCATCGGCCTTATCGGCGTGCCTTACTTCCAGAAAATCTGGGGCTTTGACTTCGCCACCAGCTATTATTCCACCATGCCAGGCGGTCTCCAGGACATGCTCGTCTTCGGGGAGGAGGCAGGCGGCAATGTGCGCACCCTCTCCCTCATCCACGCCACCCGTGTGCTGGTGATCGTGGTCATCCTCCCCTTCGTGCTTCAATCCATCTGGGGCGCAAATCTCGACAATCCCCCGGGCGTCCCCGTCGCCTCCCTCCCGACAAGCGAACTCCTGATCATGATCGCCTGCGGTCTCATCGGCTGGCAACTCGCCAAAGCCATCGGCATGTTCGGAGCCTCCATCCTAGGCCCGCTCATCCTCACCGCCATCGTCAGCCTCGCAGGCTTCCTCCACAACCGCCCCCCCGCCGAGGCGATCTGGATGGCGCAATTCTTCATCGGCATGAGCGTGGGCGTGAAATACGCAGGCATCTCGCTCACAGAGGTGCGGCGCGACATCACCGCAGGCCTCGGCTTTTGCGTGATCCTCATCGCTCTGACCCTGATATTCGCCGAAACGATCCACCTTTTGGACCTCGCCCCGCCCCTTGAAACCATCCTCGCCTTCGCACCGGGCGGTCAGGCAGAAATGGCCATCCTAGCCCTCATCGTCGGCGCCGACATGGCCTTCGTCATCGCCCATCATGTGCTCAGAATTTTCATCGTGATCTTGGGCGCACCGATCTTCGAGCGGCTCTTTAAAGCGCCCGACCTTTAACTTGAGTTACATATCATCACCAATGTCCCGAGA
>CAZXRG010000356.1:0-2265 GCA_964642935.1 uncultured Rhodobacterales bacterium | reverse complement strand
TTCTCGTCATGCTTGGCCAGAACTTCCGAGGCGCGGAAAATCTCCCCATCAAGTGAACCAAGCGCAATCATCCCCTGACCTTCACGAAACAGATCAGGCAGAATGCCGGTATACTCAATGGTCACCGCCTCATTGCCATCGGTCACAGTGAACTGAACAACCTCACCCGACCCCCGCACGACAGAGCCTTCTTCCACCAGACCACCAACCCGAAACTGCTCGCTCGGCTCAGGCGGAGCTTCGGCCACTTCGGTTGGTGAGCGGAAAAACTGCACGCCACCCGCACGGTTCAACCCGTAAAACACAGCCACCGAGCCAAGTGTCAGAAACACCGCTCCAATCGCGATCAACTGTATCCGCTGTTTCTTGCGTAGACCTGCCATGATTACTCCGTCATCCGTCCTCTGGCCAAAACCGCATTGACCTCAGCCCCATAGATAATCGCCATTCCGGTTATGTAAAGAAACACCAGCGTAATAACCACGCCCGCAAGGGCGCCATAAGTGCTCACATAGGTCGGCGTGTAGCCCAAATAGACCGAGAAACAAGACGCCGCCACCAGCCAGATCACGGTTGAGACCACGACACCAACCCAAAGCTTAGAAAACGGGATGCGATGGCGCGGTAGGACAAAATGGAGGATCGAAATGAACCCGACAAAAATCACCAACCCAATGGCATAGCGGGCAATCTCCGCAAAAAACGGGATCTGGATTCCGAAGGAGCCTTCCAGAAGCTGAATGGCCAAAGGCCCCAAAACGATCAAAAACCCCAAAAGGATCGAAGCAAAGGTTCCACCAATCACACAGCCCATGGACACCAAGCGCCCCAAGAACCAGCCACGCGGCTCAGGCACATTATAAGCCCGATCAAAGGCCATGCGAATGGCTTCAAAAGCGTTCGAGGAAAACCAGATCGCGGCCAAAGCCGAAACGGTCAGCAACCCGCTCCCGGCCCCTTTCAGAACATCCAGAAGAACCGGCTCCAACGTTTGCGCCACATGGGGCGGTGCATAGGCAAACAGAGCATCCACCGCTTGCTGGCTTTGCCCCTCGCCCAGAGCAAAGGCCGCAATATTCGTGGTCAGAATAACAAAGGGAAAAAAGCCAAGCAGCCCTGAAAAGGCGATATATCCCGCCAAAGCAGGCCCATCATCCTGCTGGAACTCCCAAAACGCCTCGTAAAGAACCGCGATGACCTTGATCATGGGAATAAAGGCGCCGCCTCAAGCCCCATGGTCTCAGGCAGACCCAAGACCAGATTGGCGTTTTGAAGCGCTTGGCCCGATGACCCCTTCACCAGATTATCGAGCGCACAAATCACCCGCACACGCCCCTCAACCCGATCACCGACCACGCCGATGTGGCAATAATTCGAACCCCGAACATGCCGCGTCGCAGGCGCTTGGCCCATGGGTAGCACTTCAATGAACGGCTCATCCCCATAAGTGCTCTCAAGCGCTTTGAGGATCGCGTCTGCATCACCCCGCACATGACAGGTCGCGAGAATACCCCGATTGGCAGGCATCAGATGGGGCGTGAATGTCACCTGCACAGAGCGCCCCGCATCCTTGGAAAACTCCTGATCAAACTCAGAGGTATGGCGATGCACAGGCAAGCCATAAGCGTTGATCCCTTCCGAAACTTCCGAATGGAGAACCGCCTCCTTGGGCGCCCGACCCGCACCAGAGACACCGCACATCATATCAATAATGATCTCATCTGGATCAATCACGCCTGCCCGCAAAAGAGGCCGGATCGCATATTGCCCGGTCGCCGCATTACACCCCGTGCCCGCAATCAACCGACCCGAAGCGATCCGATCACGATAAAACTCCGTCAGCCCGTAAACCGCTTCTTTCTGCAACTCAGGCGCAAAATGCTCATGGCCATACCACTGAGCATAAAGCGCCACATCCTCCAGCCGGAAATCAGCCGAAAGATCAACAATCTTCAAATCGCGCGGAAGATCCCGAATAACCTCCTGAGAGGTCGCATGGGGCAGCGCACAAAACACCAGATCAAGGGCGGAGACATCAATCTCGGAAATCTTCGCCAAAACAGGCAAATCAAGATGGCGAAGATGCGGAAACACCGCCCCCATCTCCATCCCGGCCTTCCGGTCCGCCGTCAAAGCGGCGATCTCCATCTCGGGATGGGTGGCGATCAATCGGACCAGCTCGGCACCTGTGTAACCGCTCGCCCCTAAAATTCCGATTTTCTTGACCATTGCGCCGACCCTCAACTGCATCTGATGCGCTCTCTA
>CAZXRG010000355.1:0-2284 GCA_964642935.1 uncultured Rhodobacterales bacterium | reverse complement strand
GAGGAAAAGCCGGACCTGATGTTCGAGGGCGTTCGCAATCGCTTCATGTCCGGTAAGGACTACGCAGCCTCCGAGTATATTCGCGCCTGGCACCAGCTCGATGCGCATCGTGCGACCTTCCTCAAACGCACCGCGTCTTTTGATGCGGTGATGCTCCCGACCTGTGCGATGATCCCGCCCAACGCCATGCGCTTGATGGATGATGGGGAGTATTTCCAGAAATATAACCTCGAAGCGCTCAAAAAGACCCGCATCGGCAATCTCATGGGCTCTTGCGCTTTGACCCTTCCGACAAACACGGATCACGTGGGGATTTCCCTGCTCGGCAAGCCCTTTGACGAACCCGCGATCCTGCGCCTCGGCGCCGCTGTGGAGCCGCTTCTAAGGGCGTAGGGGCAACCGCTTCGAGCAGTCCAACACGAAGACCTCCTGCCCTTCAATCACAATGGTCGAGAGCTTTCGCCCATAAGCCGCGCCCGTATCAATGTTGATGTGATTGCCGTAATGGGTCACGTCCTCTACGGGCGTGTGGCCGTGGACGATGATCTTCGGGTGTATGTCCGGCGCATCGAGAAAGTCGTCCCGTATCCAAAGCAGATCATCCTCGGTCTGCTCACTCAAGGGCACGCCCGGACGAATGCCCGCATGGGCAAAGAAGAAATGCTCCGTCTCATAGGAGAGTGGTAAGCTCTTGAGATAGTCGTAATGCAAAGACGGCACGGCCTCCGCAGCCTTCTGCTGTAGGAGCCCCAAATGATAGCCGTCATTCACAATAACCCCATAAGAGGCCAAAGTATCCCGCCCGCCCATGCGGGGATGAAGCCATGTATAATCCGGTCTCAAAATGGGGTCTTTGCGGGTCGCATCCTCCAAAAACCACTGGAACAGACGGTCATGATTGCCTTTGAGAACCACCCAAGGCTCGCCCCGCTCCGCTCCGGCAATAAGGTGATCCAGAACGCCCTTACTGTCGGGCCGTCGATCCACCAGATCACCCACATGCACGACCTTAAACGCGCTGATCGAACGCGCCCTACGATCCGCATCAATCGCAAGATGGGCCTTACGAAGCTGGTCCAAATCCCCGTGAATGTCGCCAATGGCGTAGATGGTCTCTGTCATGCAATCCAGCTACCAAAGCCCAACCAGATTTGTTACCCTCAAACGATGAATGTCACGATTTATCATAACCCGCGCTGCTCCAAGTCCCGCAAAACCCTTCAGCTTTTGGAGGAGAACGGGGTGTCTCCCACGATCATTCGCTATCTCGATGAACCGCCGAGCGCTGAAGAACTGGGCACGATCCTCGCAAAACTCAACATGGCCCCACGCGATCTTTTGCGAAAAGGCGAGGCTGCCTACAAAGAGCTAAACCTCACCGATCCCAGCAAAACAGATGAAGAGATCATCGCGGCCATGACCGCCCATCCCATCCTCATCGAACGCCCGATTGTGGTGGTCGGCGAAAAAGCCGCTATCGGAAGACCCCCAGAAAACGCGCTGGACCTCATCATCTGATGCTCACCTTTGCCGCGGCCATTTTCTTTCTGATTATCACGCCAGGTCCGGGCGTTCTTTCCACGGCTGGCGTTGGTGCGGCCTATGGGTATCGCCCCGGTATTTCCTATGTGACGGGGCTTTTTATCGGCACGAACTTGGTAGCTTTGATGGTCGTCACGGGCCTTGCCGCGCTGATTTTCGGGGTGCCTTGGATCAGGCCGGTTCTGCTGGTCGCCTCAGTGGCTTACCTGACCTATCTGGCCGCCAAGATCGCCTTTTCAGGGTCCAAAGTGGCCTTTATCCAAGCGACAAAACCTCCGGGCGTTTGGGGTGGGGTGATGCTCCAGTTCATCAACCCCAAAGCCTATGTGGTCAACACAACGCTCTTTTCCGGCTTCGGGTTCATGGCCGAAAACCTGATGGCCGAGACCATCATTAAGTTCCTGATTATTAACGCTGTTTGGATACCGCTGCATCTTGCATGGCTTTGGGCAGGGGTCACGCTGCACCGGTTAAATCTGGAGCCAAAAACCCAACGCGCCATCAATATGGGAATGGCCGCAGCGATGCTAATCGTCGTGGGTTTGGCCCTGTTTGCGCGTTAGTCGCGCAAGCCCTTCGCGCTTTCGGTCAGCTCGGTATATTGGCCGTACTGGCGGAAACTATAGAGGTAGCTTTCAAGGATACCATCGGCCGAGCGCGGATTGATTCCAAGCGCCTCAAACCCCTGCGTGTTTTCCCCAACCACATTATCAACGGCCAGATTTTTGATCTGATCCCGCGT
>CAZXRG010000354.1:0-2288 GCA_964642935.1 uncultured Rhodobacterales bacterium | reverse complement strand
CCGACTTTGGCGGCCAGTTTTGCTTCAGAAATGCTCTGCGCTTTTTCCATGAAGCGGTCCCAGCGTTCCTGTTTGACCTCTTCGGGGACGTGATCGGGCAGGGCGTTGGAGCGCGCGCCCTCGACGTTTTCGTACTTAAAGCAGCCCACGCGGTCGAGCGTTGCCTCGTCCATCCAGTCGAGCAGGGTTTGGAACTCCTCCTCGGTTTCACCCGGGTAGCCGACGATGAAGGTGGAGCGCAGGGTGATGTCGGGGCAGATGTCTCGCCATGCTTCAATTTCTGTTAGCGTTTTTGCGGTATGAGCGGGGCGTGCCATGCGTTTGAGCGTGTCGGGATGCGCGTGTTGGAACGGGATGTCGAGGTAGGGCAGGATGAGCCCGTCGGCCATGAGCGGGATCAGGTCGCGCACATGGGGGTAGGGGTAGACGTAGTGGAGGCGGATCCATGCGCCCAAGCTGCCGAGGTCGCGGGCCAGATCGGTGATATGGGCGCGGTGGTCGCGCTCGACCTTGTGCTTGATGTCGACGCCGTAAGCGGAGGTGTCTTGGGAGATGATCAGCAGTTCGCGCGTGCCAGCCTCGACCAGTTTTTCGGCCTCCCGCAGGATCGCATGGGCAGGGCGGGATTGCAGGCGGCCACGCATGTCAGGGATGATGCAGAACTTGCACTTGTGGTTACAGCCCTCGGAGATTTTGAGGTAGCTATAGTGTCTGGGCGTGAGGGAGACCGCCGGGATCAGGTCGATTTTCGGGTCCGGGCTTGGCGGGACCGCGTCATGGACGGCTGTTAAGACTTGCTCGTATTGGTGCGGGCCTGTGACGGCGAGGATTTGGGGGTGATGCTCGCGGATGTAGTCGGGCTCGGCTCCTAGACAACCAGTGACAATGACTTTGCCGTTCTCGATGAGGGCCTCGCCGATGGCATCCAAGCTCTCGGCTTTCGCGGAATCCAGAAATCCGCAGGTGTTAACAATGACCGCATCCGCACCAGTGTAATCAGGCGAGATCGCATAGCCCTCCGCACGCAGGCGCGTGAGGATGCGTTCGCTGTCCACCAGGGCTTTCGGGCATCCCAAGGAGACCATCCCGATACGGGGTTGTCCCGGTCGGGGGGCGTCTGGAATGCGTGCATTGGCGAGATCGGGGCGGAGGTCAGGTGGATTGCTCATAGGCTCAGTGTATAGGCCGAGCCCGTCCAAGTGGCGAGAGTGAAACGCCCAATTGTTCCGCCTGAGAGCCGATTAGCTTACGCGCGTATCTCTCTTTGTGAGACGTGCTGGCATTTCCAGGTTTTGATCGTCCAGTTGGGATGGGTGCTGACCCATTGCGCAAGTTGCGGCTGCGCCCCTGCCACACAGGTCTGCGTAGAGATGTCAACGTATTGAAAGGCGTGCTCGCTGCAGTCATTTGGTTGGCCGACAGCGCAGGCCATGAAGATCAGTTCTATCATTCCTAGTCCCTCGATTCCGTGTGGTACGCGGGCTTGGGGGTATATAATTTGGATTAAGAACAGGTTATTGTGCAGTGCGCAATAAATCAGTACTTTGGTGTTAATTTTACGAAACCGTGCCTTTAGGGCCAGCGCGGTGCACGCCATCCCGCGTCAACCGCTTCGGCCTCGTCGCAGAACCAGCGCTCGCCTTTGGACAGGGAAATGCGGGTTCTTGTGTACCAAGGCGACCAGGGCGGGTGGTAGATACGCCCGTTTCGCGAGATATTCCCTTTGATCGGGCAGCCGTCCGGAGAGGCCTCTTTGGCGGAGTTCCAAGCCTGCTCACGGAAGTCCCAAGCGGGTTGGTTCTCGCCCGACCAAATGCCCAATCCGGCGGCTTTGGCTTGGGCCTGTTGCTCCACATAAACATCGGAGAATTTGACGAAGGCCCAGGCATGGCCCGAGGCGGTCATGGCGGCCCCAAGGTCTTCCCCGTCTGCGCGACATCTGGCGATGATCCGCCCGTAGGGGTCGTTTGAGATCGGGGCGCAAATGACTTGTGCGTCTTTGGTCAGGCTGACCAGTTTCTCCAGAGCCTCCGCGCCGCACGGGAATTTGCCCGAGGGACCATTGCAGGTCTGACCAAACTCCGGCGCGTCGATCCCGTTGAGGCGATAAGTGGTCTCGTCCATCTCCAAAGTGTCGCCATCAATGACACGGACTTGGGCAAGGGACGGTCCGGCCAATAAAATGGCGATACTAAAAACTATGGATTTCAACACTTGGCCCCCCTGTGGGTTTATGTAGGGTAAGTTCATGATTTTGAGAAGAGAAATTTTGAGGGGGCTGAATTGAA
>CAZXRG010000353.1:0-2322 GCA_964642935.1 uncultured Rhodobacterales bacterium | reverse complement strand
ACCCCCCATCGCGGGTCGCGCAATGAGCCGAGCTATACGGTTCACACGGCAGAGGTTGGGGCGGGTCTCTACGGCATGACGCTTGAGGACTTCGCCGCGCAAACCAATTCGAATTTCGAGCGGTTGTTCTCTAAAGTCACCCGCTCGGACAAGGCCGCTTGATGGCAATTTTGCGCTATACCATTCTGGGCTGCGGCTCTTCGGGCGGTGTTCCGCGATTGGGCGGACATTGGGGTGCTTGTGATCCTGATAATCCGAAGAATTTCCGGCGGCGGTGTTCGATGCTGGTGGAACGGATTGACGGTCAGGCGATTACGCGGGTTCTGATCGACACTTCGCCGGATTTGCGCATGCAGATGTTGGATGCGGGCGTGGGAAATCTGGATGCGGTGATCTATACGCACCCTCATGCGGATCATCTTCATGGGATCGATGATCTTCGCATGATCGTGTTTAACCAGCGCCAGCGCCTTCCGGTTTGGGCGGACGGGCAGACCTCAGAGCGGCTTTTGTCCGGGTTCGCCTATGCGTTTGTGCAACCCGAGGGCAGCCCCTATCCGCCTATTCTTGATCTCAATTCGATCGTCGGCCCTGTGACCATTTCCGGAGCTGGGGGCGATATTACCTTTGATCCGTTCGAGGTGAAACATGGCTCCATTGATGCTTTGGGCTTTGTGATTGGTGATTTGGCCTATCTTCCGGACGTCTCGGAGATGACCGATGAGGGCTGGCAAGCCGTTGAAAAGATTGGGATTTGGGTGCTTGACGCGCTGCGCTATGAGCCCCATCCCACCCACACCCATTTTGAGCAATCCTTGGAATGGATCGAAAAATCCGGCGCTTCAAAGGGCGTCTTAACCAATATGCACATAGATCTGGATTATCAGGTGGTTCAGGACACCACGCCCGATAACGTCGATGCGGCCTTTGACGGAATGACCATAGAGCTTCCCGCCCCATGATTTTCACCCTTTTGGATGTCGTCCTGCCCGTCTTCCTCGTCATAGGAGCCGGATATATCGCCACGCGCAGCGGATATTTCAAAGATTCAGCCGTTGACGGGTTGATGGCATTCTCGCAAGGGTTTGCGATCCCTTGCCTGTTGTTTCGAGCCGCAGCACAGCTCGATCTGGAGGCCTATCTCGATTGGCGCTTGCTGTTTTCCTTTTACACAGGGGCCACGACCTGTTTTTTCCTCGGCATATTGGGGGCGCGTTTCATCTTTAAACGCCGCCCCGGTGAAGCGGTTGCGATCGGGTTTGCGGCCCTATTCTCGAACTCGGTCATGCTGGGTTTACCAATCATGGAACGGGCTTTTGGCGCTGAGGCACTGGCCCCAATGTTTGCAATCATCGCCTTTCATGCATCGTTTTGCTACCTGCTCGGGATCACGGTGATGGAGGTCACCCGTGCAGATGGGCGCGGCGCGGTGGCGACATCGGCTTTGGTCGTTAAGTCTATGTTTAAAAACACTTTAATGATCGGTATTGCGCTTGGCTTTGCGGTGAACCTCTCCGGTCTTGAGCTGCCAAGTCAGGTTATGTCAGCACTTGATCTGATCATTCAAGCGGCCATTCCAACGGCCCTTTTTGGACTTGGAGGCATTTTGACCCGCTATAAGCTGCGCGGCAAACTTGGGCAGGTTGCAATGATTGGTGTCCTATCCTTGGTGCTCCACCCCGCCATTGCTTATGGCTTAAGTGCGATGGTGTTTGATCTGCCCGTTGGCATGGTGCGCGCGGCGGTTCTCACGGCGGCTATGGCACCGGGTGTAAATTCCTATATATTTGCATCCATGTACAACCGCGCCATGGGGGTGAACTCTAGCGCCGTTCTACTTTTGACGCTCGTTTCGATTCTGAGCGCGTCGTTTTGGTTGTCAATTTTGCCCTAAATCACCGGTTTTAGCCGTGACGGGCTTTGGAGATTGCGTATGAGCAGCATGTCTTTGGCCGAACATAAGGCCGGTGAGCACAAGATCGGCAAGCTACAGGAATTTCTTAAACAGATTATTTACGGTGGGAACGACGGGATCGTGACCACGTTTGCTATCGTTGCGGGCTTTGCCGGTGCGGGGGCTGAGGGGGCGGCTCAGATTGGCGGGATTGCGGTGCTTTTGTTCGGGGTGGCCAACCTTTTGGCGGATGCGACGGCCATGGGCTTGGGCGAGTTCCTTTCGGCGCGATCCGAGCAGGATGTTTATAAGGCCACGCGGGAGAAGGAACTGCTTGAGATCAAGAACAATCCCGAGATGGAACGTGCTGAAATGATTGAGATTTTAGAGGAACGGGGTGTTTCGGACGGGGATGCAAAACAGCTCAC
>CAZXRG010000352.1:0-2337 GCA_964642935.1 uncultured Rhodobacterales bacterium | reverse complement strand
GCCTGAGGATGGGAGAAAACGCGTGGTCCTTGTTCAATTCCGCCGGACTTGGGGTCAGACGCCCCGTAATATACCCTTGCGATACGAGCCGCTGAAATGATCCCCGCGCACATGGGGCAAGGTTCTAAAGTCACATATAAATCAAGGCCTTGAAGCCGCTCATTGCCCAAAGCAGTGCAGGCCGCGCGGATCACCAGAGCCTCCGCATGACCTGTGGGGTCCTTCAATTCCCGCACGCGGTTCCCGTCCGCTGCCAGAACCTTGTCCGCTATGGGGTCATAAATCACCGCACCCACGGGCGTTTCCCCGCGCAAAGCTGCTGCGCGCGCCTCGTTTAAGGCCTGATCCATCGGGTTTCTGAACGTCATATGCGTCTTTTGTCTGGGGTTTGCCGCCAATCCCGTGTATGCGATTTTTTATGAATGAAAACAATGCTCAAAGAATTGCCAAACGGATTGCCCGTGCTGGTGTCGCCTCGCGTCGGGATGCGGAAAAACTCATATTGGCCGGTGAGGTCACGCTGAATGGTGAGCTCGTAAAATCCCCTGCAATCAACGTCTTAGAGAGCGATGAGATCACCGTTAAAGGGCAGGTTTTGCAGGCCGAGGAGCCTATGCGTCTTTGGCGTTACCATAAGCCAAACGGTCTTGTGACCTCTGATCGGGACGAAAAAGGGCGCGACACGATTTACGACAAGCTCCCTGACGATCTGCCGCGTGTCATGTCCGTGGGGCGGCTTGATATCAATTCTGAGGGGCTCCTTCTGCTCACCAATGACGGCGAGTTAAAGCGCCAGTTGGAGCTTCCCTCCACTGGCTGGCTTCGTCGTTATCGGGTCCGCGTGAAAGGTCGCCCGACCGAGGCCATGTTAGAGCCTCTCACCAAAGGCATCACCGTTGATGGTGAGCGGTTTCAGGGCATGCAGGTCGCTTTGGATCGCCAGCAAGGGGCGAACGCTTGGCTGACGATTGGATTGCGAGAGGGCAAAAATCGTGAGGTAAGACGGGCGCTTAGCTCTGTCGGTCTGGACGTGAACCGGTTGATCCGAGTGTCTTACGGGCCTTTCCAGCTCAAGGAACTGGCCAAAGGGCAGGTCGAGGAGGTCTCCTCCAAGATCATTCGTGATCAGATATCGTCTGGGAAGAAGGACGCTGATGAGCCTGCTGAGGCGCCCAAGAAATGGGCTAAAAAGAAGGTGAAGCCGACCAAGCCGCCGCGTAAAAAAGGCTTTAATCCCCATAATGTCTCCCAATCTGCCCGAGGCAAAACCCGTGGTAAGGTGCAGGTTAAGGGCAAAGGGAAGGGCTGAGCATTCCCCATCTTCCCAAGTAAAGGGCCGTCGCTTATATTAACGCATCCGTCCAAAGTCGGAGCATAGGTCGAAAATGCTGCAAGCCCTTCTGATAAATAGCTTTTTTGCTCTATCGACGGTCATTGCATCGTCCCAATTGCCCAGTGAATATGCCTATGGGCCGGACCCTCGACATAAGCTGGATGTTTACCTGCCCCGAGATGCGCAAGATGCGCCGATGATCGTCATGCTGCATGGGGGCGCTTGGCAATCGGGGGATAAACGGGGGCGCAATATTTGGCATGCGAAGGTCTCTCATTGGGTGCCTGAGGGGTTCGTTTTTGTATCCGTAAACACGCGGTTGCGCCCGCAGGCTGATCCTTTGGAGCAGACCCAGGATCTGGCAGAGGCCATGGCATTCATTCAACGTGAAGCGCGGTCTTGGGGCGGTGATGCCGACCGAATTTTTCTGATGGGCCATTCTGCGGGTGGCCATGTGTCCTTGCTGTTGGCTGCTCGCCATGACCTTCAGAGAGAGGCTGGTGTTGCGCCTTGGGCGGGCACAATTGCTCTTGATCCGGTTGCTTTGGATGTGCAGCAAGAGATGGAGAACACGCCGCCGCGTTGGTTGGCGAGGGCCTTTGGGGAAGGGCGTGAGCGATGGGCGGCGCGTTCCCCTCTGGCGCATTTGGACGGTCAAACCAGTCCAATTCTGACCATTTGTTCAACTGTGACTGGCAGTTCTTGCGAAAAGGCCGAACGGTTTAGGGATGCGGCGATAAGCTTGGGGATTGACGCGGAAAACATCTCCATGCCTCTGTCTCACGATCTGACTAATAATCTACTTGGGGTAAGTGCCGAGTATACCGCGAAAGTCGATGCTTGGATTAAGGCCCGTTAAGCGCGGACCCGTGTAGTTGCGGGGTATAGCCGGCGGCCAGAATATCTCGGATGGACTTTGGGGTGATCGCCTCGACAGGCCCGCTTATGAGGGAGGGCGGTGAATAGCCTTCAAAGCTCCACTCAAGTGCGCCGCTCTTTGCTTT
>CAZXRG010000351.1:0-2409 GCA_964642935.1 uncultured Rhodobacterales bacterium | reverse complement strand
CGCCATGCTCTCAAAAACACGATGGTTCCAGTGATCACGATTATTGGCCTGCAATTGGGTGCCATAATCGCCTTTGCCATCATCACCGAGACCGTATTCCAATGGCCCGGTCTTGGATTGCTGTTCATCAACGCCATCCAGTTTGTAGATATCCCCGTGATGGCCGCCTATCTGATGATGATCTCTGTGATGTTCGTGCTCATCAACCTGACCGTCGATATTCTTTATGCTTTCATTGATCCTCGCTTAAGGGTGTCCGCCAAATGACCGAGCTTCCGAACGCAACTCAAGGCGAAACCGCTCAAGCGGCGCCATCGCGATGGCAGCGGGCCAGAGACAGCGACCTTGCGTATTCCTTCAAATCCTCACCCGTCGCTATGGGCTCCGCGATTGTCTTTCTCCTGCTTGTCTTTTCGGCGGTATTTGCGCCATTTGTGGCCACGACCAACCCGTTTGATCCCGCCTCCCTTAACCTGATGAACGGGTTTACGCCGCCCTTGGAGCCCAATGCTTTTACAGGGGACAGCTTCTTTCTAGGAACTGATGATCAGGGTCGAGATGTCTTCTCCACCATTCTCTACGGGATGCGCATATCCCTTTTTGTCGGCTTTTCTGCCGTGCTGTTTGCGGTGGTGCTCGGCATTCTGCTCGGTCTTCTGGCAGGCTATTTCGGAGGCTGGATCGACAGTTTCATCATGCGCACCGCAGATGTGCAGCTGACCTTTCCATCCATTCTTGTGGCCATGCTGATCTTTGGCATCGCCAAAGGGATCACCCCGATTGAACACCGTGACCAGATGGCCATTTGGGTATTGATCCTCGCCATTGGCCTTAGCGATTGGGTGCAATTTGCGCGTGTAGTCCGAGGGGCCACTCTGGTTGAGAAGGGCAAAGACTACGTCTCGGCTGCACGCCTGATCGGGCGGAACCCATGGGCGATTATGATGCGCCATATCTTGCCAAATATCCTCTCGCCTGTTCTGGTGATTGCCACGATTTCACTGGCTCTGGCGATCATTGCCGAGGCAACGCTCAGCTTTCTGGGCGTTGGTGCCCCGCCAACCCAGCCCTCACTTGGGACATTGATCCGTATCGGGCAGGGCTACCTTTTCTCTGGCGAATGGTGGATCCTCTTCTTCCCCGCTTGCACCTTGTTGCTACTGGCTCTCAGCGTGAACCTGCTTGGAGACTGGCTGCGGGATGCATTGAACCCGAGGTTGAAATGAGCGAACCCGTTTTATCCATCCGAGACCTAACCGTCGAAATTCCGACACGCCACGGCCTGTTCATGCCGGTCAAGAACGTGACCTATGACATCCATCCGGGCGAAATTCGCGGCGTGGTCGGGGAAAGCGGTGCCGGCAAATCCATGACCGGAAATGCGGTTGTGGGCTTGCTTGACGATCCAGCCCGCATAGCGTCAGGCGAGATTTGGTTGAAGGGCCGTCGCATTGATACTTTGAGCGCGGAGGAAAAACGCGCCATTCGCGGGCGCGAGATTGGAATGATCTTTCAAGATCCGCTCTCCTCGCTCAATCCGCTCTTTACGATCGGTGAACAACTGGTTGAAACGATCCAGTTGCACCTGAAGGTCTCTGCGCGGGAGGCTAAAGAACGCGCTATTGCCCTGTTGGATCGGGTTTCAATCCCAAGCCCTTCAACGCGGTTTGATCAATATCCCCACCAGTTTTCCGGAGGTATGCGCCAAAGGGTTGTGATTGCCTTAGCGCTTTGTTCTGAGCCTTCCGTTATTGTCGCAGATGAGCCCACGACCGCGCTGGATGTCTCTGTTCAGGCACAGGTTTTGGACCTGATCAAACAGCTGGCCGAAGAGACGCAGGTGGGAGTGATCCTCGTGACCCACGACATGGGGGTGATCGCTGATACGACCGAACAGGTCACGGTGATGTATGCGGGCGAGGTCGTTGAAACCGGTCCCACAGATCAGGTGCTGAGTGCGCCCGAGCATGACTACACAAAATCACTGATTTCTGCCGTGCCTCGCCCTCAGGTTAAACTGCATAGATTTCCCCAAGTCAGCTATGGCGGTCGCGATACGACATTCAAAATCGAAGACCTTGCACGTAATTGGGACAAAACCGCTGCGTCAAAGACCGGAAAAATGCTTGAGGTGAAGGGCGTCACCAAGACCTTCATCGAAAAATCCTCACTCCTTCCGTCTCGCCGCAGCTATTTTACAGCGGTGAATGAGGTCAGTTTTGACATTCAGGATGGCGAGGTTTTCGGGCTGGTTGGCGAAAGCGGCTCTGGAAAATCCACAATCGCGCGAATGATAGCCACACTCTATCCGGTTGATGGCGGGCAGATACTGTTTGATGGTCAGGACATCACGGCGATGGCCGCGCATGACCTGAGCCTTTATCGCAAACAAATCCAGATGATCTTTCA
>CAZXRG010000350.1:0-2415 GCA_964642935.1 uncultured Rhodobacterales bacterium | reverse complement strand
CGCAAGCCAAGGTAGTTCACTTTGGCCACAAGGTCAGGTGCGACGGTGCCGGGAACCCCTGCGATGTTGCACAGGCCGTCCAGATTGTCAGGCAGGGCTTTGACCAGATCAGCAATCGCTTTGGGATCGCCCAAATCGGCCTGATGGAACTGGTCGACCGTAAGGAGCGGGTCGTTGCGATCAACGCCGATCACAGTGGCGCCGTGGTGGCGTAGAACGCGTGCTGTTTCCGAGCCGATGCCAGAAGAGACGCCGGTCACGACGATGGTTTTATTTTGCAGTTTCATTGTAAGTCCGTTTCTTGTCAGCGCACTGGGAACGCTTGGGCTGTGCGCCTAAACGCCCCAGTGAGCTTGGTTTTCGGTTGTAGGAGAGGTCCGCTTAGAACGGATAAGGCGTGGCGGCCGGTTTGGTTGTGACCCAGACGTATTGGGTGAATTCTTCCCAAAGGGCTGGTCCTGAGATGCGGCTGCCGTTGCCGGATTTACCGCGACCGCCAAAGGGCGCAATCGGGGAGGCTGTCACAGGCTGGTCGTTGATGTGGAGATGGCCCACACGTAGCTGATCGCCGATGGCACGGGCCTTTTTGACGTCCGCTCCGATGACACAACCCACGAGGCCGAACTCGGTCATATTGGCCAGTTCAACCGCGTGATCTTCGTCCTTATAGGTCGCGATCACGGCGACGGGGCCAAAGAGCTCTTCTTCAAAGGCCCGCATGCCCGGCGTTACGCCCGACAGAACCGTGGCCGGGAACATGGTGCCATTGGCTTTGCCGCCTGCATGGAGTTTCGCGCCTTTAGCGACCGCGTCTTCCACGATGGCTTCGATCTTTTTGGCTTGTTCTTCGACGATGAGCGGGCCGAGGGCACATTGCTCGGTCGCAGGATTGCCCACAGGCAAATGATGGGCTTTGGTTGTAAGCGCTTCGGTCAGAGCCTCGGCCTTGGAAGCAGGGGCGAGGATCAGGCCTGCGGCCATGCAAACCTGCCCTTGGTGAAGCCATGCGCCCCAAGCGCAGTTGGAGGCGGCCACATCGATGTCCGCGTCTTCCATGATGATCATGGCGTTCTTCCCGCCAAGCTCCAGCTGGACCTTCTTGAGGTTGCGCCCGCAAGCCTCACCCACTTTCGAGCCGATCTCGGGAGAGCCTGTGAAGGAGACCATGGCGATATTGTCGTCCTCGCACATGGCAGCACCCACATCTGCGCCACCGGGCACGATATGGAGGAGGTCTGCCGGAAGGCCCGCGTCTTCAAACGCGCGGGCGATCATCACGCCACCTGTGATCGGAGTGCGCGGATCGGGCTTGTGGACCACCGCGTTGCCTGTGGCCAAAGCGGCGGCAATGGCGCGGATTGACAGGATCAGCGGGAAGTTAAACGGGGAGATCACGCCAACGACGCCATGGGCGACGCGGATCAGTTCCTCATGGGCGTCGCGTCCGTCTACGGATTTCAAGGTGACGTTATGCTCTTCGAGAGCTGCCTCAGCCGCTGCCCGCAGGAAGCCTGCGGAATGCTGGATCTCGATGCCTGCTTTGGGCGGGATCGACCCACTTTCGCGGATGATCCAAGGGATCAGCTCTTCGGAATTGGCTTCCAGAATGTCGGCGGCCTTGTTGAGAATGTCCGCGCGGGTCTGGGCCGGAGTGGCCTCCCAACCTGGCTGAGCGGCGCGGGCTGCAGCGGCTGCGGCTTTGAGATCAGCGGCAGTTGCTTGACCGATGTTGGCCACATGCGAGCCATCTGCGGGTGCTGTGATGTCGGTGGTTCCACCTGCGCCTTTTGACCAGCCGCTTGTGTAAATTTTACCAGCCCATGTTTCTGGCTGTAGAAAAGGGACCAAAGATCCGTCCATTTTGCATTCCTCCCAAGGAATTATGTTTATCGTTTTAGCCCACATTCGTTTTGATGAGAGCCGTATTCATTAGGAGATCAGCCTAGGGATTCGTCACAAAATTTATCAAGAAACTTTCGAGGCGTTTTCCAAAAATTCATACAAGTATCTGATAATATATGTTTATTTTTGAATTGCTTTTGTGTGATGGATTTCACTATTTTATGAAAAGTGAATTTTTAGTTAAGAATATGGTGAAATGAGCAAACGCATCACTCTCAAAGAAGTCTCTGATGAGGCGCCCCAGATTCTTGCCCGTGGCGATAGTCTTTTGCTGGACGAGGGGGCTCCACCGACGCTCAATGATCTGGCGGGCGCCTTGCAATTTGCTCTCGGGGACGGGCGTATCTGGCTCAATGACGAGCGTATGGTCATGCTGCAATCCAACATTTTGGGCGATCTTCGCGCCAAGATGATTGAGGAGATCGGCATGGATCGCACCCGTGAGCGGTGCATGCAGGTGGGCTGGAACCAAGGGGTTCAACTGGCCAATCTGGTCACCAAGCGGTTCAATCA
>CAZXRG010000349.1:0-2422 GCA_964642935.1 uncultured Rhodobacterales bacterium | reverse complement strand
ATTGGCTCTACATGTTTAAGGTCGGACGCTCTAGCTGCCAAACACCCGCTTGAAGATCGTGTCCACATGTTTGGTGTGATAGCCCAGATCGAACTTCTCCTCGATCTCCGCTTCCGTCATGGCAGCCATAACTTCCTCGTCGGCCTTTAGCTCGGTTAGGAAATCAGCACCTTCCTCCCAAACCCGCATGGCGTTGCGTTGAACCAACCGATAAGAATCTTCCCGGCTCACACCCTTCTGGGTCAGAGCCAACAAGACCCGCTGTGAATGCACAAGGCCACGGAACTTGTTGAGATTGTTCATCATCGTCTCAGGATAGATCACCAGCTTGTCGATCACCGAGGTGAGACGCGCCAAAGCAAAATCCAGAGTGATTGTCGTATCCGGCCCGATATTGCGCTCCACGGAGGAGTGCGAAATATCCCGCTCATGCCAAAGGGCGACATTTTCCATAGCCGGCACCACAGCCATACGCACAAGACGCGCCAGACCGGTGAGGTTCTCGGTCAAAACAGGATTGCGCTTATGTGGCATCGCGGACGAGCCCTTTTGACCTTTAGAGAAAAACTCCTCAGCCTCCAGCACTTCCGTGCGCTGCATATGGCGGATCTCAGTGGAGATATTCTCAATGGAAGACCCGATCACACCAAGGGCCGCAAAAAACGCTGCATGACGATCACGCGGGATTACCTGCGTCGAAATGGGCTCTGCAATCAGGCCCAGCTTCTCGCACACATGCTCCTCAACCGCTGGATCGATATTGGCGAATGTGCCCACCGCACCTGACACAGCACCCGTAGCAATCTCCGCCCGCGCCACTTTAAGACGCGCGAGGTTCCGATCCATCTCCGCATAAAACCGCGCAAAGGTCAGACCCATGGTCGTCGGCTCCGCATGTATCCCGTGAGAGCGACCGATACGCACCGTGTCCTTATGCTCCAAAGCCCGACGCTTAAGCGCGCCCAGCAGTCCCTCAACACCCGTGATCAGAATATCCGCCGCACGCACAAGTTGCACATTAAAGCAAGTGTCGAGCACGTCAGAGGAGGTCATCCCCTGATGCACAAACCGCGCCTCCTGCTGGCCGATGATTTCCCCAAGATGGGTGAGGAAGGCAATCACATCATGCTTGGTGACCGCTTCAATCTCGTCAATCCGCGCCACGTCAAACTCGGCATCCTTGGCCTTCCAAACAGCCTCGGCAGCATCCTTGGGGATCACACCCAGATCAGCTTGCGCATCACAGGCATGGGCCTCGATCTCGTACCAAATCCGGAATTTCGTCTCCGGTGACCAGATGGCAACCATTTCAGGGCGGGAGTAACGTGGGATCATGTGAGAAAGGCCTCTTGGCTTGTTGGCAGTTGCTGCGGTCTTTAAACTGCCCCCAATTGAAGTGCAATTGGGGTTCCTTGTGATGTCGTCGTTTCTGGCCAGAGCTTTGTCCATAAGGATTAAAGCCAAATGAACCTGATCGAGCGTTTCAAAGGCGACTGGGTTCTAAACCGGCATATTTTCGATCTGGACAGCCAGTGGCTTGGAAAGTTCGAAGGGAAGGCCGTGATGACGCCCACGGATAACGCCCTGCACTACCACGAAGAAGGGAAGCTCCAGTTTGGAGGTCTCACCGCCATGACCGCCACACGCGACTACCTTTGGTTATTCCCCGAACCAGATATGGTGCGCGTGATGTTCGACGATGGCCGCCACTTCCACGACTTTGATGCCTCAGAGCCGCGCCCCCAAGCCACCCATTATTGCGATCCGGACGAATACGACGTCACCTATGATTTCCGCAAATGGCCCGAGTGGCGGGCGGAATGGCGGGTGGAAGGGCCCAAGAAAGACTACCGGATGGTCTCCATGTATTCCCGCAGTCCCGAACCGCCTCAAACGACCAGAAAATCGAAGAAACGCCCCTAAGCCCTCGTTTTGGTCCGACCATCCCATCGGTGTTTTCTCTTGTGTAGAGCCGGATTTTCGGAGAAAAGACCGAAAACCAAAGACAACTCACGCGAGGGATCACCATGAGCACCACCCAAAACGACGCAGTGCTACAAGAGGCACTCTGGACCACCACCGGCACTTCCCTGTGGGTGAAACGCGCCGTTCTGGTCGCGCTAGGCATCGCTGTTCTGGCCATTTGCGCCAAAATCCGCGTTCCAATGTGGCCGGTTCCAATCACCATGGGCACATTCGCAGTCCTCACAATCGGCGCCGCTTACGGCCCGAAACTGGGCTTGACCACGATCCTTGGCTACATGGCCATCGGCGCTCTTGGCTTTGACATCTTCGCCTCCTCTTCCGCCGACAAGAACGGTATCGCCTATATGCTGGGCGGCTCAGGCGGCTACCTGCTTGGCTACGTTCTAGCCACCGTTGCACTTGGCTATTTCGCCCGCATCGGCTGGGACCGCGCACC
>CAZXRG010000348.1:0-2430 GCA_964642935.1 uncultured Rhodobacterales bacterium | reverse complement strand
CTGATGTTTCTGGATAGTGTCGACCTTTACACCCTGTCACGCGGCATCAACGAATTGCAGTCAAGCGAGGTTCCCCGCCAACACTTAATGGCCGGAGCCGTGATTGCCACGGTCCCCGTTCTGGCTCTCTTCTTATGGTTCGAACGCTTCTTGGTAGCGGGTCTCACTGCTGGAAGCGTGAAAGGATAACGCGCATGTCTCTCAAACAAATTGCCATGGATACGCTGGCCAAAAACGATCGCGGCGGCTTCACGATCCCCACAGCCGGGCTCTACCCCTACCAGTGGAACTGGGACAGCGCCTTTGTCGCCTTGGGCTGGGCCACCTTTGATATGGAGCGCGCATGGGCCGAAGTCACCTCACTTCTGGCCGGACAATGGCCCGATGGCATGGTCCCCAGCATCATCTTTCGCCAAGACGATCCCGACTATTTCCCGGGTCCGTCTCGGTGGGGTGCAACACGCGGGCCAATCCCCTCCACCGGCGTCTCCCAACCCCCTGTACTGGCGACAATCGTGCGCCATATCACCCAAGACGCCCAAGGGGCCAAACGGCGCGAAGAGGTCTTTGACGCCATATTCGCATGGCACAAATGGTTCCACGACAACCGCACTGCTGATGGCATTGTCGCCACCGTGCACCCTTGGGAGACGGGGCGGGACAATTGCCCCGAATGGAACATCGGCCTTGATGCCATGGAGGTCGCACCCGATTTGCCCCCCTATACCCGCAAGGACAACACCCATGTGGATGCGCAATTCCGGCCAACCCAAGAGCAATACGACAAATATCTCACCATCGTCCATTTCGGAGACAGCATCGGTTGGGACCAACGAAGGCTAACCGACGAGGGTCCGTTTCTCATGGCCGATCCGAACCTGCACTTCATTCTTTTGCGTGCGGACAAAGACCTTTTGGCAATGGCAAAGGACCTCGGAAAACCTGAGGCCACCACCTCGCAAATCGAGGCATGGATCACCAAAGGCGAAGCGGCCACGGCGTATCTCTGGAGCGAGGCGTTGGGCGCGTTCACCGTGCGCGATATTCGCACGGGTCAGTTTTCAACCGGTTTCAGCAATTGCAGCGCCCTTTGTTTTTACGCGGACACAGGAACTACAGAACAACGCGCCAAGACCCTTGATCACATGCGCCGGATCGACAGCAAGGTCGGCTATATGCTGCCCAGTTGGGACCCTGATGCGGATGATTTCGAGGCCCAGCGTTATTGGTGCGGTCCTTTGTGGCCCCAGATGAACTATATGACTGCGCTCGGTCTTGCGGAGCAAGGGATCGACGACCTCGCCCAAACCGTGCGCGACGGCCTCAATCAAGCCATCGAAAAATCCGGCTTTTGGGAGTGCTTTAACCCGCTCACCGGAGAGGGCTGCGTGGGCTCCGACTTCTCATGGACCGCCGCCATCTGGCTGTCATGGGACACTGAAAACAAGCTGCGTGGAGCAGCATAAGGAAGACGATTATGGGCTCGATTTCTCTTAAAGCGGTCGAAAAATGGTTTGGCGACGTGCAGGTCATCAAGGGGATTGATCTTGATATCCAAGATGGTGAGCTGATCATCTTCGTGGGCCCCTCGGGCTGTGGAAAATCGACACTTCTGCGGATGATTTCAGGGCTTGAGGAGACCAGCCGCGGCCAGATCATGCTCGACGGGCAAGATGTAACCCATAAGGTCCCGTCCGAGCGGGAGCTGTCCATGGTCTTCCAATCCTACGCGCTTTACCCCCATTTAAGCGTGCGCGAAAACATGGGCTTTGCGCTTAAAACTGCAGGGGCACCCGCGGCCGAGATCGATCAAAAGGTGCAAGCGGCGGCCGAGACCCTGAAGCTCGAAGACTACATGGACCGCCGCCCCAAAGACCTCTCCGGCGGACAGCGCCAAAGGGTAGCCATCGGGCGGGCCATTGTGCGCAAGCCCAAGGGCTTCCTGTTTGATGAGCCTCTCTCCAATCTTGACGCCTCGCTCCGTGTCGACATGCGCTTTGAGATCGCCCGACTTCACAAGACGCTCGAAACAACCATGGTCTATGTGACCCACGATCAGGTCGAAGCCATGACTTTGGCGGACCGGATTGTGGTGCTAAAGGACGGGCTGATCATGCAAGTGGGCACCCCCCGCGAGCTCTATGAAGCGCCTGACAACATCTTTGTCGCCCAGTTCATTGGCAGCCCGAAAATGAACGTGATGGAGTGCCGTGACGGCTCCGGCTTCACCAGCATGCCAGAGGTTCCATCAGATGCGGTTCAACTGGGCGTGCGCCCTGAGCATATCACCATCACAGATGCAGGAGCAGGCCATTGTGATGGCATCGTGCAGGTCAGCGAGTATCTGGGTGCCGATTTCTTCCACTATGTGGATTGCGGTCCTTTGGGGCTACTGACCGTTCGCAGCTCAAGTGCGATGCCTGACATTGA
>CAZXRG010000347.1:0-2436 GCA_964642935.1 uncultured Rhodobacterales bacterium | reverse complement strand
CCGTGCAGTTCCTATGGACCCCCAATTGTCGTCGCGATAAAGGGAGGGGGACTTGAATTGATAGGCTTACACATGTCCGGACACGGCCCCGCTCAACCCATGACGTCTCGCAAAGCGACACCCTTGAAAGGTGTCGCTGACATTCCCGGCGATAAGTCGATCTCGCATCGTTCGTTCATTCTGGGCGCTTTGGCTGTCGGAGAGACCAAAATCACCGGCCTTCTGGAAGGCCAAGATGTGCTTGATACCGGAAAGGCTATGCAGGCTTTTGGTGCGGATGTGATCCAGCACGGGGTTGGCGAATGGTCGGTTCATGGGGTCGGCACCAACGGCTTTATGGAGCCTGAGGATGTGATTGATTGCGGGAATGCGGGCACGGGTGTGCGTCTTATCATGGGGGCTGCGGCCACGACGGATATCTCGGTGACCTATACGGGGGATGCGTCCTTGCGCTCGCGGCCCATGGGGCGGATTACTGATCCTTTGACTTTGTTTGGGGCGCAAACTTACGGGCGGGCCAAAGGGCGTTTGCCTTTGACCCTCGTGGGTGCGGCCAATCCGGTGCCTGTACAATATACGACGCCTGTGCCATCGGCTCAGGTGAAATCGGCGGTGCTTTTGGCGGGACTTGGCTGTCCTGGTGAGACAGTTGTGACCGAGTTGGAAGCCACGCGGGATCATTCCGAGCGGATGTTGCGCGGGTTTGGGGCTGAGATTGAGACGGAAGTCACAGCAGAGGGGCGGGTGATCCGTCTACAAGGTCAGCCTGAGTTGAAGCCCCAAGTGATCTCTGTGCCGCGTGATCCCTCGTCGGCGGCGTTTCCGGTTTGTGCGGCTTTGATCGTTGAGGGCTCGGATATTCTGGTGCCCAATATCGGGCTCAATCCGACACGGGCTGGGCTGTTTGAGACGCTTCGGGATATGGGCGCTGATCTGACTTACGAGAATGAGCGGGAAGAGGGCGGTGAGCCGACGGCTGATCTTCGGGTTCGTTTCTCTGGTGATATGAAGGGCATTGAAGTACCGCCGGAGCGGGCCGCCTCGATGATTGATGAATATCCGGTGCTATCGGTGGTGGCGGCCAATGCCACTGGAAAGACCGTGATGCGCGGTGTGAAAGAGCTGCGAGTGAAGGAGAGCGACCGGATTGATGCCATGGCGCGGGGCTTGGAAGCCTGCGGTGTGACCGTTGAGGAGGGCGAGGATTTTATGATCGTTCACGGGCTGGGCGCGGGTGCTGTGACGGGCGGTGCGGTTGCGAAAACCCATCTTGATCACCGGATTGCCATGTCGTTTATGGTGGCAGGCATGGCTTCCAAGAAGGGGATTGGCGTGGATGATGCGGTGCCGATCATGACCTCTTTCCCCAACTTCCTGCCGTTGATGGAGAGCCTTGGGGCGCAATTCACGAGAGATAATTCATGAGCACATCGCGGATCGTTTTATGGTTTTTGGCGTTTTCAGCGATTTTCGTGCTGATGTTGATGAACCTTTGGACGGTCCCGATTATTCGCGGTGATGCGGATGGGCTGCATATTTTTGACAATCGCCCGCTTGGATACGGGTTGGAGGAGGCTCAGGTCTTCTTGCGTGCCCTTAAAGCGGACGGTTTGGAAATGTATCTGAACCTCCAGCGTAAGCTTGATACGCTGTTCCCGATTTTGTTCTCGATCGCGCTTCCTTGGGCGTTGTGGGTTATGACGGATACATGGAAAAAGCCGCTGCGGATCGCCATTTGTCTGGCTGGTTTCCTCGGTCCCATGTGTGATTTGACGGAGAATTACTTCGTGGCCGCTCTGCTGCGGGCGGGGCCTGAGGCCATTACGGCCGAGATGGTGGCGCGGGCCAGTGTGTTTTCTGTGACCAAATGGTCCTTGGATTTGGTTGCCAGTTTGACGTTTCTGATCCTGTGCTGGCAGTGGTTTCTGGATCGCCGGAGGGCGCCTTGATTTTTACGGTTGCTTTGGATGGGCCTGCGGCGGCGGGGAAGGGGACCCTTGCGCGTGCGGTGGCCGCGCATTTCGGCTTTGTTCATCTTGATACGGGCACTTTGTATCGCGCAGTTGGTTTGAAGGTTGAAGAGACCGGGTTTGATCCAGCCGAAGTGGCGCGGGGATTGCGGGCCGAGGATTTGGAGCGGGATGATTTGCGCACGCCCAAGGCGGCCCAAGCGGCGTCTAAAGTGGCGGCGATCCCTGAGGTGCGTGCGGCTTTGTTGGACTTCCAACGTGATTTTGGCCGACGAGAGGGAGGCGCCATTCTGGACGGGCGCGATATTGGCACGGTTATTTGCCCCGATGCGGATGTGAAGCTTTATGTGACGGCTTCGGACGCGGTGCGTGCCGAGCGGCGGTATCTTGAATTGTCGGGCAAGGGCATGGATGTGACCCTTGAAAGCGTTTCGGCGGATTTAAAGGCGCGTGATGCGCGGGATGC
>CAZXRG010000346.1:0-2444 GCA_964642935.1 uncultured Rhodobacterales bacterium | reverse complement strand
GTCTGGGCCGATGAAGCCCATGTCATCCACTCGCGCAAACTCTACCAAGACAAATACGCAATCGTGGACGAGATCATGGGCGATGTGCCCGGCTACCAACCCGCCCAAGCCGGATTTTTCCTCTGGCTTCCGGTCTGGGACGGCGAAGTCATTGCGCTCAAAATCTGGAAAAACACAGGCGTGCGGGTGCTGCCCGGAGCCTACCTGAGCAGACCCACAGAAACAGGCGACCCGGGTGCAGGATATCTGCGCATCGCGCTGGTCGCCGAAGAGAACGAACTGCGAAAAGGCCTCACCGCCATTCGCGGCTCATTGTGAGAACGGAGTAGTCCTATGGCATTGTTTATGAACGCCGGAGCAAAAGAACCGCTGGTCGAGCGCCAAACCAAAGAGGCCATCGCCAAACGCGGTGCCGAGACGGTTGGGATATTGCTGCTGGTCCTCTCGGGCCTCCTGTCGATCATGCTTTTGAGCTACACCTCCAACGATCCGGGCCTGTTCAACGCCACCGACACGCCCCCGCAAAACCTGCTGGGCCGACCGGGCGCATTTGTCGCCGATCTGATGCACCGCGCCATCGGCTGGGCTGGCTGGTCCTTCCCGATACTCGCTGGCGTTTGGGGCCTACGCTTTGTGCTCCACAAGGGCGAAAACCGCGTGCTTTCGCGCATGATCCTCGCCCCGTTCGCCATCGCGCTGGCCTCCGTATTCGCAGCCGCCCACCCGCCATTCGCCACTTGGGCGCATGACTACGGCCTTGGCGGTTGGTTCGGCGACGCTGTTCTGGGCGGCGTGCTCATGGCGCTTCCGGGCTCCATCAATGTCTCACTGGTCATGGTCACACTCTTTTTGCTGGCTTCCACCACCGTCGTCGCTTCCATCGCCCTTGGCCTCACATTCGGCGAATTGCGCTGGGCAGGCGCCTTGATCATCCACAGCTTCAAATCCACCTTCGCGGCCATCAAAAAGGCCCTCGGCTTTGCAGGGGCCTCGACGGTTGCCGCCGTTGGAACTGCCAAAGCCGCGCGCATGTCCCGCCGTGAAGCGGCTGAGGCTGAGGATAGCCCCGAAAGCTACCGCAAACGCCTCATGCGCGGGTTTTCCCGTGATAAGGACGATGCAGACACAGGGCAAAACCCCACAGCCCTTCCCGAAATCACCGGACACGAGAGCAACCAAGACCAAGCCATCATGGCCCGCATCACTGCAGCCGTGGCCGCCCGTGAGCAGGCTGAACTGGTGGGCACGCGCGACATGGACGACGACGGAACTGCGCCGAATTTGGGCGGCGTGACCCGCGATGCGCCCATCGCGGACGAGCTGATGGACCTGCCCTACGCCGAACAAGACGACCCCGAACCACTGACCCGCGTGCAGTCCGAGCGTGCAAAGCCGCGCCGGAAAAGTGTGAAGGCCCGCGCCGAGGAGCAGCCCCAACTGTTCCGCGACGAAAACGGCGCCTTTATCCTCCCACCCCTAGCCCTCTTGGAGGACCCCTCCACAATCACCCGTCATGTGCCCTCATCCGACGCGCTTAACGAGAACGCACGGATGCTGGAAACAGTGCTCGACGATTACGGCGTCAAAGGCGAGATTGTCTCGGTCCGCCCTGGCCCCGTGGTCACCATGTACGAGCTGGAACCCGCCGCTGGCCTCAAAGCCTCGCGCGTGATCGGACTGGCAGATGATATCGCCCGCTCCATGTCTGCGCTCGCCGCCCGTGTCTCCACGGTTCCCGGCCGCTCGGTCATCGGTATCGAACTGCCAAATGATAAGCGCGAGATGGTGCTTCTGCGCGAAATCCTCTCCGACGCCGCCTATGGTGACAGCGGCCAGAAACTCCCGCTGGCACTTGGCAAAGACATCTCGGGCGAACCAATCGTCGCGAACCTCGCCAAAATGCCCCACCTTCTGATCGCGGGTACGACTGGTTCGGGTAAGTCTGTGGCCATCAACACGATGATCCTCAGTCTTCTCTACCAGCTGTCGCCGGAAGAATGCCGGATGATCATGATCGACCCGAAAATGCTCGAACTTTCCGTTTATGACGGCATTCCGCATCTTCTCAGCCCTGTTGTGACCGACCCGAAAAAGGCCGTGGTCGCGCTCAAATGGGTCGTGGCGGAAATGGAAGAGCGCTACCGGAAAATGTCCAAAATGGGCGTGCGCAACATCGACGGCTATAATGGCCGCGTCAAAGCAGCCCTCGCCAAAGGTGAGGATTTCAACCGCACCATCCAGACCGGATTTGACGAAGACACCGGCGAGCCGATCTTCGAGACAGAATACTTCACACCGGAGAAAATGCCCTACATCGTCGTGATCGTGGACGAGATGGCAGACCTGATGATGGTCGCAGGCAAAGAGATCGAGGCTTGCATCCAACGCCTCGCCCAAATGGCTCGTGCCTCCGGTATCCACCTGATCATGGCCACCCAGCGCCC
>CAZXRG010000345.1:0-2471 GCA_964642935.1 uncultured Rhodobacterales bacterium | reverse complement strand
CATGATCTGGTGCAAAATGTGGCTAAGGGTGAAGGGCTCGATCTGTCCTTTTACAAGCTGGCCATGCGGCCCGGGAAGCCGCTCATGGCAGGGCTATTTGGTAAAACTCCGATGGTTGGCTTGCCCGGAAATCCGGTCTCTTCCATGGTTTGTGCGCATATATTCCTGCGCCCTGCGATCAGAGCCATGCTTGGGCTGGGTTATCTCACCGATCCCGTCTTTGAAGCCCGCTTGGACAAGCCGATTGGCCCCAATGGACCGAGAGCGCATTATATGCGTGCCATTGTGAGGCCCAAGGATGGTGGTTGGACCTGCAGTCCGAATGAGCGCCAGGACAGTTCGCTTTTGAGTGTTCTCAGTCACTCCAACGCTCTGATGATCCGACCGCCCCATGATCCCGCGCTTGAGGCAGGTACTGTGGTAAAATTTACCCATATTTAACCACAACAGCGCAACATCTCCTTCCGTGATTTGACACAAACCAAGAACACATGTAGAACAGCGTGGAACAAATCGCGCACTGCATCAAGGTGCGTTGGCCGAACGGGTCGACTATGAGCAGGAGAGACCGAAATGCTGACACGCAAACAACTTGAATTGTTGAAATTCATCTCGAAACGCTTGGAAAAGGACGGGGTCTCCCCTTCTTTTGACGAGATGAAAGAAGCTCTGAACTTGCGATCAAAATCGGGCATCCATCGTCTGATTACAGCTTTGGAAGAACGCGGATTTATCCGCCGTCTTGCTCATCGGGCCCGCGCTATTGAAATCCTTCAAGTGCCTGAAAGTCTCGCGGAGGCCGGATTTAAGCCCTCTGTCATTGAAGGCGGAAACAACGGCTTACCTGCTGCCACCAATCCAATGCCCACGCGCATGGATGCGGTTGAGTTGCAGGTCATGGGGCGCATTGCTGCTGGTACGCCGATTTCTGCCATTGAGCATGCTTCTCATAATGTCGCAGTACCTGGTACGATGTTGGCCGGATCAGGTCATCACTTCGCTTTGGAAGTTAAAGGCGACTCGATGATTGATGCAGGCATTCACAATGGTGATGTTGTGGTCATTCGCGAGCAACCTGATGCCAATAACGGTGACATCATCGTGGCCTTGGTTGAGGAAGAAGAAGCGACCCTCAAGCGCCTGCGCCGTCGCGGCTCCGCCATTGCGCTGGAAGCGGCCAACCCTGCTTACGAGACGCGCGTATATCGCGATGATCAGGTGCGTATTCAGGGCCGTATGGTCGGGCTGATCCGCACCTATTGAGTGGTCCAAAGCCGCGCACCTGCGGATGTGCGGCTGCCTTTGGCGATAACGCGTCCCTTTTTGAAGTAGATCGCGATTGCTCCTTCTTTTGAGAGCATATCTGCGTCGATCACCAAGCAATCTGCTTCTCGCCTGGCATCAAGCTTAGGGGAAAGAACAATGCGGTGGGTGTCACAATAAGAGCTTGGATCGCGGCCATCGGGCTCTTTAATATGGACGAGTTGCGAAGTGCCGATGTCCCGACTGCCAGCGTCAAACTGACTTGCCGCGTCACCATCGTTTTCAAGCCATGAATTGGCAGTGAAACTGTCTCCTTTGGTCTTATTCAAAACACGCCCCTTTGCCGTCATTTCCCCGACCAATTTCCCTGTTTTGTCAATCAAGATGTTAGGACGCTCGGAGCCTATCCAGATGACCAGCCCCATAGCTGCAACAAATACGCCCGCCAGTTTAAAGCGCCCGATCCATAAGACACCGATCAGGCAACCTATGGCGAAGATGGGTAAGGCGATTGCATTTCCGGAAGGCACGCGAACCACAGAGCCCTCCCAGCCCGCGACGGTTGTGGCGATTTGCAGGATCATCCCGATCCCTGCTCCGGCCATCCAGTAGAATGGTGTGGCTAGTCCAATCGGGGTGAGGATCAGAGCGGTTAAGGCCGCAGGCATCACCACAAAGCCCATCAAAGGAACCGCGAAGAGGTTCGCGATCAGCCCGTATTGAGCGAATTGGTTGAAGTGAAAGGCCGCAAACGGGGCGGTGGCCGCGCCCGCCACGGCCGAAGAAAACGCGATGGAGAATGCGCCTTTTGCGAATTTTCGCCAGCCAGAGACGGGTTTTCGCCAGAATTGCGTATGTCTGAGCGCCTCAAAGCCTGCGACCAATCCGATGGTTGCGGCAAAGGACATCTGGAAACCGACTTGTGTGACGCTTTCAGGGGCGATGATCAGCACAATCAAAGCGGCTAGTGCCACGGCGCGTAGGGTGAAGGCGGGACGATCCAGAAGAACTGCAAGCAAGATAACCAGAGCCATGATGTAGGCGCGTTGGGTGGCGATACTGGCCCCCGAAATCAGCAGATAGGCGAGGCCCACTGGAATGGCGACAGCCGCTCCGATCTTCTTGGCGTTCACCTTGAGCGCCAGATTAGGAATGGCCGCGACGCCATAGCGAAACAGACCGAATGTGAAACCAGTCAATAGCCCCAT
>CAZXRG010000344.1:0-2472 GCA_964642935.1 uncultured Rhodobacterales bacterium | reverse complement strand
GCGAATCAAAAGGTTAACGGGCGCTTTGCGTGCAAAAATCGGCGTATGATTTGCGCGTGAAACGCATATGACCTGTGTATGACTGTTTCGGGCAATTTGCCCCATTAACGGAGCGTGCGCTGCGATTTCACCAACTCACCCTATTTCGCGGGCGTGTGGTCGTAGTTTTCCATGTTTTTGATCGCCTCGCGCCCGCCCAGTTCGGCGATCCGGTCGGCCTGATCCTTGAAGGCTCTTTCGTTGGTTTTGTCGGGGTCCATAATCTCGCGCATGGCGTCAAGGAGATCGGTGAGGATCGATGCATGGGCCTTTGATCCGCCCAGATCATTTTCCTCACCGGGGTCTGTTTGGAGATCGAAAAGCTGGGCTGGATATTCGGGGTAGTAGACCAGTTTCCAATTGTCCCGTCTGAGCATGAACATGCCCGTGCGCGCACCATAGTCGTGATATTCCGACAGGATTGCGCGGTTTGGCGTTGGGGTCTGGGCGGTCTTCAGGAGGGACCTCGCGTGTTTGGGCTGTTGCTCGGCGGGCAAGGAGACGCCTGCTAGGTCAAGCACGGTTGGAAAGAGGTCGATCAGGGATACGGGAGTGGCGCAGGTTTCAGGCTTGGCGTTTGGTTGGGCGACAATCAGCGGGACAGTTGTGGCCTCATCATACATGACCATTTTGGTCCAAAAGCCGCGATCTCCCAAGCACTCGCCATGATCACTGGTGAAGATGATTGTGGTGGTCTGGTCCAACCCTGTTTCCTCAAGGGTTTTGGTGATCCGACCCACAAGCGCGTCCACGAAGGAGCAGAGCCCGTAGTAGGAAGCGATGGCGATGCGGCGTGTGTCATCATTGAAAGGCGCGTCATAATCGCAGGCCTCTCGCATGCCCTCCAGGATCGGATGATCGGCGCTGCTTCCTTCGATCATCGGGCGGGGCATGGGGAGCGTTTCTGGGTCGTAAAGGTCGTAGAACTCTTGCGGGCAGGTCAGCGGGTAATGGGGGCGTAGGAAGGAGACATAGAGGCCCCATGGGGTTTCACTGTCGGGGTCGCGGGTGTTCAGCCAATCGACGGTTTTGTCACAAACGGCCTCGTCAAAGCGGGTGTAGTCATCATCACCAGGGCCAATGTTGGCGGCAAAGCCGGAGGCGTCGAACAGGTCCATCTCGTCTCGTAGCAGGCCATGGATCCAGCCTTGGCCGTTGACCACATGGAGCGGGTTGATCTCTTGGGTGAACCCGTTGTCGTCCTGTGTGGAGCGGAAGTGGAGTTTGCCGATGGAGGCCACATCAGAGCCATTGTCCCTGAGCGCGTGATGCCAACTGTCGGGCGTGCCACAATAGGGCTGGGCGTTAGCCCAACATCCGGTCTCATGCACATAGCGCCCCGTGGCGATTGCGGCGCGGGCGGGCACGCAGATCGGGGAGGGCGTGTAGGCGGCGTCATAGCGGATGCCGCGCGCGGCCAGCGCGTCGATATTGGGGGTTTTGATATGCGGATTGCCATAAGCGCCGACGCAATCGCGGCGCATCTCGTCGGTCATTATCACGATGACATTGGTCGGGGCTCTGTTGTTTGATGCGCTCATGGCGCGAGCATGCGTTGGGGGCGGGGGGATGGCAAGGCGCTGTTGAGAGCATTGGATTTGCGCTTGGTGGATTGGCGGTGATGGGATTATCGTGGTGGAAAAGCCATGCGCTGGGGAGGCGTTCCATGTCCAAAAGCCAAAAAACCATCATCACTTGTGCTGTGACCGGCGCGATCCACACGCCCACCATGTCGGATGCTTTGCCGCTAACGTTTGATGATATCGCCCATCAGGCGATTGAGGCGGCGGAAGCGGGGGCGTCGATCCTGCATCTTCATACGCGTGATCCCGAAGATTTCCGCCCCTCTGTGGATGTCGCCCATTACGAGCCGTTTTTGGGGCGGATCAAGCAATCCACGGGGGCGGTGATCAATATCACCACCGGAGGGGCTCCGACCATGGCGATTAGGGAGCGGTTGGCCGCGGCAGAGCATTTTTCACCGGAGATGTGCTCGCTCAATATGGGGTCGATGAACTTTGCGTTTCATCCATTGGCCAAGCGCTATGAGAGCTTCAAATATGATTGGGAGAAGAATTATATTGAGGGCTCCGAGGCCAATATTTTCCGAAATACATTTGCGGATATTCGCGAAGCGGCGGATCGCTTGTCGGGGCATAACATCAAGTTCGAGCATGAATGTTATGATGTGGGGCATCTTTATAATCTAAAGCATTGTGTGGAAATCGGGCTGTTTCAAGCGCCCATCTTTATTCAGTTTGTGATGGGTGTTTTGGGCGGTATCGGCGCGGATATCGAGAACCTCGTGTTTCTCAAAAAGACTGCCGATAAGCTGTTCGGGGAGGATTATCGCTGGTCGATCCTTGGGGCGGGTGCGGCCCAGATGCCGCTTGCGACCACGGCCAGTCAGATGGGCGGGCATGTGCGGGTTGG
>CAZXRG010000343.1:0-2475 GCA_964642935.1 uncultured Rhodobacterales bacterium | reverse complement strand
TCGGGGATGCCGAATTTTTCGACCTCGTGAAAGCTCCATGAATGTCCGGTGCCCAGCGTGTCGATGGCCTCGTTGGTTCCCATGTCGCCTGTGATCCACGGCAGGATGGTGTCGCTTTTGAGGACGACAGGCATTCTGTGGTGGATGTCTTCGATTGCTGTATCGGCGGCTCTGGTGAGGATTGCGGTGGTGGTCAGTGGTCCCTCCAGTCCTTCTACGGTTGAATAAAGGCCCGCGAAGAAGAACACGGGCAGGTTCTGTTCGGGGGCCAGAAACCACGGCTGCTTTTTCCCCTTTGGTCCGGTCCACTCAAAGTAGCCGGAGGCGGGTATGATGCAGCGGCGTTTGCTCCATGATCCGCGCCATGTGGGCTTTTGATGGGCATCCTCGATGCGTGCGTTGAAGGTCGTGGATTTCCACGCTTTCACGTCGCCCTTGTGCCAGCTTGGAACGTACCACCAGCGCGCGATATCTGCGGTGAGAAGCCCGTCGCGTTGATAGGCGATATGGACCGATTGGGTGGGTTTGATGTTGAAGGACGGGTGCGGTTCTTCCATCGGTTTTATGATGCTCAGAGCTTCATGATATTCCGACCAAGAGGCGTCACTTAAGATGAATCGTCCACACATGGGGGAATGCTAGCCAATGGGCCGGGCTCTGTCGATGTGATGGGCGTTTTTATTGGTGGACATGTTTGCGCGTCTGTGGCGGATTGAGGTTTTTGGGAGCGCTCAAGGATGCTTGAAAAACTTTGTCCGATCATGCCCAGCGGGGATATTTTGCGCAGCGAGGCCTTTTACGGCTCACTCGGGTTTGTCACGGTTTATAAGGATGTTGAGGGCTATCTGTTGATGAAGCGGGACAGTGCGGAGGTGCATTTCTTTTTCAAGAAAGGGCATGATCCGGCAACCTCTGATCATGGGGCCTATTTGCGCCCGACGGATGTGAGGGCGTTTTCGGCCGAGGTGGAGGCTCTGGGGCTTCCCAATGAGGGCGCTCTCCCGAAGTTTTGGCCTGCGGAAGACAAGCCTTGGGGGATGTGTGAGGCGGTGATTTGGGACCCCGATGGGAATCTCATTCGCGCGGGTCAGGAAATTCCCGATTGGACGGGTGCGTCCTAAGGTGTTGTGAGGGTTCCGCTGAGGGCGAAGTGGTCGGACAGGTGGAACGTATCGGACTTGTGCGCGGTGGGGGCAGACCAGACTTTTTGGTCGGTGAGAGTAATATCGGGCGAGTGGAAGGCGCGGGTGAAATAGGCGGTATAGCCTCGTGCGTCCTTCCGGTAGAGCCCGTCGCGACCGTTCCAAGTGGGCTCTGGCGGGCGCTCTCCGATTTGGCCGAGGGTTGCGATGGGCTCTTCTTCTTTGGTGCGGGTGTTGCTGTCGCCGATCACGGCCAGATGGGTGGTCGTGCTGGCCTCTTTGATAGTTTTGAATGCTTGGAGCCTGTCATGATCCCCGCCGCTGCTGGAGGGCAGGTGGACATTGGCCAAGGTCAGATCTGCGGATTTGATGCGGGTCAGGACGGCATGTCGGACGGGCGTGGCTTCGATATCCGCCATCAGGTTGCGTCTTGCCAGAGTGGCGATGTCGCCCGATTGGCCCCGTGCATTGGCGGGCACCATGTCGTGGGTGTCGATATAGGGGATTAATCCGGGCAGCTCTTGGAAGAGGACGAAGTCTGGGTCGCAAGCAAGGACAGCTTGGCGGATGGCGGCTTCGGTCTGGTCCATGCGCCAGTTGGGCGGGGCGAAGTCGGACCGCTCCATCATCGCCAGATTCCATGTGAGGAAAGTGTAGGAGGGCATGACTTTCCTTCAGCTCATATTGACGCGGAGCGCGTAGCTTGAGGCAATCGGGCTGATGACCAGTGAGAAGAGTGTCAGGCCGGTGAGTAGCAGAAAGGGTGTGATCGGATCGAGGCCTTGGGCGGCGTTTTTGATGGTTTGAACGCCGAAGATGAGGGTGGGCACGAAGAGCGGGGCGACCAGAAGTGACAGGAGCAGGCCGCCGCGTCGGATGCCCAGCGTCAGGGCGGCTCCGATCGCGCCGATGGCGGATAGGGAGAGGGTGCCAATGATCAGGCTGGCGAGCATCCAGCCCATGGTGCCGCTCGGCATTTGCATCATTAGCGCCATGATCGGGGAGAGAATGACCAGCGGGAGGCCTGTGGTGATCCAATGGGCGATGATTTTGATCGCTGTGATGGCTTCAAGCGGGGTTGGGCCGAGGGCGAGCGCCTCGAGTGAGCCGTCCTCGAAATCCGCTTGGAAAAGGCGGTCGAGCGAGAGGAGGGTGGCCAGAAGGGCGCCGACCCAGAGGGTGCCGGGGGCGGCTTTTGAGAGCACGTCGATGTCGCGTCCAAGGCCGAGGGCGGTGATGAGAACGACGATCAGGAAGAAGGCGAGGCCGAGCGCAGCACCTCCGCCCGCGCGTGTGGCGATTAGGATTTCACGCCTTAAGAGGGCTATCATGA
>CAZXRG010000342.1:0-2488 GCA_964642935.1 uncultured Rhodobacterales bacterium | reverse complement strand
ACCTCCAGAACCTTGGCAATTTCCAAGGCCGCGCCAATGTCCTCTTCAAGCATGTCCAACCCCACATGGGTCGAACCCATCTTCAGGCCATTCGCATCAAGATCAGCCTTCAACGCTTTGACATCATTCATGTCTCCATAAAGTCCGCCAAAGCCCTCAACCTCGCTATAACCCAGCTCACTCAGGAGCCGGATCGTATTGGACACGGGCGGAAAGTTGCGGGACGAATAGAGTTGGTAGGAAAAACTCATCTAGGCGGCCTCCGGTTTTGGCGAGTGATCACAGTCTTAACTCGGTTTGAACATCAAAAATCGAGGACTTGGAGATATCGAGACTGAGATACACTTCCGCCCCCCGCGCGTGGCGAATTTCAGAGCCTATAAGCACCGAGATCGCTTGCCCCCCCACAGACAACCACAACAGGCTGTCGGACCCCATAGGCTCCTCAACATCGACCTTGGCCCGAATAGCACCCGGACTTGGCTTTAGGTCCACGGTGATATGTTCAGGGCGCACGCCGAGGCGGACCTTGTGGTTGTCCTGAAGCACTCCACCATCATAATCCCTCAACGCAATGGACAAATCACCCGATTTGAACGCGCCATCCACAATCGCGCCGTCCAGAAAACTCATGGCAGGTGAGCCGAGAAAGCCCGCCACAAACAGGTTGGTCGGCTTATTGTAGATCCTGCGCGGCTCATCCAATTGCTGGATAAGCCCGTCCTTCATCACCGCGATCCGGTCCGCAAGCGTGAGCGCCTCGATCTGGTCGTGGGTCACATAGATCATCGTGTTTTTAAGACGGGCATGAAGCCGTTTGATCTCCACCCGCAACTCGGAGCGCAGTTTGGCATCAAGGTTGGAGAGAGGTTCGTCAAAGAGGAACACATCCACATCCCTGACCAACGCGCGCCCAATGGCCACCCGCTGGCGTTGCCCCCCAGAGAGAGCCGCAGGTTTGCGTTTGAGCAAATCCTCGATCTGCAGCACCTCAGAGGCCCGTTTGATCCGCATTGCGATCTCCTCTTTCGGAAGGCCCGCGTTCTTAAGCCCGAACGCCATATTCCCCTCAACGCTCATCTGCGGATAGAGCGCGTAGGACTGGAACACCATCCCGATCCCGCGATCTTTAGGCTCTTCCCATGTGACATTCCGCTCGCCAATGAAAACCTGCCCGTCGGTCACATCCAGCAATCCGGCGATACAATTGAGCAGGGTCGATTTACCGCATCCAGACGGGCCTAATAGAACAAGAAACTCACCCTCCTGCACATCGATATTGAGGTCTTTGAGCACCTCGACCGATCCGTAGTTCAGCTTGAGATCTTTGATGAGAATGGACGACATGAGTTACCCTTTCACCGCACCAGCCGCGATGCCGCGCACAAACAGTTTTCCGGAGACAAAATAGATCACCAAAGGCACCAGTCCGGTCAGAATGGTCGCCGCCATATTGACGTTATATTCCTTCACCCCCTGCACCGAATTGACGATGTTATTGAGCTGAACGGTCATCGGGTAGCTTTCGGGTTTGGTGTAAATCACCCCGAACAGAAAATCATTCCAGATGCCCGTGACCTGCAGGATCATCGCCACCACAAAGATCGGGACAGACATGGGCAGCATGATCCTGAAATAAATGCCCCAAAAACCGGCCCCATCCACACGGGCGGCCTTGAACAGCTCTTCGGGGATGGAGGTGAAATAGTTGCGAAACAAAAGGGTCAGGATCGGCATGCCAAAGATCGTATGCACAATCACCAGCCCCGTGACCGAGCCCATAAGGCGCACTTTCCCGATGGGATCATAGCCAAGCATCTCGCGGATTGGATCGAACAGAGCAAAGATCGGCGTGAGGAAAGCACCGGATTCCCGCAGCAGGATCACGATGGGATAGATCATGATCTGATAGGGGATGAAGGCTCCGAAAATCAGGATGGTGAAAAACAGATCGGCCCCTTTGAACCGCCAATTGGCCAGCGCATAACCGTTGACCGAGGCAATCGCGATGGAGATCAGGACCGAGGGGATCAGGATTTGAACCGAGTTCCAGAATCCCCGGCTCAGCCCGTCGCAATTGATGCCAGTGCAAGCCTCTGACCATGCTTTCACCCAAGGTTCGAAAGTGACCTCAACGGGGGGTGCAAATACATTGCCCAGCCGGATTTCAGGCATGCCTTTCAGGGAGGTTACGACCATCACATAAAGCGGCAACAGGTAGTAGATCGAGACGACAAAAAGCGTGCCATAAATCATGATGTTCCGGCGCGACAATCGCTTGCGCGGCTTTGGCCCCCTTGGCCCTGAGACGTCCAACACCTCAGCCATGCTTTTTCCTGCCCCCGAATTCCAGATAGGCCCAAGGGATCAGAACGATCAAAACAGTCAGAAGCATCATGGTGGAGGCCGCAAACCCCTGCCCCAAGTTCTGTGATTGGAACATCTTGTCATAGACGTATTTCGCCGGCACTTCCGAGGCGATCCCCGG
>CAZXRG010000341.1:0-2490 GCA_964642935.1 uncultured Rhodobacterales bacterium | reverse complement strand
ATGTGGTTCATGGATACGATTGCAACCGGCCTGTCGATTTTGGCCACAACCTTTGTCATCGCGGTCGGCACGGTCGTGTTACTGGCAGCAATCGTGTTTGTCTCGGACCGCTTGCAGACCGAGGATGCAATCCGGCGCAATTATCCGGTCATCGGGCACTTCCGGCATATCTTTTCAGAACTCGGTGAGTTCTTTCGCCAGTATTTCTTTGCCATGGATCGCGAGGAATTGCCGTTCAACCGAGCGCAACGCGATTGGGTCGAGCGCTCGTCCGACGGAAAGTCCAACACAATCGCTTTTGGATCGACCCGCAACCTTTCGATCCCCGGCACGCCTATTTTTGTTAATGCGCCGTTTCCCCCTCTTGATGAGGATAGCGCAGCCACGCAACCCATGCGGATCGGGCCGACTGCGCGGATACCCTATGATGCGCCGTCGTTTTTTAACATTTCCGGCATGAGCTATGGGGCTTTGTCGCGCCCTGCCATTCGCGCTTTGTCATCGGGAGCCGCACAGGCAGGGATCTGGTTGAATACGGGCGAGGGTGGTCTCTCGCCGTTTCATCTAGAAGGTGGTTGCGACGTTGTGTTTCAAATCGGAACCGCCAAATACGGGGTTCGCGATGAGGCTGGCAACTTGAGCGATGAGAAGCTTCGCGAAGTGGCCGCCCATCCCCAAGTTAAAATGTTCGAGATCAAGATGGCCCAAGGAGCCAAGCCCGGAAAGGGTGGTATTCTGCCCGCCGAAAAAGTCAGTGCCGAGATTGCGGCCATTCGCGGTATTCGCGAAGGCGAGCCGAGCATCTCGCCCAACCGGCACACAGATGTCGCCAATTCTGGAGAGCTTCTTGATATGATCGCGCATATCCGCGAGGTCACTGGCAAGCCGGTCGGCTTTAAGACGGTTATTGGTGATACGGGACCATTAAAAGAGTTTCTGGATCTTCTCCAAACGCGCAGTGACGATTGCATACCCGACTTCATTGCCATCGACAGCGGTGATGGTGGTACCGGTGCCGCGCCCATGCCGTTGATGGATTTGGTTGGCCTGCCTATTCGGGAGAGCCTGCCCTTGGTCTCTGACCTTTTGCACGAACGGGGATTGCGCGATCGCATCAAGCTGATCGCCTCGGGTAAATTGGTCAATCCGGGGGATGTGGCTTGGGCGATCTGCGCAGGAGCTGATTTTGTGAGCTCCGCGCGTGGCTTCATGTTCTCTCTTGGTTGCATCCAAGCGCTCAAGTGCAACAAGAACACCTGTCCCACTGGCATCACGACCCACAACAAGCGCCTGCAAAAGGGGCTGGTACCCGAAGTTAAATCAGAGCGGGTGGCCCATTATGCGCGTAACATGATCCATGAAGTTGAGATCATCGCGCATTCTTGCGGTATAACAGAGCCGCGTGGGTTGAGACGGGAACATGTCCGTATCGTGCAAGATAGTGGTCGCACGCTTTTGATGAACGAAATTTATCCCCGTCCCGAAACCCGCGCCACTATTCCATCGTAAGCCCGAACGTAGCTGCACCAATAGGAGAGCCATCGGCCGGATCGGAAATGGTCATGCTAACCTGGATTTGATAGGCACCGCTGCTTTCATCAAGCTCGATCTCTCCGATATGGATGGTACCAGATCCCACACCAAAGGTTTCTTGAAACTTAGCCTCATCACCTTGCCAATAATCCGACGTCGCATCACTTTGAGCCACGTTGAGCCCCAGGTTGTCCATCAAGAACACCTCTGTCACGATGCCATCGGTCTGCATTTGCATATCTCGCAAGTACTCAGACGTGGACCGGGATAGAAGATCATCGATCATCGGTTGATCGGACGCATCCGCTTCTGCGCGCCAGGTTTGATCAAGCGTATCGATCTCGCTTTGGGACAGCCCTGCGTGCTTTTCGTTTTGAGATTTGATGGCTTGCAGCAAATCCGCTTGATCCAGCCAACCCGAAAGCTGAGTGGTTGCATAAGTTTCGACGCGATCAGCGATGTCTTGATCCACCGCAAAGACCGGTGAAGCGATGCCAGTCACCGCAGCTAAAACAATTGCTGTTCTTATCATATTGAGACCCTTCCTATTGTTTGAGCGGTCCGGCTAACACAGAAGCCATAAGCGTTTATTAATTCCGGCTGATTTCCAGGGCGTCTCAAGAGATTTCCGTAAAGTAAGCCTCGCCCGGCAAGGGTTTTAGGGGCTCTGATTGCCGCGATCACTATATATGGTAGGGTTTAAATAAGCCGCGAACGCTCTGGAAAAGAAATTTTAAAAAGTTTGGATTTTCCCAAAAAAAGGGGTTGCGGACCCCACCACCATGTCCTAGATACGGGGCCTGCCAGCGAGGCAACACGCTGAACTGGTCAAAAAATTATGAGAGGCACGAGCACTGGTTGCGCCATACGATTACGGCGCTTCGGGTATCTTTTGTCGCTCCGCTCTTTGAAATTGTTATATTCACGAAGAGATATCTGGGTGGTTTGGCTGTTACG
>CAZXRG010000340.1:0-2501 GCA_964642935.1 uncultured Rhodobacterales bacterium | reverse complement strand
ACCGGCTTTGACATCCTCTTCTTCTGGGTCGCTCGCATGATGATGATGCAGATGGAAGTGGTGAAACAGGTGCCCTTTGACACCATCTATCTCCACGCTCTGGTGCGCGATGAGAAGGGCATCAAGATGTCCAAGTCCATCGGCAATGTCATTGACCCGCTCGACATGGTTGATGAGTTCGGCGCCGACGCTCTGCGCTTCACCATGACCTCCATGGCCGCTCTCGGGGGCACGTTGAAGCTGTCCAAAGAGCGCGTCAAGGGAAACCGGAACTTTGGAACCAAGCTTTGGAATGCGGCCCGTTTTGCTGAGATGAATGGTTGTTATGAGGGGCGTACGACATGTTCTACAGACGCTCATCTGCCGCCCTCGGGATGCACCCAGACTGTCAACAAATGGATCATAGGCGAGACAACCCGCGCCGCTGCCAAGGTCGATAAGGCTCTGGGCGAGTATCGTTTTAATGAGGCTGCTCTCACGCTTTATGCTCATACTTGGGGCGTGGTGTGTGACTGGTATGTGGAATTTGCCAAACCTCTCTTCCAGTCCGACGACCCGTCGATTGTTGAAGAGACACGCGCGACCATGGCTTGGGCCATTGACCAATGCTTGATCCTGCTTCATCCGATCATGCCCTATATCACCGAAAAGCTCTGGGGTGAGTTGGCTGAACGGGACACGATGCTGGTTCACACAAATTGGCCTACCTATGAGGATTTTGCTGATGCCGAGGCTGATGGCGAGATGCATTGGGTGATCGGCTTAATTGAAGCGATCCGCTCGGCCCGTGCTGAGTTGAACGTGAATGCTGGCGCGAAATTGCCGCTTGTTGAGTTGGAACTTGATAATGTTGCTCAAGGTCGCCTGGATCGCAATCGGGCCTTGATCGAGCGGCTCGCGCGGGTGTCAGAGTTCGAAACAGCCAACGATGCGCCAAAGGGCTCGGTTACGCTTCCCGTTCAGGGAGGGGCCTTCTGCTTGCCGCTTGCAGATGTGGTTGACGTTTCTGCTGAGAAGGCGCGACTTGAGAAGTCTTTAGGAAAGTTATCGAAAGAGGCGGGCGGTCTTAAGGGCAAATTGAATAACGAAAAGTTTCTGTCAAATGCGCCCGAGGATGTGATTTCAGACCAAAAAGGGCGTCTTGAAGAAGCTGAAACCCAGATTTCGAAGATAAACGCCGCTTTAGAGCGTTTGGCGAGTTTAGGTTAGGGTAACGGGTGTGCTCATGTTCGGGCACATGCTCCCCTAAATCGCCGCAACTTTATGAACGGTTGTTAACCTTATCTTCAGTTTTGATGGGGCGTTAAGACATTTTAAACGTCTTGGTCGCATTCTGTTAATTCCTCGAAAGGGGCCCGCCATGTGTAAGGCGGTGATTTAGTGTAACTCTGAGTAGGAGGGTACGAGCATGTCTTATGGCGTGGCAAGTGCAATGGCGGGGCCGGCCTCACAGGCGCAACTCGCGGCGAGTAGCCCTATAGAAACCCCATCGGAAAAGAATGCCGCATCAAAAGTGGCAGAGCTTAAACAATGGGCCAATACGGAACAATCGAACGGGACGTCGGTCAAGACGGAGCGGGCGGACGCGGTGCAAGCCACTCCGGCCACATCTCCGGCAGCGGTGATCGAGTTCAACAAGGAACCGGCCTTTGACACGGACATGCCTGAGTATCCGATTTTCGGGCCTGACAAGTTTGCAAGAACCATGGCTGTTCGAAATGCGGCTTCAATGGAAGAGGCGGCATCTGAGCCAAAGCCCCAAGAGGATATTGAATCCGTAGCGGAGCTGGCCAAGATTGCAGAGCAGGTCAAAGCCAATAATGGAAGCGAGGCTGGCGACATCGAGCCGCCTGAAAAGCAATGGAAGCTTTCGGCCGTGCCCGAGCCCGTTGATACTGCTGACTCTGGTGCCGATGTCGTGCGTTTGATTGATCAAAACAGTAATGCGGCGGATGCATCTGCAGGCGGTATAGCAGAAACGGCAGCAGAAGCGGGGGAAGCTGATCTTACGGAGTAGGATAACTGCCTATTAAAGTGCAGATCTGAAACACCAGTCAGTGTTACTCTTGAAACCCGATGGAAAGCCATGGCAACAAGCGCGTCGACAGGGAGTGCTTGGCTATGGATTTTCCAAAACAGACCAAATTGGTAGACGGGCTACCATCATCAGTTCCATTTGTTGGGCCTGAAACGCAGGAGCGGGCGAGAGGTAAAACCTTCCTGACACGCCTTGGCGCAAATGAGAGTGTATTTGGACCATCGCCACATGTGATTGAAGCCATGTCTCGCGCAGCGCATGACACTTGGATGTACGCTGATCCCGAAAATCATGATCTCAAAGAAGCTCTTGCTGCGCATCATGGGGTGTCTCATGAGAATATTGTGGTGGGTGAGGGGATCGACGGTTTGTTAGGATACCTTTGCCGGATGTATGTTGAGCCGGGTGTTAAGGTGGTAACGTCACTCGGGGCTTATCCGACCTTTAACTTTCATGTGTCCGG
>CAZXRG010000339.1:0-2521 GCA_964642935.1 uncultured Rhodobacterales bacterium | reverse complement strand
ATTCATCCCGCGTTTTGAACCTTGCCCGGTTCTCGTAATGCGAGCAGGTCTCGATCACTGAAAGAGGAACAACCCGAAACGCATCCTTTGGCGCACTTCCAGCCAAGGCCCATAAGGGGCTGAAAAAAGCCGTCAAAAACAAACTTAAATAAATAGAAAATCGCATAAACCCTCCACTCAAAAACAGTATGATCAAAGGCTACGTCCGGTTTTTGAGTTTGAAGGTTGGAATTGTCACAAAACTGTCAAAAAACCCCTAATTTTCGAGGGACTGGAGCAAAAAGCCCACAAATTAAGCAGCTTAAGGGCTGATACACGCACACATCATGCCGCTCTGACACCGCCTAGAGATGCAATTGCCCTGACATCAACACGACGCCGCGCCCGCCCACGCGCACGCCCGTGATATTGTCCGGAGCCCCCAAAACCTCCACCTGCGCCTGACCGGGTCGGCCCATCCAATGTCCCTGCTCGGCCACAAAAGACGCACGATCAATCAGCCCGTTGGCCCAAAGGTAAGCGGCCATACAGCCCGTGGCCGAGCCGGTAAACGGATCCTCCGCAGGCATGGGAGGAGGTAACAAGAGCCGCGAGTACACATCGCCCTGATCTACACCGCTCAAGGTCACCAAAAACGGCTCCATCACACCCGATTGGGAATTCCCGTCCAAATCACGCCAAGCCAGCAACGCATCCACGTCCAAAACAGCCCGCCTAAGCGCCTCTTGATCCTTCACAACCGCCACGCAAAATGGCGTACCCGTGGAGACCACTTGGGGCACACCCATAATATCCTCCGCCTCAAGCCCATAGATCGACGCAATCTCGCGCGGCTCATAGGAACCTAAAAACTCAGGCGCCGCTTGGGTCATGGTGATCAGCCCATCCTTCACCGAGATCGGAAGCACCCCTGCCCCCACTTCAAGCGTGAACTCACAATTTTCAGGCACCATCCCGCGAGACACCAAAGAGGCCACCGTGGCAATAGTCGGATGCCCGGCCATCAAAATCTCGCGCTCGGTCAGATAATACCGCGCCCCAAAATCGGCAACGTCTGAGGGCACAAGATAAGCGCACTCCGTAAGACTGGTCTCACGCACCAGCTTCAAACGATCCTCAACCGAAATGGCCTCAGCCCCGTGAACCACCGCACAGGCATTGCCCCCGAAAGGCTGGTCCGTGAAGGCATCGACCCAATCACATGCGTAATCCATGGCATTCTCCCGTTTGTCTGGCGCTATCTTGGCGCAACGGGCGTCATATTCCAGCGGGATTTTGTGCTTGATACAAACGCATCAAGCCTCTTTCTGGCGCGCCTTCCAATCCTCCAAAGCTGCATTATAGCCGGGGCTGGTCGCATCGCGCTTGGGCACGTCCTGCTTGCGCCCCCATCCAAACAGCCCACCCTCAACCGCGCGGGCGCTTTGCGGGCGCATCTCCCCCAAAGCCTCCTGAGCCTTGGTCACGGCCAGCACATCGTTCAAGCCAATCTGGGGCCGTTTATCGCGGAAATAATGCAATTCCCGCGCGCCAAAATAAAACGAGACAATCGCCCCCAAAAGCCACCAAAGCTGGTCAGGCACCAAGACGAGCCCCTGCATACGCGCCGCAAACCCCACCGGATCAGCCATGGCATAGACAAAAAGCCCCAAGGTCCCCAAGGCCAATGCCGGGCGGGGCACGCGGTTCAACCCGTTGATCAACCGATCAAAGGCAGAGACTTGAGCTTGCGCAAACTCCGCCCCCAATTGCTCCATCACGGCAGAGCGCCATTGATGGTCCATTTCCTCAGACGCCGCCCGATCCCCGCGCACAACGCGGGTCAAATCGGTGGCAGGCCGGATCAATCCGCCCAAAGTGGCGATGGTCGAGATCAGTCCCATAGCGAAATCCTCCGTGCATGATCGTCCGCACTAAAATGATATTTGGGCGAGATGAATTCCTCCGCCCTAACAATCCACCCGCCTTTCCCGCCATCGCGGCGACGGGCAAACTTGCGCGAGGCCGCCCGCCGATCCCCAAGCCGATAATAGTAATTCCGCCGCGCAATCCCGTAGGCATCCGCCAAATGTTCCGGCGCCTCGGCATAGACCTGATGGGCCAAGCGTGCCGTAATCGGCCCAATGGCCCCATCCACCGACAGCGTCTGCCCGAATTCGCGCAACAACCGCTGCAATATCCGCACCGCATTGCCACCGGCGTTCACGTACATATCAAACACCGAGGCTTGAACCGCCTCCGGCAACCGCGCAACACCGGGCCGCTTGTAATAATGATCAAGGAAAATCCGCTCCGCATCCGAGGCGCTCAGCGCCTTCACATCGGCCACGCTCACCTGACCATCTCCGGTCAGATCAAGCCCCAAGCGACGCATGGTCCCGATGGTAACCCCGAAATTGGTCGCGCCACCGGGATCATCAGGATCATTCACATAGCCCCCCTCTCGGGCGACAATCTCACGGGCGATGTCTTTGACGGATAACATGAGGCAGCTCTCCCAACCGATCTAATCGGCTGAAAA
>CAZXRG010000338.1:0-2521 GCA_964642935.1 uncultured Rhodobacterales bacterium | reverse complement strand
ACTGATCCCAATCGGGCTTTTCCTTGTTCAGAAAAGCCTCGATCCCTTTTTCAGTCTGCGCATAAAGCATGTTTTCGACCATGACTTCGGAGACGTATGAATAGGCGTCCTCAAGGTTCATTTCGGACTGTTTGTAGAACGCCTCTTTCCCGATTTTGACGGCACTTCCAAGTTTGGAAGCGATTGTCTCGGCGAGGGCCTGCGTCTCTTGGTCGAGCATATCGTGGTTGGCTGTGCGGTTGATCAGGCCCAAGGATTGCGCGCGCTCGGCGTTAATGAAATCGCCTGTTGTTAACATCTCGAAGGCCTGTTTGCTGGGAATGTTGCGCGACAGGGCCACCATGGGGGTCGAGCAAAACAGGCCGATATTCACGCCGTTCACGCCGAATCTCGTGTCCGTTTCCGCAATGGCCAGATCGCAAGAGGCGACCAATTGGCAGCCTGCGGCGGTGGCAATGCCGTGGACTTGGGCGATGACCGGTTGGGGGAGGGCTCGGATCTTGCTCATCATTTTGGAGCAGGTGTCAAAGAGGTCTTTGAAGGCCTGCGCCCCTCCGTCGGGGGCTTGGCGTTTGTCGGTCATTTCGCGCAAGTCATGGCCTGCGCAGAAGGCTTTTCCGGCCCCTTTTAAGGTGATGACGCGGATGTCTGGCGTTTGGGCGAGTGTGTCGAATTCGCGCAAGAGTGCGGCCAGCATCTCATCGGAGAGCACGTTGAGTTTGGCCGGATTGTTCAGGGTCAGGTTAGCGACTGCGCCCTTGTCTTGACGGATAAGTAAGGCCTCGCCCATGGTGATCTCTTTCGTTAGTTTGGCGCAGTATTGCATGTTTGAGAGGATGGATAAAGATGCGTGAGCCGGTTCTAAGTATAGAGGAAATAAAGGGTTTTCTGGATGACGTGTTCCCGCAGATGAAGGGCGTGTTCGTCACGGAGGAGCTTGGGGCCATGCGTGCGCGGGTGCGAATGAAGATCGGTGAGGCACATTTGCGCCCCGGTGGAACTGTCTCAGGGCCGTCCATGTTCGCGCTGGCGGATTGTGCCTATTACATTGTGACCTTGGCGATGATCGGGCCTGAAAGCCTGACGGTGACCACCAATTGTAACATCAATTTCATGCGGAAACCGGGCGTTGCGGATTTGATCGCAGAGGCGCGAATTATGAAGCTGGGGCGGTCTTTGAGCGTTGGGGAGGTGACCCTGTTCAGCGACGGGATGGAGGAGCCTGTGGCCCATGCGACGCTGACCTATTCTATCCCTCCTTCCAAAAGTTGAGAACGTGCTGACACAAACTCTTGTGGGTCACGGCGTCGTGAGGTCAGAATATTGATGAGACTGATTGACCATTCTTATTTTATTAGGTTAATTTCTCTCCAGGGGATTTCACTGACTAGGTGAATGAGGGGAAGACAGATGGCCACGCCTAAGGGTGGTCGTGACAAGGGTGCCAAGACTGCTGATCAACGGCGAGATAAGACCGACGAACCTGCGCATGCTTTTGATCTAGGTACGCCTGAGCACGGCTTTATGCCCAAAGACAAGATTATGGAGCTTGTGAAGCGCTCGGATGCGTTTTTGAAAGCCAAAGAGGGCGGTCCTGATGCCGACCTATAATGTCATGGGCTGGGTCTGGTCGGGAACCGGTGTGCCCAATACGTTATCCTCGCTGGTGATTTCGGATGATGATCCGGATATGTCCCCCTATTTCACCAATGATCTGACCGAGACGATTACGATTTTAGGGAACACCTATACCAACCCTCGGGGGGGGACGTATCGGTTAACCTTTGATGATTCATTTGGGGCGACGCACACCGAGGATTTTCTGCTTTGGAGTGCCGGTGGCGGCACTTTTGTTTTCTCGCCCCTTCCAGGCTCTGCATTTGATAGCGGGTCGGTTATTACCGGTTTGCTGGGCTGGCAGGAATTTAGCTCGGGTTTTGAATGGGTTGATGTGACCTGTTTTGCCATGGGGACGTTGATTTCGCTGCCTGAGGGGCGGTGTTTGATCGAGACCATTGAGGTGGGGGAGATGGTCAAGACCTCCATGGGCAGTTCTGAGGTGCAATGGATCGGGCGGCGTAAATTTACGGGCGAGGAGTTGGCCAAGAACCCGAAACTTCTGCCTATTCGAATTACCAAAGGGGCGCTCGGGAATGGCTTGCCGGAGCGGGATTTGCTGGTGTCGCGACAGCACCGGATGCTGGTGACTTCACGGATTGCCCAGAGGATGTTCGGGGTGAATGATGTGCTGGTGCCTGCGATCCGGATGACCGAATTGCCGGGGATTTATATTGATGAGGATGTGGAGGAGATCACCTATATCCACCTTCTGTTCAAGCTCCATGAGGTGATCTACGCGGAAGGCGCGCCCACGGAGAGCCTGTTGGCGGGGCCTCAGGCATTGAAGTCGCTCGGCTCTGAGGGACGTGAGGAGCTACTGGCGATTTTTCCGGAGTTGGAGGAGATGGAATGGCCTATTAAGCCGGCACGGTTCATCCCGCCCAATAAGCGCCAGAAGAAG
>CAZXRG010000337.1:0-2533 GCA_964642935.1 uncultured Rhodobacterales bacterium | reverse complement strand
GACCTACTTTATGGGACCGGAAATCATAACGAACTAGATGCAAATGGGGCGGGCTCCTGTGGTGGCCCGCCTTTGATCCTTCGGCGTGATTGCGGGTCAAATCAGAGGTTCGTCCAATTGATCGAGCTGAATAATAGCTGGGATCGATAGAAGGATCACCGCAGGGAAACTGCGTCTGACATCTAGGAGTGCGGGTTTTCCGTCTGGATCAAAATGCGATCCTTAAGATAGGGAAGTCGGGACTGAGCGGCAGAAATCCTCTGAGGGTGCAATGTCCCGAATATAATTTCTGGATGCGGACCTGCGCGCACAAGTTCCTGACCATCTGGTCCTGCAATAAAGCTTTGGCCGAGAAACTCCATGCCACGCTCAACGCCTGCGCTATTGGCGTAAGCTAGGTAAACCCCGTTCTCATAAGCGCGGGTTGGGATCATCGTCTTTGACACCCACTCCCATTGCGACCCGAGGGCTGTGGGCACCAAGATCAAATCTGCCCCCAAAGAGGCTACATGGCGTGCAGTTTCCGGAAATTCGGCGTCATAACAGATCAGTGTCGCGATGCGCAGACCTTGATAGGTAAACAGCGAGCACCCTTGGCCCGGCGCGAAGTGGTCACGCTCGAAACCTGGCGGGATCGCAAGTTTGCGGTGGCGTCCTAGACGCCCGCCATCAGGACCAAAGCATTGTGCGGAATTATAAATACTTCCGTCTTCGACTTCCGGGAATCCGTAGTGGATTGCAATGCCGTGGGTCTTGGCAAGTGCTGCCATTCTTTGAGCAATTGGCCCATCAGAAGGTTCGCCGCGATCGGTCATGTCACGACCGATGTTGTAGCCGGTGGCAAAGAGTTCAGGCAAAAGCAACAAATCCGCATTATGAGCCGCGATGTCTGGTAAGGAGGACTCTAGCCAGACCAACCGTTCCTCAGTCGAGGATAAGTTGGCGGGAGATTGCCCGACAGCAAGGTGGAAGGGGCGGTCCACACTCAGCTCTCTGTCACAAGAAGTTCGCGGGGATAGTTCGTGATGTAATCCGCTCCGGTCGCGGTCACCACGATAGAATCGCCAATACGCCCTGCCGTGACCCCATCAACAGAAATCCCGCCGTCGACAGCGAAGGTCATGCCGGGTTTCAATATTGTCGTGTCGCCAGCCTTCAACTCTGGTGCCTCCAGATAGGCCATACCAATCGAGCGCCCTGTGCGATATCCGGTTTCATAGCCGCGTTCAGCGTAAACCGCGTTGGCCGCGGCTGCGACCTCTTGCGCTTCAATGCCCGGGCGGATCGCGTGGATCGCGGCTTGTTGCGCGTCAATTGCGGCCTGTTGCACACGCGCGGCGTCATCTCTGACCTCACCAACGTGAAACATGCGATCAAAGCCCAGTTTGTATTGTTTGAATTGAGCCATGTTACAAAAGCAGAAATAGACAGGATCAGCCCGCTGATATTCACGAACCGAAGCACGCCGATGCACCATCGAGGTATCCCGACCGCTCTGCAGGATTTGCAGATTGTGGATCATGGGTGAGACGAAACGATCCCAGCCTTTGTCGGTCAAAAACGAAGCCGCACGACGGGTGCCAGCGTCGATCACAGCCAAAGCGCTTTCATATTCCTGCGCGCCTTCACGAAGACTGCCATGTGCTGCGCTCATCATGGCCTGCGCGATCTGGCCCGCCTCTTTCATCACGCTGATTTCGAAAGGCGATTTGATCATCCGTTGAGCACCCAAGACAGGCGAGATGTCTTTGAGTGGCACATCCGGGTAGGTTTCGTCCAAATGGTTGCGGATAATGGCAGGGAGACCACCGCGTTCTATCCAGATTTCGGTTGGCTTTTCCCCGATAGCACCGCTGAGAGCACGCCCCCATGACTGCGGGCCGATATCCTCCCATGTGCGGATATCCTCGACCCAGGTCATCGCCCCCACCATCTCGCTTTCCATCAATGGCGTTATGACGACGGGCGCTTCATCGCTGTGCACCACCAACATCGTTGGCCTGCCAAACTCGATACCAAGATAACCCCAAAACCCAGAGAGATAGGCAATCGAACTTTCATCCGTGAAAACTGCGCTTTGAATTCCCAGATCTTTCATTCGGGTCTGCAGAGCGAGCGTGCGGCTCTTGGCTTCATCTAGCATGTTGTGTTCCTACTTCGGATGTTCTCCCTGCAATTAGTGGAAGAGTCCGATCAAACAATCCAGCACGAAATGAACCGTCTCGATCCCGGCTTACGGCATCTCAAAAATTTAAGGTTTTAAGATTTCCACAACCACAGTTTGGCGCTCAAGAGAAACGCTGTCTCGAACCAGTTCGACGACGCCCGTATGCTTGCCCTCCAGCCATCCCGTCTGAGGTGTTCGCCGTCCACCCGCCCTGAAAAGTTGCGCTTGGCCACGCTCAAGGCGAAATGTCTGGGAATAGACGGATGCGCCGTTTTTATCGATAATCGACAGTTTTAATTCATCCCCGGCTTGGGATCCGAACATATAGGCCCATAGCACCAGAGCTGGCCCATCGGCGTTAAGTTG
>CAZXRG010000336.1:0-2574 GCA_964642935.1 uncultured Rhodobacterales bacterium | reverse complement strand
ACATACCGTTTGTTTCGCTGAGTTCCTTCTAATGTTGATAACGACATTCTCGCACTGCCAGATTTCAGTATGGTCCAGTTTCCAGAAAGTCTAAGTGCGTCTCAAGCCGGTTTGCGTATCAAAAATATGGGCCTGCGTTGCTTGTATCGAAAAGCGCATCTCTTGCCCTGTAGACTCCATAAGATGCACACCCGGCAAGCTAATGGTGAAATTATCTTGCGATCCGGCGAGGCGGCCATGGAAAAGAGTATTGGCTCCAAGTGGCTCGGTCATATGTACAGTTACGCTTAACGGGCCATTTTCATCGACGAATAGGTGTTCAGGACGCACACCAAGTTTTACGAGACCCTCGGCGCCGATTGCATTCTCGACGGGTGCATCATTTACAAAGATCATTCCATTTTTTACTTCTGCGTCGACGATATTCATGGCCGGGCTCCCAATGAACTGAGCTGCAAAAAGTGAACGCGGGGTCTCATAGACTTCGAGCGGTGTCCCGATCTGCTCGGCAATGCCGCCATTCATGACGATCATCCGGTCTGCCATTGTCATCGCCTCGACCTGATCGTGGGTGACATAAAGTGCCGTGACGCCCAGTTTGGATTGAAGCTCTCTTATCTCAAGGCGCATTTGAACGCGCAGTTTAGCATCGAGGTTTGAAAGAGGCTCATCGAAGAGAAACACTGATGGTTCCCGGACAATCGCACGCCCCATGGCGACACGTTGGCGTTGACCTCCGGACAGCTGTTTTGGTTTGCGATCCAGCAATGGTTCAAGCTGTAGCAGTCGGGCCGCCTCCACAACTTTCGCGTCGATCTCACCTTTCGTGAGGCCCGCGATCTTCAATCCGTACCCCATATTCTGGCGCACGGACATATGCGGATAAAGCGCGTAGTTTTGGAACACCATCGCAATATCGCGATCCATCGGCTCTTTGTCGTTGGCCAACTCACCACCGATCAAAACCTCGCCCGAGGTGACAGATTCCAGTCCAGCCACCATGCGCAACAACGTCGACTTCCCGCAGCCAGAGGGTCCGACGATGACGATGAATTCACCATCGGCAATGTCCGCACTGATACCGCGGATCACGTCCGTGGAGCCAAAACTCTTTTTTATGTCGTTTAGTTTGACTGTCGCCATGGTTTACTTCTCGCTATCGACTAGGCCACGGATGAATAAGCGCTGCATGCTGACCACTACGATGACCGGGGGGATCATGGCTAAGATCGACGTGGCCATTATGGTTGGCCAATGAGCGAAATCATCACCTGACGGGAACATCTGTTTGATGCCCATTACGATCGTGTTCATTTCCGGATCTGTTGTGATCAAAAGGGGCCAAAGGTATTGGTTCCAGCCATAGATAAAGAGGATCACAAACAGGGCTGCCACGTTTGTGCGGCTCATTGGCACGACGATATCCCAAAAGAAGCGCATGGGCTTTGCACCGTCCACGCGGGCGGCTTCGGCGAGCTCGTCCGGGATTGTCAGGAAGAATTGACGGAACAGGAATGTTGCTGTCGCCGATGCAATCAGCGGAAAAATCAGACCCGAATAGCTGTTGAGCATACCAAAGCCCGCGACAACCTCAAACGTAGGGACAATGCGAACTTCCACGGGGAGCATCAACGTCAGGAAAATCATCCAGAAGAAAATATTCCGGCCTGGAAACCGGAAATACACAATAGCAAAAGCCGACAATAGCGAGATCACGATTTTGCCGACCGCAATACCAATAGCCATCACCAGCGAGTTAAACAGCATGGTCGCCACAGGCACATTTACGCCCGAAAACAGAGCGTTCTCATAGTTGATCCAGAATTGATCCCCCGGCCAAACCGGCATAGGTGGGCGAATAATGTCGGCTTGGGTCACGGTCGAGGCCACAAAGGCAAGCCAGATCGGAAAGAAGATCACCAAGACCCCAAGGATCATGAACACATGGGTCAGCCACAGCCCCGCGCCTCGCTTTTCAATCATGCCATGAATTTCGCGTGCCATCAGTAGTGCACCCGCTTTTCGATGAACTTGAATTGAATCACGGTGAGCAATCCGACAACGACCAATAAAATGACAGATTGCGCCGAGGATGATCCAAGGTCTTGTCCGACAAACCCGTCCGAAAAGACCTTGTAGACTAATACGGTGGTTGATTGCTGCGGCCCGCCTCCGGTGATGGTGTGGATCACTCCAAACGTTTCAAAGAAGGAATAGACCACGTTGACCACCAGCAAGAAAAATGTTGTGGGTGAAAGAAGCGGAAGAACAATTGTCCAGAAGCGCTTCCAGAAGCGCGCGCCATCAATAGCCGCAGCCTCGATGACCGAGCGTGGAACCGCCTGCAAAGCAGCGAAGAAAAACAGGAAGTTATAGCTGATACGTCCCCACGCGGAGGCGACCACCACCAATCCCATGGCCTCTCCACCATTCAGAACGTGGTTCCAGTCATATCCCAAATTCCCAAGATACCACGAGATGACACCAACCCGTGTGTTGAACATGAAGAGCCATAAAACACCGGCCACCGCTGGCGCCACGGCGTAGGGCCAGATGAGTAACGTGCGGTAGACT
>CAZXRG010000335.1:0-2640 GCA_964642935.1 uncultured Rhodobacterales bacterium | reverse complement strand
TGGCACCGATCCAGCGAGAGCCTACCCCCGTATTGGCTGACGATCTCACGCACGATCGAAAGCCCAAGTCCAGCACCGGTCGTGGTTTGGTTGTGAGCAAAACGCGAGAACTCCTGACAGGCTGCGGCACGCTCGCTTGCGCTCATCCCCGGCCCGTTGTCAGAGACCGCGATCACAGCTTTCCCGTTTGTCTTCCCGACGGATAGGCGCAGGAGCAACCCTTTGTCGCTACGTGCGTATTTCATGGCGTTCTGGACAAGATTAGAGGCGATCGTGGAGAGGGCGAACGGATGGGCCTCAACCTTCATTGAGACTTCCCCAGTCATCTCCAAATCCACATCGCTCGCTTCACTCAAAAGCGGTGCTATGGCTTCTCGAAGGGTCTCGCACAGCTCGAATGGCTCTAACGGCTGGGCAGAGGCATATAGGCTTTTGGAAGATGCAAAGGTCAAAAACTGATCCGCCACCCGCACCGTGCGTTCGGCACAGCTTCGAATATTTTCAAGCCCCGGTTGCTCGCTCACCTGCAGTTGGCCGATCAGCCCTGAAAGGGGCGTGCGGATTTCATGAGCGCAGCTCCCTAAGAACATCCGCTCGCGATCCAGCAGTTTTCGCACCCGCGCACCCAGTGCGTTGATGGCGGTGATCAGGAGAATGAACTCGGCAACAGGCCGATCGATTTGCAAGGATAAAGGTCGTTCGGGATCAATCAATGCGACCTTATCCGCCAGATCTCTTAACGGCCGCACGGCATAATGAATGGAGGCCAAAACCCCCAGAAATCCGGCCAGTAAGATCAAAAAGATCGGACCGAAGATTGAAGCCGCAAGGCAATAGAGGTTTTGATGTCGCCGCGTATGAGCCGCTCCATAAACCACACAACGACCAGCCTCGCATCTTTCGGAAAACACCCAAGTCATGTCGCCCTCAACCCGAACAAAGTCGCGATCCTCAGAGTGGCTGTTGATCAATGCATGCCCATCACCAAAGGTCTGAACCCCGTTTTCCCAGATCGCAGCCGCGTGTATCGGCTCGCCTTCTACGCTCTCCTGCAAGGGGATGTCCCTAAGGCCCGCCGCCAAAACAAGCGTGGCACTCCGGGCAACCTCCCGTTCCAAAATCGCTTGGGCATTTCGAAACCCTTGGGTGTTGGAAATCTGCGCAGCACCAATCCAGGTGGCTAGAAAAATCAGACTGGTAAGCCATATGAGACGGTTTTGAATGGAATGGGTCATACGGCACTCGGGACCATATAGCCGACACCCCGGACCGTTTTGATCAGATTGGGTCGGATCGTCTTTCTAATCTGGGACACGTAAACCTCAACTGTGTTTTCAGCGATGCTTTCGTCCCAAGAATAAAGCGCATCAATGATCTGCTGTTTGGTGCGCAATTTACCGCGATACTCCAAAAGATGCTGTAAGAGGCGGAACTGGCTGACGGGCACATCCATTGCGCAACCATCCAACAGCACGTCGAAACTCTGCGGGTGCAACTCAAGATCCTCATAGCGAACCACCTCTTCCGCCCGTCCTGCCGCGCGGCGCTGCACGGCACGCAAGCGGGCGAACAGCTCATCGAGATCAAAGGGCTTGGGCAGGTAGTCATCTGCCCCGCGGTCTAAGCCGGTAACCCGCTCCACAACCGTATTGCGGGCAGTCAGAACAATGACCGGAAGCGTGTTTGAGCGCCGTCTCAACTCGTCCAGCAATGTCAGCCCACAACCATCTGGCAGGTTCAAATCCAAGAGCACAGCCGCATAATCAACAGTCGCAACAGCCGCGCGCGCGTCCTCAAGAGAGGTGACCCAATCACAGCAATGGCTTTGTCGAGCCAGAAAGGCCGTCACCGCATCGCCAATCATTGCATCATCTTCGACCAGTAGAATCCTCATGGCGCTTCCTCACATCTCACGTCTCACTACCCGTTCTGACTGACTCCCACCTGATGAAGACAGCCAACTTTTCTCACATTTTGTTGATGACGCCCTGAGCGCAACCTCAGGCGGGAGTCAGTTTAAACGCGGACAACAGGAAGCGAGCCGCGAATGGCTGGAACACAGAACGGAGAAACACCAATGAAACTTACAGTAACGCTCATGGCCGCCATGGCCCTAACAGCCGCTCAAGCATCAGCCGAGGCTATCCCCTATGAGCTGGATCCGCCCCACAGCCAGATCGTATTCAGCTATGATCACAACGGATATTCGACCACCTTTGGCATGTTCTCGGGCATTGAGGGCACCATCATGTTTGATGCCGAGGCGCCGGAGAACTCCTCCGTTTCCGTATCAATGCCGGTGATGAGCATGTTCACAGGCTGGGAAAAACGCCTCGCACATTTCATGTCCGAAGATTTTTTCGGCGCGACAGAGACGGACCTCGTGACATTTACATCCAGCTCAATCAGAATTACCGGTGCCGATACCGCAATTATCACAGGTGAATTGACCCTCAATGACATCACGAAAACCGTTGATCTTGATGCCGAGTTGAACCTGTCAAACATCCATAGCCGCAAAGAGATCGCTTGGGCAGGCTTTGACGCCACCACAACGTTGTTGCGGTCTGATTTTGGGCTCGAGCGAGCAGCCCCATCCGTCAGTGACGCGGTAAAGGTCATGATCTCCATCGAGGCTGG
>CAZXRG010000334.1:0-2641 GCA_964642935.1 uncultured Rhodobacterales bacterium | reverse complement strand
AACATCTAGGGAGAATCAATGTCGGGAAAACCGGTCAGCCTCAAAATATTAGCAGCCCATCTCGGCCTCACGGTCGGGACGGTGAGCCGTGCTTTGAACGGCTATCCGGACATCAGCCCCGTAACCCGTGAACGCGTGCAACGGGCGGCTGATGAGTTGGGGTATCGCCCCAACCAAAACGCCCGCCGCCTTTCCATAGGGACCTCCGAGACCATCGGTTATCTGATGCCCCGTTTCAGCAGCTCCATCGTGCAGCCCTTTGTCGCCCAATTGCTGCAAGGTCTGGGCGAGGCTCTCAGCAAGCGCCATTGGGATCTTCTGGTGGCCCATGCAGAGACCTCCAAAGACGAGCTCGAACAGATCGAGCGTTTGGTGCGCTCAGGTCGCGTCGGTGGCTTGGTGCTCTCCCGCCCCTTAAAGAACGATCCGCGCATTCGCTTGATGCAGGAACTAAAGTGCCCCTTTGTGGTGCATGGACGCACCTCCGCCAGTGAGGGCTATGCTTGGTACGATGTGGACGGGCGCGATGCGTTTGTGACCGCAGTTAATCACCTCGTAGGTCTTGGGCACGCACGGGTCGCATTTCTGGGCGCTCCCTTGCAGTTCCAATTCGCCCAAGATCGCCTGAATGGCTATCAGGAGGCGATCGAGGGCAACGGGCTGAGCGTTGATCCGGAGCTTATTCAGATTGCTGACTTCAGCGACGATGGCGGTGAAATCGCCACCAATCTGCTGCTCGACCTGCCTGACCCGCCCACCGCAATGGTCTGTGTATCTGACACAATGGCCCTTGGTGCTCTTGCGGCGATCCGCGCACGGGGCTTGCGCCCGGGGCAGGACGTCTCGGTGATCGGCTATGATGGTCTGAAATTTGGCGCTCATGCCAACCCACCGCTTACAACAATGGCCCAGCCACAAGCCCATGCGGGTCGTCGGCTGGGAGATATGCTCTTGGCGCTCATCGACGGAGAAGACCCCGCCAAACATCAAGAGTTGCAGCGCGCTCAATTGTTGCGCCGCAAGACGGACGGGCCGTTGCACAAAGCAACGGTTCAAAATGACGTTTCGATTAGGGAGGAACTATCATGAAACGCACAACACACCTTATGGCTGGCCTATTGGCCTCCACATTTTTGGCGGGTGCCGCATCTGCCGATAATATCCGGTTCTGGACAATGGAAGTTCAGCCCGAGCGGATCGCCGTGCAAGAAGAGATGGTCGCAGGCTTTGAAGCCGCATCCGGCCATACGGTCGAGATTATTCCAGTGGAAGAATCCGACATCCAGACCCGTGCAACAGCGGCCTTTGCGGCGGGCGATCTGCCCGATGTGATCAACCTCACCGTACAGCATGTTCTGCCTTACTCCGAGGCGGGTCTGCTTGATGCTGGTGCAGCCAGCGAAGTGATGGACAATCTTGGCGTGGACAGCTTTGCCAAAGGCCCCGTGGCCATGGCCATGTCTGATGGCGAGATCGTAGCAGTGCCGACCGATGGTTGGACGCAGCTTGTGGTCTACCGCTCCGATCTGTTTGAGGCAGCAGGCTTGGACGCGCCGACCAACTTCGAGGCTATGAACGCGGCCATGGCGGCCCTTCACAACCCGCCTGAGATGTACGGCTTTGTAGCTGCCACTAAGATCGACGAAGGCTATATGATGCAGCTGATTGAGCATCTGTCTTTGGCGACGGGCTATTCGCCGATCAATGCGGATGGCTCGGTCAATGAGGACACCACCAACCTCGTTCAACTGCTCGATCTTTACAAAGGTCTGGTTGCCAACTCTCCTGAGGGTGATCTTTATTGGTCCCAATCACGCGAGCTCTACCTTGATGGAAAAGCGGCCATGGTGATCTGGTCGCCATCAATTCTCGATGAGCTGGGCGGTTTGCGTGACAGTGCGCCTGTGACAATCTCCGATGATCCGACCACAACCGCTTTGGCGGAATCCACCGGTTTCTCCACCGTGATTTCCGGCCCCGGAAACGGTGATGGCGCAGCCTATGCGGACGTGCGTTACCTCGGGATTACAGCGGATGCCAACACTGGCCCTGCTCAGGAGTTCGTGGAGTACGTCTTGTCCGAAGGCTACGGCAAATGGCTCTCCCAAGCCCCTGAGGGCAAGTTCCCTGTGCGTCGCGGGACCGAGGCTGGAGACACATCTTTCGAGATGACTTGGGCCGGATTGGACGTGGGCGTGGACCGGAAGGCTCCGCTTGGTGACATCTATCCTCAGCAGGTCATTGACGACATCGTAGCGGGTCTCTCCGTGGGCGATCGCTGGGGTGTGGCTGATGGTCAACTGGCAACAGCCTCCAAGATCGTGAACTCCCAGATCATGTCGCGGGTTATTCGTGAAATGACCGACGGCGATCTCAGCGTGGAAGAAGCTGCCGATAAGATCATCGCAGAGCATAAAGCGCTCGATCTCTAAGCTGATCGGGGTGGCGCAAATCATCGCGCCGCCCCGTCTTTGCTAGGCCAATCCATGACAGATACTCCAACACCCCCAAAAGGGCCGCCCAAAGGGCTGGGTCCGCTTGCCAAGCGCGAAATGCGTTTTGCCTATCTGTTGTTGTTGCCAACATTTGCAATTGTCCTCTCGGTGGTTCTGTTCCCCTTGCTGGCCAATGTCTGGATCAG
>CAZXRG010000333.1:0-2659 GCA_964642935.1 uncultured Rhodobacterales bacterium | reverse complement strand
AGATCAACCACGTTGAAACTGGCCGCGTCATACATCTCCCGATAGCGCTCAGATGGCGTATAATCCGGCTTACCTTCAAAAACGCCAAAATCCTTGGCGATCTTCAACAGATTGGAGCGGGTCAAAAGCCGCTCTTGAATGCTCTGAATGATCTCCGCCGTGGTCAGGTTCACCGTTTGGGTCGCAAGATTGGGATCAATTTGCGGCTTAACCACAAGGATACGCGCATTCGAGCGGTAAACAGGCGGCAAAACATAGGCCACAGTAATCGCCAAAATCGACAGGATCAGCCAGATCGCGATGATCAGGGGCAAGCGCTTCCAAAGGATCCCGCGATAGAATTTAAAATCGATATCAATCATGTATGCGTCATCTGCTTTAAGCGCCTAACTGTTGCGCGTGAGTGGCCGAGTAATACGGCGCTTTCAAGGTCATAATCTTCAGTCGTGCGCCCGTTTACCTGCATGACCGTGTAAATCAATAGGCGGTTCGGGTGCAGGCTCGTCATGTCCCAGTGCATTGTCGGTATTAAACGGCGTTTGACCCTGGCTGGTTGTGTTGAACACACCATAAATCTTGCGATCCATAATCACCTGCTGGATCGTGGCCGCATCCACTTCCTTGCGCTCATAAGAATACGCGTAAACCAAAGCATAATCGCAAATCTGGTTGATCAGACGCGGGGTGCCTTTGGACACCAGATGGATGCTCTCACAAGCCCCTTTGGTGAAAATCTTCGTGGTCGCACCGGCCACTTCAAGGCGATGGTTGATATAATCCTCAACCTCATCCGCGGTCATAGTGGGCAAATGGAACTCAGCGGCAATGCGTTGTGCAAACTGCACAAGCTTTGGATGGGAGACCAGATCACACAGCTGGGGCTGGCCCACGAGAATAAGCTGCAACAACTCATCCGTATCCGCGTTGATGTTGGAGAACATCCGCAATTCTTCAAGGGTTTCAATCGAGAGGTTCTGAGCCTCATCAAAAATCAAAACCGTGCGTTTGCCTTGAGCATAATTGTCCACAAGGAATGTCTGGAACTGATGGAACAAATGCACATAGCCCGAGCCCGGCTCAACCGCTTGGCCCAAACTCATCAAGACCCAATGGAGCAACTCGCCCCGATCGCCTTGTGCATTGGAAATAAGACCCACGGAATATTCCTGCGGGATCTGCTTGAGCAATTCGCGCAAGAGCGTGGTTTTACCCGCCCCGATCTCACCTGTGATCAAAGTGATCGGCGCACAGGTCAACATGCCATACTCAAGCATCGTATAGGCTTGCTTGTGGGGCGTAGACCAATAGATGAAGTCAGGATCAGGGAGCAGCGTGAACGGACGCTTCTCTAACCCGAAGAACTCGGTGTATATCTTTAAAGATGACGACATTACGCAATCCACTCCATGCCAGTACCGGCGACGCGCAGGACCTTACCTGTCAGCACGCCCCGGAGGGCACCATACCCCCGCGAACACTTACTCTGCGACTACTTATACAATAAATGGGAAATATTCACCCCCGTGCGGCGTTTTTTTGGCACGTGCGTTAATTTGCACGCCTTGACTGAACGGGTTTTAAGCAGACGTAGCGATTTGGTCACAGGACAGGCCTCTCTCGTCGTGGTATGGTTCGTAAAACATGTAAAAGCTTTTAAGACCCAGAGGTTAAAACCACGTTTTCATAGGTTGGATGGGAATCACACAGATTTTCTGTTCAACCTGCCGGCTTGAGAGGCTTAGATAATCCCCGTGTCCGACACTGTCCTTGTTTCCATCGTTATCCCGCATCTCAATCAGCCGGAGTTTTTGAACTCCTGTTTGAGCTCTTTGCCGATCTCAGGGGAGGGGGGGACGCCCGCGTATGAAGTTCTGGTCATCGACAATGGCTCCACAGAGCTGCCCCATGATGTGGTCGCGAAATTTCCCCAAGTCCGGCTCCTGAGCGAGGCCGAGCCCGGACCCGGACCCGCCCGCAACAAAGGCGTGGCCGAGGCAAAAGGCGAGATCATCGCCTTCACGGATGCAGATTGTGTGATTGATCAAGGCTGGCTGGCCCGCATTGCCAATTATTTTTCCGAAAACCCCGACCATCATGCGGTTGGCGGCGACGTCTATATTCTGCGCGGCAATCCAGATCATGCGACCCCTTTGGAGGCCTATGAGGGCGTCTATGCCTTCCGCACCCGCATGTATATCGAAGAGATGAATTTCACCGCCACCAATAATATGGCCGTGCGCGCTGAGACCATGGCCAAGGTCGGTATCTTTGGCGGGAAGGATATTGCTGAGGATCGAGACTGGGGCCAGCGCGCCCATGCCATGGGATATCCGGTGCATTGGACAAAAGGCATGGTCATCCACCATCCGGCCCGCGCGAATTTTGGGGAATTGTGCAAGAAATGGGATCGCCACACCTCCCATGATTACACCTCCATCCACGCCAAATCGGGCGGCCGTCTGCGCTGGTTGTTACGGGCAGGGGCCTTGGCGGTCTCTCCCATTCCTGAAATCCCGCGCATCCTGCGTGCCAAGCGCATCTCGGGCATTCGAGAACGGGCTCTGGCCTTCTGGGTGCTGGTGAAAATCCGCCTTTATCGCGCCGGTATCATGCTCAAAATGGCAGTCAGCAAAGAGACCGTAAAACGCATGAGCGGGGC
>CAZXRG010000332.1:0-2668 GCA_964642935.1 uncultured Rhodobacterales bacterium | reverse complement strand
GTGGCGGCTTTGACCTCGTCTTCGGTGACGTCCGGGGCCAGTTCGACGAGCTTTAGGCCTCCCTCAACCACGTCGAACACACCCAGATTGGTGATGATCCGGTCGACCACGGCTTTGCCGGTTAGGGGCAATGTGCATTCTTTCAGCAGCTTGCTGTCGCCGTGCTTTGAGGTGTGGTCCATGATGACCACCACGCGGCCTACGCCTGCGACGAGGTCCATGGCGCCGCCCATGCCTTTGACCAGTTTTCCCGGGATCATCCAGTTGGCGAGGTCTCCGTTCTCGGCCACTTCCATGGCGCCTAGGATGGCCATGGCGATCTTGCCGCCTCGGATCATGCCGAAGGATTGGCTGGAGTCAAAATAGGCGGTTTGAGGGAGTTCGGTGATGGTTTGTTTGCCGGCGTTGATCAGGTCGGCGTCGATATCCTCTTCGGTTGGGAAGGGGCCCATGCCGAGCATTCCGTTTTCCGACTGGAGTGTCACCTCGACCCCTTCGGGGATGTAGTTGGACACCAGCGTCGGGATGCCGATGCCTAGGTTCACGTACCAGCCGTCTTGCAGTTCTTGTCCGGCCCGTTCGGCCATTTGATTGCGATCCCAAGGCATTATGCGGCCCTCACTGTGCGTTGTTCGATGCGTTTTTCGTGCTCGCCCTGGATCAGGCGGTGGACGTAGATGCCCGGCAGGTGGATGAGGTCGGGGTCGAGGGAGCCTGTGGGGACGATCTCTTCGACTTCGGCGACACAGATTTTCCCGCACATGGCCGCTGGCGGATTGAAGTTGCGGGCTGTTTTGCGGAAGACGAGGTTGCCTGTTTCATCCGCTTTCCATGCTTTGACGATGGAGACGTCGGCGAAGAGGCCTGTTTCCAGAATGTAGGTTTCGCCGTTGAAGTCTTTATGCTCTTTCCCTTCGGCGATCACGGTGCCGACGCCGGTTTTGGTGTAAAAGCCGGGGATGCCGCAACCGGCGGAACGCATGCGTTCGGCCAGAGTGCCTTGGGGGTTGAATTCCAACTCCAATTCGCCGGAGAGATATTGCTGCATGAAGGTGTCATTCTCCCCCACATAGGAGGAGATCATCTTCTTGACCTGTTTGGTTTGCAGCAGGATGCCGATGCCAAAATCGTCCACGCCGGCGTTGTTGGAGGCGAAGGTGAGGTTTTTGGTGCCAGCCTCTTTGATGGCCTCAAGCAAGAGTTCGGGGATACCGCAGAGGCCAAAGCCGCCTGCTGCGATGAACATGCCGTCAAAGAGGAGGCCGTCGAGGGCTTCCCCTGCTGAGTTGTATACTTTTTTCATGGGGCTCCCCTAGATTGTGGCAGTGCAACATGGGCATTTCTATCGGGTGTCGTAGGGGAACTGTCAAGTCGGGTGGCTGAAGTGAGTGGCGTATTGGCTAATCAATTCGGTGTAGATTTGCTCCATTTTGGCATTTGGTTGTTGGGCGGCCATGCGGGGGGCGAGGGGGTCTTCGGCGTGAATTTTTGAGCCTGACATGGTTTGCAGGACCGCGTGGCCGCAAAAGGGGACATGAACCTCGGAATAGCCACCTTCATGGGCCATCACGAGGCGGTCTTGGCAGTGCTGAGCGGTGAATTCCATGAGGGATTGGGTCATGGCTTGGAAGGTGTTTGAACTGGCGATCATGCGGGAGAGCGGGTCGACGCCGGAGGCATCAAACCCGCAGGCGACGATGATGATGTCGGGTTTGAATTGCGTGAGCTTGGGCAGGATGAGGCGGTCCATGGCCTCGATGTAGGTGGCGTGGCCTGCGCCCGGGGGGAGGGGGATGTTCATGTTGGAATTGTCTTTGCCTGTGACCTCGATCCCGCCTGTGTCCCACGGGTAGTTGTGTTCTTGGTGGATGGAGATGGTCAGGATGTCGGGGCGGTCGATGAAGATGTCCTCGGTGCCATTGCCGTGGTGGACGTCCCAATCGACCACTGCGATTTTGAGGTCGGGCTGGCTGGCTTTGGCGGCTTCAATGGCGATGGCGATGTTGGAGAGCAGGCAGAAGCCTTGGGGTTTGTCGCGCGTGCAATGGTGGCCCGGCGGGCGGGAGAGGGCGTAGGCGTTTTTATGGGTGCCGTTGAGTGTGTTAAGGAGGGCCGCTTTGACGAGGCCTGCAGAAAGGGCTGCGATCTCGTATGAGCCGTTCCCGAAAGAGGCGCGACCGCCGTAGGTGAGCTCTCCTCCATGTTGGTCCGAAAGGGCTTTGAAAGCGTCGAGATAGGGCTCGGGATGAATGCGCAGGAGGTCTTCGCGGGTCGCCTCGGGCGCGGTTTGCGGGGAAAGATCCTTAATCAGACCCGTCACATCCAGAAGGTTCTTCAAACGGCGCTTGGTTTCAGGGTCCTCGGGGAGACCCCCAGCGGCGAGCGGTTGTACGAGGCCTCCGGTGAGGGCGGTAAACGTGTAGCCATGGCCCGTATGCCAGAAGCATTTTTCGTCCCAATAGAGCGCGGTTGTGGTCATGTGGAGGTCCCCTTGCGTTTTGTGGGCATCCTAACAGCGAGACTGGGTTAAATCCACTTGACGCTTCGCAGCAAAGCCCCTAATCAGCGGCTTGCGTTTGGCGAAGTAGCTCAGGTGGTTAGAGCAGCGGAATCATAATCCGCGTGTCGGGGGTTCAAGTCCCTCCTTCGCTACCAAACTTTTCAATGG
>CAZXRG010000331.1:1500-2676 GCA_964642935.1 uncultured Rhodobacterales bacterium | reverse complement strand
ACCCCCTGATCATCCGCCAGCTTGAAGAAAATCGCCGTCATCACCAGTGCCGAGATGATCGAGGTAATCGCCGCAATTGCTCCCAAGACCCCCTGCAATTCTCCCTGCTCACTATCCGACACAAGCCGCGTCATCATCCCCGTAAGGGCCGCGCCCGCGACATGGGATAGGCAAGAGACCGGAATAATCGCCAAGACCATCCAGGTCTCCCGCGCAAAAGCCAGACCGAAGAACGCGACCGCACTTGCGGCCAGTCCCAGCACAATGGTCTTGGGCTCGCCAATGGCCGGAATAATCCAACGGATCAAAAAACCCTGCACAATGGCCGTGCCAATCCCGTAATAGGCCAAAGTGATCCCGATCATCGTCTCGGACCACGCAAAGGTTTGCGTCCCCCAATAGGGCCAGATGGCAGGGTAGGTGAAATCAGCCAGACTGATCAGAACCATCACCCCGAGAAAAGCCTGTAAGCCCTTGAGTTTAAAGGCGCGAAGCAGTGCTGAGAACGGGTTGGCGCTTTTCAGTGAAAAGGCCCTGCGGTTCTCGTCTTTGAGGGATTCCGGTAGCACAAAGAGCCCGAATAAAACGCCCATAAAGCAGATGAAAGCCGCCAGATAGAGCGGTGCGCGCACATCAATATTCGCCGCCAACCCGCCAAGAACAGGGCCAATAATGAACCCCATCCCAAAGGCGGCTCCCACCAGTCCGAAGTTCTCCGAGCGCTTGGATTTCTCTGAAACATCAGCGATATAAGCGGTTGCGACCGTATAGGAGGCCCCCGCAATTCCCGCCAAAAACCGCCCGATAAACAGGATCCAAACGGACCACGCCAAGGCCATGAGCAGGTAGTCCACAACCAAAGCCGCAAGGCTAAGAAGGATCAAAGGCCTGCGCCCGAAACGATCAGATAAAGCGCCAACAATGGGGCCAAACAGAAACTGGTTGATCGCATAAACGGCCGTCATGGCACCGCCAATCATCGCCGTTTCAGCCACGCTCTGACCCGTGAGATCGCCAAGCAACTTTGGCATGATCGGAATGATAATAGACATGCCCAGAGCGTCGATAAAGACCACAAAAACAGCAAACCAAAGGGCCGGTTTCTTGGCGGTCATGACAGGGCTCCTCTTGGAATGGATCAGCGAATGTTTCCCGAGCCAGCTAGAGGGCAGACCG
>CAZXRG010000331.1:0-1400 GCA_964642935.1 uncultured Rhodobacterales bacterium | reverse complement strand
ATCATTCACGCGCTGATTAAGCGCCGTGCGGGTCATCTCGTCAGCACCCTCCAGCGAAGAGGTCGCCTCAGCCACCAAAGTGTCGATGCTGTCCTTTTGAACCTCATCCCGACCCATAGCCTGTTCGGCCAAAACGGTCGTGCCAGCGTCAGAAATTTCAGCAAATCCGCCGGTGATCACATATTCGGTGATGCCACCTGCTTCGTGAACCTTGATCAGGCCCGGACGCAAGGTGGTGAGCACAGGTGCGTGGTTTGGCATTGCGGCCAAGTCACCTTCCATACCCGGAAGCTCCACCATTGTGGCCTCTACACTTGCAAGCTTCTTTTCAGGGCTTACCAGATCAAATTGAACCATATCGGCCATGTCGTGCTCCTCAAAGGTAGGATGCGTTTCAAACGCATCCTACGAGAGATCAATTAGGCAGCTTCTGCAGCCATACGTTCCGCTTTTTCGATCACTTCGCCGATACCGCCAACCATGTAGAAGGCAGCCTCTGGAAGATGATCGAACTCGCCCGCAACAACGCGCTTAAAGCTGTCGATTGTGTCCTCAAGCGGCACCTGCTTACCGTCAGAGCCTGTGAACACTTTCGCCACGTCAAACGGCTGGGACAAGAAGCGCTCGATCTTACGCGCCCGTGCCACGGCCAGTTTGTCGTCCTCGGACAGCTCATCCATACCAAGAATGGCGATGATGTCCTGAAGTGACTTATAGCGCTGAAGCACCTGCTGCACGTCTGTTGCAACCTTATAGTGCTCTTCACCGATCACGAGTGGATCGAGAAGACGCGAGGTTGAACCAAGCGGGTCCACAGCCGGATAGATACCTTTTTCCGAGATCGAACGATCCAGAACGGTTGTCGCATCCAAGTGAGCAAACGAAGTCGCAGGTGCAGGGTCAGTCAAGTCATCGGCCGGAACATAAACGGCCTGAACGGACGTAATAGAACCAGTTTTTGTGGATGAAATCCGCTCCTGCATGGCGCCCATATCGGTGGCCAATGTTGGCTGATATCCAACCGCAGATGGAATACGACCCAGAAGCGCAGACACCTCGGAACCAGCCTGAGTAAAGCGGAAGATGTTGTCCACGAAGAACAGAACGTCAGAACCTGTGTCATCACGGAACTGCTCGGCCAATGTCAGACCGGACAGAGCGATCCGCATACGCGCACCTGGAGGCTCGTTCATCTGGCCGTACACCAGAGCAATCTTACTGTCTTCAAGATTGTCAGGCGTAATAACACCGGATTCGATCATCTCGTGGTAAAGGTCGTTACCTTCACGTGTCCGCTCACCAACACCGGCGAACACAGACACACCGGAGTGCACTTTCGCGATGTTGTTGATCAATTCCATGATGAGAACTGTTTTACCAACACCCGCACCACCGAAGAG
>CAZXRG010000330.1:0-2677 GCA_964642935.1 uncultured Rhodobacterales bacterium | reverse complement strand
CCCTTGATGAACTGCACCACCGCACATTTGCGACCATGGGCAATGTGGCGGAAAATCATCCCGAAAGCCGCCGTCGATTTGCCCTTTCCCTTCCCAGTATGGACGATCACCAACCCCTTTTCCTCGGTCTTGGTGGCCATGATCTTATCACGGGCGGCCTTCTTCTTGGCCATCTTCGCATTGTGGCGCTCGGTATCGTCACTCATCAGAACCTCATGGGGCAGAATGTGGGTGCTTGGGCAGATCGTCGGTCAACGACAGCCAAGGCAGATGCTCAGAGTAGTGGACATGGAAGGTCGGTGCAAACACTTGCGGCTCCTCCAGTTGGGCCGCATAGACATGAACCTCGCCGGGATAATGCTCTGCCTGAAAGGCCATGGGGGTCCCGCAAGTGCCGCAAAACGACCGCGTTACGCCCGGGCTAGAGGCATAGGTCTTTGGCGTGCCAATCCAACGAAAACCAGCGATCTCGACCCCGATAAACGCCACCACAGGAGCCCCGCACTGCCGCCGACACTCATCGCAATGGCAATAGCAGGCCCAAGTCTGAGGCCCCGACGCGTCCCACTTCAACTGACCACATAAACAACGACCCTTCATGCCTCTCTCCCCAATAATTTAACCTTGAATGTTTTTCTCTACTTGGGCTTAACTGCAATTTACCACGGGGGTGGTGCAAATAAACAGGGAGGCGATCAGATGAACGTCAAAAAAACACTCGTAATCGCAGTATTGATCTTCATTATTCTATTCGGACTGGACGGAGCCGGAATGCTCGACGGTGTGAAAGCACAATTGGGTCTCTGACCGCTCTCGACCTAATGCTACAAATTGATGGTTAACTCAGGTCACAGCATTGTCTGTCTGGCCAACAGATGCGCTTTGGGTTTTCTGCCAAAGCTCCCTATCGTGCTGTTCAGGCTTTCTGATGAGCAAAACAGAGAAGGTTACTTGCCTTTGAGGCGCGCGCATCTAACTGTCTGTTATGAAAACACCAATGACCCTCTCGCCAGATCACGTCAGCGCCGTCATCGAAATGGCTCTGTCGGATCATGTCAGCTTTGCCGATATAAAAGGTGAATATGGGCTAAGCGAAAAACACGTGAAAACGCTGATGCGCCGCGAATTGAAAAGCAGCAGCTACAGGGCGTGGCGAAAACGTGTCCGCAATTTTGGCGACCGCAGAGAAATGTATAAGTAGGGCGCCGATGATATCTCAGCCCCCTTGCATTGTTTGGTTTAAACGGGACCTCAGAATCCAAGATCACACTCCATTGCTGGAGGCGTCCCGATCAAATCGACCCGTTATTCCACTTTACATTGTCGAGCCGGACTATTGGAAGGAACCAGATGCCTCGCGCCGTCATTGGCACTTTATCCATGATTGCCTGATTGACCTGAACGCAGATTTATACGCCCTAGGGCAGCCTTTGGTCGTGCAAGTTGGACCGGCCGTGGATGTCATGAAGCGACTGCACAGTCGGTTTGGCGTCGGGGATGTTTATGCCCACGAGGAAACAGGAAATGCATGGACCTACGCAAGAGATCGGGCTGTTGCAAAGCTGTGCAACACTCAAGACATTAAACTGCATGAGTTTCCGTCAAACGGCGTTGTTCGCCGCTTGCCCAGTCGCGATGATTGGGCGCGGATCAGAAATACCCGCATGGCAGCAGATATTGAGCCCAAGCCAGATAGGCTGATCGCACAACCCGACTGGGTCTCAGATCCTTTACCGAGCAAAGATGACCCGCTGTTCGGCGCACCCTTGGTGGGACGCGTTCAAAAGGGTGGACGCAACGCCGCCGTCACCGATCTGCGCAGCTTTCTAACGCATCGCTCACAGGATTACCTCCGCCATATCTCAGCCCCAGGCGCGTCAGAGCATCATTGCTCAAGGCTGTCAGCACATCTCGCTTGGGGCAGCCTGTCCGTGCGTGAAGTGGTGCAATCGGTCGCAAAACGCAAAGCGCAATTGTCCCCTTTGGACAAGAAAGTCTTTGACCGGAATTTAACGGCCTTTTCATCACGACTGGCTTGGCGATGTCATTTCATCCAAAAGATCGAAGATCAGCCTAGGATCGAAACAAACTGCATGCATCCGGCCTTTGAGGGCTTACGCAAAACCTCGCATAACCCCGCCTATTTTGAGGCATGGGCCACAGGGCAAACCGGATATCCTTTCATTGACGCCTGTATGCGTAACCTAATCGCTGAAGGTTGGATCACCTTTCGCATGCGCGCCATGTTGGTGAGCTTTGCAAGTTACCAACTCTGGTTGGATTGGCGGGTCACAGGGCATCATTTGGCAAGACTATTTACCGACTACGAACCCGGCATTCACTACAGCCAACTTCAGATGCAATCGGGTGTAACGGGCATCAACGCCATGCGCGTTTATAATCCCGTTAAGCAATCCCAAGAACACGACCCCACTGGCAAGTTCATCAGAAAATGGGTGCCAGAGCTCAGAAGCGTCCCCGACGCATTCATCCACGAACCCTGGAAATGGGAACGAACGCTGATCGATGATGTCGAGTTTGAACTTGGTCGTGATTACCCGCTTCGGATCGTGGATCATGCGACAACCGCAAAAAGCGCCAAGCAGCGTATCTCTGAAGTGCGCAATGGCGAAGATTTCCGACAGACCGCGCAAGCGGTGTTTCGCAAACTGGGAAG
>CAZXRG010000329.1:0-2681 GCA_964642935.1 uncultured Rhodobacterales bacterium | reverse complement strand
TAAAACATCGAGGGGACGACCTGATCGGGTGGTCTATGGCCATCGGCGAAGGTTTTGATGTTGATGATCACCTTCTCCCCCATCTCGATCCGCCCCTCTTTGGTGGCAGAGCTTACATGGGGCAGCAGCAGCACATTATCGAGCCCTTTGAGGCGCGGGTTTACCTCTGTGCCGTTTTCAAACACGTCCAGACCCGCTCCGGCCAGTTCGCCTGCGCGGAGCATGCGCGTCAGGGCGTTCTCGTCAATCACCTCGCCTCTTGAGGTGTTCACCACAAAGGCCGTGGGCTTCATCAGCTTGAGGCGTCTGGCGTTCAGCAGATGGAAGGTGCCCGGCGTATGGGGGCAATTGACCGAAAGCACATCCACGCGCGACAGCATTTGATCGAGGCTTTCCCAATAGTGAGCGCCCAAAGCGGTTTCGATGTCGCCATGCAGCTTGCGGCGATTGTGGTAGTGGATTTCCATCCCGAAAGAGGCGGCGCGGCGTGCAACCGCTTGGCCAATGCGCCCCATGCCCAGAATGCCCAGACGTTTCCCGCCAATGCGCGAGCCGAGCATGGCTGTGGGCGCCCAACCGCTCCACTCGCCGTGTTGCATCTTCACGGTGCCTTCGCGCAAACGACGCGGCACGGCCAATATCAACATCATCGCCACATCGGCGGTGTCATCGGCGGACACTCCGGGGGTGTTGGAGACCATGATGCCGCGCGACAGGGCGGTCTGGACGTCGATATGGTCAAATCCGGCCCCGTAGCTGGCGATCAGCTTGAGGTTCTCTCCTGCCGCCCCGATCAGCCCTGCCGAGATATTGTCGGTGATCGTGGGCACCAGCACATCGGCGCGTTGCATGGCCTCTGCCAGAGCTTGCGGTCCCATGGGGGTGTCATCGGCGTTTAGCTCCACATCAAACAGCTCACTCATGCGTGTTTCGACAGCTTCAGGCAGCTTTCGCGTGACAATAACTTTCAGATGGCGACCCGGCATATGATCTTTCCTGTTTTTTTGCGGCTGTTTTTTAGCTAGTATGGGGCGAAAGGCGCCACGGGGAAACCGAAAAACAAACGCGCGCGAACAATGACCCGCAAAGGGCAAGGCATGATATTGAGGCTGAGGATCATGACACTGAACGCCAAGACACTGGCTGTGCTGGTAGCGCTTTCGTTGATGGGGGCGGGTTTTGCGCAGGCCCAGCAGAGCGTTGGTGCTGTGACCAAGCTTACGTTGCCCCGGTATGTTTCCATGAAAACGGCGGAGGCCTTTGCCCGTCGCGGTCCGGGGAAGAGCCATCGGATTGACTGGAAATTTGTGCGTCGGAACATTCCCTTAAAGGTGGTGGCCGAGCATGGTCACTGGCGTCGGGTGGAGGACAATGAGGGCAAGGGCGGGTGGATCCATTACGCGCTTTTGTCGCGCACGCGGACTGTGTTGGTGGTGGCGCCAGAGATCGAGATGTTCACCAAGCCTGCGGGGCTTTCGCGTCTTGAGGCCAAATTGCAAGCGGGTGTGGTTGGCACGCTGGTGGGGTGCCTCGCGCAGCTTTGTGAAATCGAGACCAGTGATGCTGAGGGCAAAACCTATCAGGGCTGGGTGCCAAGGTCCGCACTTTGGGGGCTGACGGATTCGGATTAAAGTCGATCCGGGGCGTAATGCAATCTTAGGTTGACCAAGTCAAATCTACGTTAGCACGCGCGCTTGCATGTTTCCGCCGAGCGTTGGCATGAAGCCGCCCAAATACCCCTGTTTCGGGCTTGTTTCCGCGCATGGGATATATGCGCTGTTGAACCGAAAAATCTCCGGCCCTAGCGTCGGGCTCACATGGAAACGAGTCCCATGTCTACCCATTGCAACAGGGATCGGGACCCCCTCGGTTGACAGCATACGGAGGCTTTTGAGCATAGATACCCCCATCGACTGCTCTTCACCAAGTCTGCCCGTTTTTGTCACCCACCCGATCCCCGTTGCAAGTTAGCCCCAGGGCTTGGGCAGTAAAAATATCGAGCAATAACAAACACAAAGAGCGCATCCCCCAAGCTTTCGCGCCCCTGAAAAACTGAGAAAGGGAACCCCATGACAATCGCTAGTCCTCTAGAGCAAGCTATGTTGGCTTTGATCAACGAAGAACGTGCCGCCGCCGGAGTGGCTCCGTTGGTATTTGACAATGATCTCAACAAGGCCGCTGAGGATCACAGTGAGAGCATGTTGATCAACAACATCTTTTCCCACACCGGATTTGATGGCTCCACCGCGCGTGAGCGAATGATTGACGCGGGTTATGTGTTCTCGGGCACAAATGCCTCCGGTGAAAACATCGCCTTTCAAAGCGAGCGCGGCGATGAGGGGCCAGCGGATGATATGCGCGATCTCCATGACAGTTTGATGGACAGTCCGGGGCACCGTGCCAATATACTCAACCCCAACTTCAAAGAGATCGGTATTGGCATTGAAGAAGGTCTCTACACGGATGGTGGTGCCACATTCAGTGCGGTTATGGTCACGCAAAACTTCGCCCTGACCCAAGCGGTGGATGCTCCAAGCGCTCCGACCACCTCTCCCCCTGTTAACTTATTTGATGACCCCGTAGATCAGCCCCCGATTGCCCAAATCGATGATACCCCCACGGCCCCCCCACAGCCAACCACCGCGGGTACAACGAAGCCGGGCGATGATACTGATGCTGAT
>CAZXRG010000328.1:0-2688 GCA_964642935.1 uncultured Rhodobacterales bacterium | reverse complement strand
ATGAGCTCACCTCAAAAGCTGGCAGTCATTGGTCGAGGCATGATCGGATGTGCCGCTGCACGTCATCTGGCCAAAGAGGGCCATGATGTAACCCTAATCGGTCCAAGTGAGCCTAAGAACCGAGCCATCCATCAGGGCGTGTTTGCCTCCCATTATGACGAGGGCCGGATCACCCGCCTGTTGGATCCCCATCCGGTTTGGGAGGATCTCGCCGCTAAGTCCATTGCCCGATACAAGGAGATCGAGGCGGACAGCAACATCTCGTTTTATACTCAAGCAGGCGTGCTGATTGGCGCACCTGAGGGCTCGGATTATCTTAAGAAACTCCGCCATATCCGCGCCTCAAGCAAAATTAACGCTCGCGAGTACGCCGGAGCTTCTCTTAAGGAGAATTTCCCCTACCTCAGCTTCAATCAAGACATGGTTCTCCTTCATCAGGCCGAAAATGCGGGCCATGTGTCACCGCGCCGCTTGGTGGCTGCCCAAAGCAAAGCCGCTCAGAACCACGGTGCAAAGATCATCGATGATTATGCGATTGAATGCGCCGGAGACACGGTGAGAACCCGCCAAGAAACGCTCCAATTCGATCGTATCCTGATCGCTTGCGGCGCCTTCACCAACGCACTTCTGGATCACCCTCTGGCCCTCCGCCCGCTGGCGCGAACCGTCGCGTTTTTCGAACTGACCGAGAAGGAGGCCAATCGGCTCTCAACCATGCCAAGCATCATTTACCGCGTCCCCGACAAGTCTGACCCTTATGTTCTCCCCCCGATCCGCTATCCGAACGGAAAGTTCTATCTCAAGATAGGTGGTGAGCCCCTGGACCGTTTGCTCTCAACTCCAGAGGAGATGAAAGACTGGTTCCAAAGCCAAGGTGATCCGGCGCTCAAAGACTATATGGCTGAGCGGGTGGAAAACCTGCTCCCCGGCATCACATACTCAGCACTTCACACGGAATCTTGTGCGGTGACCTATACCACCACCGGTCTTCCCTATATCGGCGCAATCTCTGAGAAGATCACAGTCGCCGCAGGGGGATGTGGAGGTGCTGCAAAGTCAAGTGATGAGATAGGGCGAATTGCAGCCAACACGCTTTTGGGGCAACAAGACCCGAGGTTTCAAGTGGTGACGGACCAAAAAGACCAGATGGAGGGATGACAGCATGACCCATGTCTTGATCACTGGAGGCGCAGGCTTTCTGGGCCAAAAGCTCGCCTTAAAACTGGCCTCAATTGGAGAAGTCGCCGGACAAGCAATCCAGTCCATGACCTTGGTGGATGTGGTTTTGCCCGAACCCGTAGACGCCCCTTTCAAAACCCGCGCAGAAGTGCTCGACATCTCCGACCCTCAAGGGGTTCAAAGGCTGTTCAAAGACACGTTCGACACGATCTATCATCTGGCCGCGGTCGTCTCGGGCCAAGCGGAAGCCGAGTTTGATCTGGGCCTTCAGGTTAATCTCTTTGGCACGCTCAATATGCTGCAAGCCGCGCGAATGCAGGATGCGCGCATCGGGCGTCCGGCCAAGTTCATCTATGCCTCCTCCATGGCTGTTCATGGAGGCGAAGTCCCTGATCCGGTGCCGGAAGGGGCGGAGCTGAACCCGCAAACCTCCTATGGCACCCAAAAGGCAATGGGGGAGTTGTTGGTTCAGGACATGTCGCGTCGCGGTATTATCGACGGGCGCGGTTTGCGCTTGCCGACGGTCTCTATTCGCCCCGGCAAAGCCAATGCGGCGGCCTCTTCCTTTATGTCCTCGATTTTTCGCGACACGTTGCAAGGGGAGAGCGCGAATTGCCCGTTGGAGCGCGACTATAAGGTCTGGCACACGGCTCCGCGTACGATCACAGACAATCTGATCCACGCAGCCTCGATCCCGGGCGAGGCCTTCGGGATGAACCGAAATATCAACCTCCCCGGACGCTCTGACACAATCGGGGAGATGATCGAAGCTATGACCCGAGTTGCGGGCCCTGAAGCGGAAAAGCGCATCACATGGGTGCCAGATGAGACTGTTGCAAACATCGCGACGGGCTGGCGCGGTGCGATTGGTCACGACAAAGCGCTCCGGCTTGGCTTCAAAGCGGATCGCTCCTTTGAGGACACGGTCAAATGGTTCCTTGAGGATGATATCGTTAGATGAGCAGACCCGCGTGAAACCCAGTGCACCCCGCGAAGATCGTTCCATCTTGGGGGTGGTCTGGGCTCGTGGCGTTTCTCTGTTTTGCATTCACCGACACCAGCGCAAAAATACCATGGGCGAAGGTGTACCGCTCCTGATGGTCGTGTATAGCTGCGTGAGCGTCAGCAAAAGACGGTGAACTCTGGCGTCTGAGCGCCCTGGGTTTGCTCTGTCGCGATCACCCGATATTGCCGAGGCCTAGGGTTTATCCCGCATGGGGCAAGCGGTCATTCTGACACCCTCGGCGTGCACTGGGAGCGGAATGGAGATGTATGAATAAGTCTTAATTTTCGCATATCTGACAGGAGAATATCTCCTTAAATCATTGATATAAAGCCAATTATCACACCAACCCCAATTCGACTCAACTAGTTGAGTAAAACCAAAATCCCGAGAAATCTCCCCCTAGACACCGCGCCCCAATTCAAGGGATAACCCCGCACAGAAACCACCAACAAAGGCCGTCCCATGAGTGATCCGCTAATTGCCAAACTGACCATGCGCTGCAG
>CAZXRG010000327.1:1389-2733 GCA_964642935.1 uncultured Rhodobacterales bacterium | reverse complement strand
AAAGGGCAGAGCATCTAGGGTTCCGCCTCCTTTGGAGGGCTGGTCCAAGAGATGCTGCTTCCCAGCAGCAGCCGGGAGGTACACGGCGGGATAAAAGCCCGGGAGGATACTGCGCAGGTTTGACCCGCGCCTTCCCTTTGCCACCTGCGGTCAATCCGATTGTTTAACTCTGGATGGGACCGAAACATGAAATTCATCACGACCGCACTGGCCACTTCTCTCTTACTGGCCACAAGTTCAATCTCCTCTGTCGCCGAAGAAAAGACCGAGTTCAAACTCGCTTGGTCGATCTATGTGGGCTGGATGCCTTGGGGCTATCTCGAAACCAGTGGCATCATGGACAAATGGGCTGACAAATACGACATCGATGTGGAGATCGTTCAGATCAACGATTATGTGGAATCGATCAATCTCTACACGGCGGGTCAGTTCGACGGTGTCTCTGCGACGAACATGGACACGCTCTCGATCCCGTCAGGTGGCGGCGTTGACACGACCGCTCTTATCGTCGGTGATTTCTCCAACGGAAACGACGCGATCATCGTGAAGGGCGGGGGCGATCTGATGTCCCTCAAGGGTCAGCCGGTCAATCTGGTTGAGCTCTCCGTCTCCCATTACTTGCTGGCACGTGGACTTGAGAAAGCTGGTCTGTCCGAAGCTGATCTCTCCTCCGTCATCAACACATCTGACGCGGACATGATCGCCGCGTATTCCACTGATGACGTGAAAGCGGTGGTAACTTGGAACCCGCTTGTGTCGGAAATTCTGGCGGGTCCTGATGCGACCAAACTCTTTGATAGTTCCGACATTCCCGGCGAGATCATTGATCTCATGGTCGTGAACACCGAGACCTTGGCCGACAATCCCGCATTTGGCAAAGCCGTTACGGGTGCTTGGTATGAGGTCATGGGGCTGATGGCCGCAGGTGACGAGGCTGTTCTGACCGAAATGGCAGAGGCTTCCGGCACGGATTTGGCTGGGTATAAGGCGCAATTGGCCTCGACCGAGATGTTCTATAATCCGGCTGATGCGGTCACGTTCTCCCAAGGCTCTGAACTTCCCCAAACCATGACAACGGTTGCCAACTTCCTCTTTGATAAAGGGATTTTGGGCGAGGCGGCTCCTTCTGCTGATTTCGTCGGCGTCGCTTATCCTGATGGGGCAACCACTGGTGACGCGGACAACGTGAAGTTCCGCTTTGACACGACCTATATGGAAATGGCCGCAGACGGCGCGCTTTAAGCCGCCGCTCGGAAACACGTCCATGCGTCTGATCAACCGGAAACCCGGCCGCATTTTGGGGGCAGCACTCATGCTGCTGCCCTTCCTTTTGCTGTTGTTGTT
>CAZXRG010000327.1:0-1289 GCA_964642935.1 uncultured Rhodobacterales bacterium | reverse complement strand
GCAACATTCAGCGGCTTTGTGAACGCCATCTCCATGGTGCCGCCTTTGTCGATCCTGCCCATCCTGTTCATCACATTGGGCATCGGCGAGACCTCGAAAATTGCCCTGATCGTCATCGGTATCACACCCTTTATAATCCGCGACCTCTCCCAACGGGTTCGCGAAATCCCGAGTGAGCAAGTCGTAAAGGCTCAGACCTTAGGCGCTTCCAGCCTGATCATCGCCATCAGGGTCGCTCTACCGCAAATCATGCCCCGCTTGATCCAGGCGGTTCGCCTCTCGCTGGGACCAGCCTGGCTGTTCCTGATTGCGGCCGAAGCAATCGCGGCTGAATCCGGCCTTGGCTACCGCATCTTTCTGGTCCGGCGCTATCTGGCCATGGATATCATCCTGACCTACGTGCTCTGGATCACGCTCCTTGCGATCATCATTGATCAATTGCTTGGTTGGATTTCTCGCCGCGCTTTCCCGTGGTCGGAAGGTGCCATATGAAGTTTGTGAGTGTTGAGAACCTGTCAAAATATTACGGGAACCGCCCCATCTTGGAGCGGATCAATTTTGAAGCCGATGAGGGCGAGTTCGTCTCCATGATCGGCGCGTCCGGCTGTGGAAAATCGACGTTCCTACGGATGCTATTGGCACAGGAAAACCCGACCCGTGGCACCATTCGAATTGGCGGCGAAGAGCCGGCGGTTGAGCCAAATCAGTCGCGCGGCGTCGTGTTCCAGAAATACTCTGTATTCCCTCATATGAGCGTTCGCGAGAATATAATCGCCGCTGAAAGTTTCGCAAAAACCCGTCTCGGGTGGTTTCGCGGCGCTGAGAAAAAGGCCGCAATCGCGCGCGCTGACGAGACTTTGGACCGTCTTGGTTTGGCCCATATGGGCGACGCCTATCCGTCCGCCCTGTCAGGTGGAATGCAGCAACGTCTCGCCATCGGTCAAGCCATGACGGCCCGCCCCAAAGTGCTGCTCTTGGATGAGCCATTCGGTGCATTGGATCCCGGAACGCGGCTCAAAATGCACGAATTTCTCACCGAATTGCAGGTCGAGACCAATATGACCGTCTTCATGGTCACCCATGATCTTGAGGAGGGCTTCAAGCTCGGCGATCGGGTGCTGGTCTTTGACAAGGTCCGCTGGGACCCCGACGCGCCCGAGGCTTATGGCGCAACTATTACCTACGACTTTGATGCTCGCGATGGCGGCATCCCTTACCAAAATCTAATGGAGGAAACCCATGTTCCAAATGCGCAATGATCGCAGTAAATCTCATAACCCGCGCTTCAT
>CAZXRG010000326.1:0-2776 GCA_964642935.1 uncultured Rhodobacterales bacterium | reverse complement strand
GCTCCACTACACCCGTTTTCCATAGCAAATTAAGGATTCCCAGACGATGACCACACCCATTCGCGTAGCTCTTGCCGGACTTGGAACTGTTGGTGCGGGTGTTGTCAAAATGATCGAGACCCATTCCGAGTTGTTGCGCCTTCGCGCTGGACGACCTGTTGAGATCACGGCGGTCTCTGCACGCTCCCGTTCCAAGGATCGCGGTGTTGATCTGTCGGGATATGCTTGGGAGGATGATCCGGTGGCTCTGGCCCGTCGTGATGATGTGGATATTCTCATCGAGGTCATGGGGGGCGAGGATGGTCCGGCAAAGGCCGCGGTTGAGACCGCTTTGAGCAACGGCAAACATGTGGTCACTGCCAATAAAGCGATGCTGGCCCATCACGGGCAAGCTTTGGCCGAGCTGGCTGAAAGCAAAGGCGTGTCCTTGCGCTTTGAGGCGGCTGTGGCGGGTGGCATTCCCTGTGTGAAGGCTCTGACCGAGGGGCTTTCGGGCAATCAGATCACCCGTGTCATGGGTGTAATGAACGGGACCTGCAATTATATTCTGACCCAAATGGAAGACAGCGGGGCGGATTACGGGGATGTGTTGAAAGACGCCCAAGAGCTTGGTTATGCCGAGGCTGATCCGGCCTTTGATGTGGGCGGGATTGATGCGGCCCATAAGCTGGCGCTTCTGGCGGCGACTGCCTTTGGCACGCGGGTTGATTTTGACGGGGTGCAGACCGAAGGCATCGACAAGATCAACCTTACGGACATTAAACATGCGGCCAATATGGGCTATGCGGTTAAGCTTCTGGGCGTCGCGCGGCTCAATGAAGACGGGTTGGAGCAGCGTATGCAGCCTTGTCTGGTTCCCCATTCCTCGCCTTTGGGTCAGCTTGAGGGCGTGACCAATATGGTGGTTTATGAGGGTGATTTTGTCGGGCAGACGGTGTTTTCCGGCCCCGGAGCCGGAGAAGGTGCCACCGCCTCTGCGATCATGGGAGATGTGATGGATTTGGCCCGTGGGCTCAATATTCCTGCCTTTGGCATCCCTGCGGATCAGCTTAAGGCCCAGAACCGCTCTTCAAGCGGCGCGCCTGCCGCGTATTACTTGCGCCTCACTCTGGCGGATAAGCCGGGCACTTTTGCCGAGGCGGCGAGGCTTTTGGGCGAGCATGGCATCTCCATTAATCGCATGCGCCAGTATGACCATGATGCCTCAGAGGCTCCGGTGACGATTGTGACCCATGAGGTGGATCGCGCGCGGCTTGATAAGGCGTTGGCCGGGATTGATGCATCGAGCGTGTCCTTGGCCGCTCCGGTCGCGCTGCGGATTGAAGCGCTTTAACTTTCGGTTACTTGCCTTGTGTTAACGATAACAAGGGGTTGGCAGCGCAACACACCGGATCAGATTGAGGTGAAATCAAACCTTCCCTTGCGCCAAGCGGCCTGCATCGCATAGACACCGCCTAAATTCTTTTAGCTATACCGTAAGGGGTACCTTGAATGTCTGATGAAATCTTTTCTGATCGTATGTTGTCTCTGGGCTTGGCCCGTGTGTCTGAGGCGGCGGCGATTGCCTCTGCCAAGCTGATCGGCTCGGGCGACGAGAAAGCCGCTGATCAGGCGGCTGTGGATGCCATGCGCACCCAGCTCAACATGCTCGACATTGACGGAACCATCGTGATTGGTGAGGGCGAGCGGGACGAAGCGCCCATGCTTTACATTGGCGAGAAGGTTGGCTCCGGCACGGGACCGGGTGTTGATATTGCCCTTGATCCTCTGGAGGGGACGACCCTGACGGCCAAAGATATGCCAAACGCTCTGGCTGTGATTGCCATGGGGCCAAAGGGTTCCATGTTGCACGCGCCGGATGTTTACATGGACAAGCTGGCCATTGGACCGGGGTTTGCGCCTGATCTGGTGACCCTTGATATGACCCCGACCGAGCGTATCGAGGCGCTTGCGAAAGCCAAGAACTGTAAGCCGTCGGATATCATGTGCTGTGTGCTTGAGCGCTCGCGCCATGAAGAGTTGGTCAAAGAAATTCGCGCAACGGGTGCCCGTATTCGTCTCATCACTGACGGTGATGTGGCTGGTATCATCCATTGCACCGATCCTGCCAAGACAGGCATCGACATCTATATGGGCTCCGGTGGCGCGCCTGAGGGTGTTCTGGCTGCGGCTGCTTTGAAATGTCTGGGCGGTCAAATTCAGGGCCGTCTGTTGTTCCGCAACGATGACGAGCGTGGACGGGCGTCTAAAGCGGGTATCACCGATTTCGACCAGATTTACCGTCTGGATGATCTGGTGTCCGATGATGTGATTTTCGCGGCGACTGGTGTGACGGATGGGTCCATCGTGAAAGGCGCGATCCGTGATGGGGATTATCTTGAGACCGAGACCATCCTGATGCGTTCCAAAACGGGCTCTGTGCGTCGCCTGGTTTACCGTCAGAATAACGCCTAATGGTGCGTAAAATAGGGTTCGGCGAAGATGATGCCGAGCCTACATCAAAAACATCCATCGCCGATCAGGCGATGGAGCGCTTTCGCAAAAAGGCCAAGATCAAGGCCGCGCGGGACGCCGAGCAGAAAAAGACCGGACGCTCGAAAATCGGTCGCATTATCTTCCTTAGTTTTTGGCTCATTCTTTGGGTCGCCATGTCTGGCGCCGTTCTGTTCACCATGGCCCAAGAGGGTCTGAGCGACAATATCCTGCCGCTGGTGATCTGGACCGGGGCCTCGCTTCTGGTGGTCACCAAGGTGATCAAATCGATCATCAAAGGCGT
>CAZXRG010000325.1:0-2789 GCA_964642935.1 uncultured Rhodobacterales bacterium | reverse complement strand
TCGGAGAGGATGTCTTTGGGGTGGTTCACGCGCTCGTTTGAGAGTTGGGAGACGTGGACCAGGCCGTCGCGTTTTCCGAAGAAGTTCACGAAGGCCCCGAAGTCCATCAGTTTGACCACTTTACCGGTGTAGATCACGCCTACTTCCGGCTCGGCCACGATGGAGTGGATCATGTCGTAGGCTTTTTGGATGCTGTCGCCGTTTGGAGAGGCGATTTTGATCGTGCCGTCGTCGGAGATGTCGACTTTGGCGCCGGAGACTTCGCAAATCTCGCGGATCACTTTACCGCCTGATCCGATCACTTCGCGGATTTTGTCGGTTGGCACCTGCATGGTCTCGATCCGTGGGGCGTGGGCGGAGAATTCCGTCCGGCCTTCGGTGAGGGCGTTTGCCATTTCGTTGAGGATGTGGATCCGGCCTGCTTTGGCTTGGTCTAGGGCTTGGGACATGATCTCGGGCGTGATGCCTGCGACTTTGATGTCCATTTGCATTGTGGTGATGCCGTTTTCGGTACCGGCCACTTTGAAGTCCATGTCGCCCAGGTGATCCTCATCGCCAAGGATGTCGGAGAGGACTGCGAAGTCTTCGCCTTCCAGGATCAGGCCCATGGCGACGCCTGCGACCGGTGCTTTGAGTGGCACGGCTGCGTCCATCATGGAGAGGGAGGAGCCACAGACGGTTGCCATTGAGCTGGAGCCGTTGGATTCCATGATCTCCGAGACGATCCGTACTGTGTACGGGAAGTCGGTGGCTGCAGGGAGGACCGCTTGGAGGGCGCGCCATGCCAGTTTACCGTGGCCGATTTCGCGGCGTCCCGGAGGGCCCATGCGGCGGGCTTCGCCGACCGAGTAGGACGGGAAGTTGTAGTGCAGCAGGAAGTTGGAGCGGCTTTCGGCGTGGAGTGCGTCGACAATTTGCTCGTCGTCGCCTGTGCCAAGGGTGGTCACGCAGAGGGCCTGTGTTTCACCGCGGGTGAACAGGGAGGAGCCGTGTGTGCGTGGCAGGAGGCCAACGTCGGAGTGGATCGCGCGGATGGTGTCGAGCGAGCGTCCGTCGATGCGTTTGCCTGTCTTGATCACGTCGCCACGCAGGATCGAGCTTTCCAGTTTCTTGAAGCAGGAGCCTAGGTTTGCGTCCTCGAGGTCTTCTTCGCTGAGCTTGGCCATCACTTCGTCGCGGGTCGCGGAAATGGCGGCGGAGCGCTCTTGTTTGTCGAGGATTTTGAAGGCGGCTTTCATGCCTTTGGAACCGGCTTTTTCGACTTTCTTGTAGAGGTCGGAATAGTCGGGGGCCTGATAGTCGAACGGCTCTTTGGCGGCGTCTTCGGCGAGGTCGATGATCAGGTCGATGACCGGCTTCATCTGCTCGTGGCCGAAGTTTACAGCGCCGAGCATTTCTTCCTCGGACAGCTCGTAAGCCTCGGACTCAACCATCATCACCGCGTCAGCAGTTCCGGCGATCACAAGGTCGAGGCGTTGCTCTGGCTTGTTGCGCAGATCGTCCATGTCGTCCACGGACGGGTTCAACACGTACTCGCCGTCAGTGAAGCCAACACGCGCACAGGCGATTGGGCCCATGAACGGGATGCCGGAGATTGTCAGAGCCGCAGAAGCCGCGATCATCGCAACCACGTCCGGGTCGTTCTCAAGGTCGTGGGAGAGAACGGTACAGATAACCTGTGTCTCGTTCTTGAAACCCGGGACGAAAAGAGGGCGGATCGGGCGGTCAATCAGACGGGCCGTCAAAGTCTCTTTTTCGGAAGGACGGGCTTCGCGCTTGAAAAAGCCGCCCGGAATTTTACCAGCCGCGTAGTAGCGCTCTTGGTAGTGAACTGTGAGGGGGAAGAAATCGAAACCTTCTTTTGGCTTCTTTTCGAATACGACTGCGCAGTGCACGGAGGTTTCGCCCAAAGTGGCGATCACTGTGCCGTCTGCCTGACGGGAAAACTTCCCGGTTTCGAGCGTCAGCGTGTCACGGCCCCACTCGATTGATTTTTTGACTTCTTTAAACATCGTTTTGTCCTGTCTGGAAGCACTCCCGAGCCTTCCCGGGTCTTCCTTGAAAATAGCGGCCCCATTGCCGCCCACCCCAATCCTATTTGTGTGACGCCGGGGTCAGAGCGTCACGTTTCAGATGAGGGGCGCATATACCATTTAAAATAAAAAGGGAATTCCGCATTTTGATTTTACAGGAGTTCATGGGGAATAGCGGGTTTTGGAGCGCAATCACTTAAGTTCGAGCAAGGTGCTGACCGTGACAAATTCGAAGCCTTTGGCCTTTAGCCCCGCGATCAGATCAGGCAGAGCCTTTCGGACTTCCTTATTGGCTTTGAACATGGGGTGCAGAAGGATGATATCGCCGGGCTGGGCGTTCTCGATGGTGTAGCTTGAGAAATGCTCGGCCTTGGCGGTCCAATTCCCGTTTGCCATGGGATCGAGCGACCACATAACGTTCACTTTGTTCATGTCTTTGAGCAGCTTTGGCAGGGACAGCAGCTTTTGCCCGAATGGGGGTCTGAAGGTGATCGGGCCCTCATGGCCCGCTAGGCGGATCAATTCGTCGGTGCGTTCCAGTTCAGAGCGTAAGTCTTCAACCGAGCGCAGGACCATGCGGCGGTGGGTATAGCCGTGATTGCCCAGCTCGTGACCTGCGGCGACCATTTTGGGTGCGGCGTCGCGGTGGAGAACCATCTGGTTGCCGTTGATGTAGAAGGTGGCCTTGATGTCGGCTTCATCGAGGATTTGCAGGATTATGTCGGTTTCATCGGATGATGGGCCGTCGTCGAAGGT
>CAZXRG010000324.1:0-2795 GCA_964642935.1 uncultured Rhodobacterales bacterium | reverse complement strand
AACAAGGATATTATGGGGCTCTGTGAGGCGGCGGGGCTGTCCGAGGGCTCCAACAGTGCACCTGCTGATTTTGTGGTTGAGAAGGCTTTTGTCGACTAGGCTTTAGTTGGTGATGAGTGCCGCCAGATCGTCGGCACTCACGGCCCCTACTTTCAGCTTGGTTGCACTCATGAACGCGGGCGTGCCCGATATACCGAGATCAATGGCCATGTCGCGATTGGCGTCGATCAGAGCCGTGATCGCGTCCGATTGCGTCAGCGCCTGAATGGCTGCGTGATCGAGGTCGAGGCGCTCTGCTTCCCCCTTAAACACCTCTTCGCGCATGGGCGCTTTGGTGGCGTAGAGCGCTTTGTGCAGATTGGTCGAAACCTCAGTACCATAGAGGCTATCGGCGGCCAGGACATAGCGCGTGGCCCGCTCGGACCCCGGAGAGATGATGGGGAGGTGCTTCTTGATGAAGGCCACATTCGGGTTGTCCGCAACGAAGGCTTCCAAAGTGGGGAGAGCAGCTTTGCAGACGGCGCAGCGGTAGTCGAAGAACTCGATGATCAGGGTCTCTGCGTCCTCGCGGCCGATCCGCAAATCGGGGCCAGCGTTCAGGATGGCGTCATAGGCGGGTGCTACGATCAGCGCCATTTCAGAGGCTGCTTGGCGGGTGCTCAGGATTTCCATGGCCTCAAGGATGACCTCGGGATTGTCCAAGAGGTACTGGCGGACTTGTGCTGCGAATTCAGGGGGATAGGTGGTGGGCTCTTGGGCGCTGAGACCTGTGCCACCCAAGCTTAGAAGAGAGGTGAGAGCGGCGGCTTTGACCAGTTTGAACATGCCCGTCATCGCGATTGCCCCTCATTGAGTTTCGAATGCCAATATGGCTCACCTGAAAGGCTATGTTGCAATGCAGCAATGCACAAGCGGTTTGGACGGGCGACACTGAAATGTGATGTTTGGCGTCCCTAGCTCGGCAAATACTCCTTACTCCAGGATTCGCTGATCCCGCCGGATTTGAGCATGGCCTCGATGGCCTGATCCGAATAGCCGAGCTCTTTGACGATCGCCCGTGTGGAGGTTCCGAACTTCTCCGTGGGGGCAACAGCTTTGACCGTGGCGCGGGTGGGTCGCACAGCATAAGGGTCAAGTTGCGTGACCTCATGGCCACTTGGATGATCGGGGTAGACCGAGAAGGCGTAGCTGCCGTTGTCCGTGCCCGAGGTGCCGTCCGCCTCGCGGGAGTATTCCGCCCTTAGCGCATCGATGTTCTCACAGATCGCCACGCCCACATCGGCACCGCGCAGACGCGTCACCCACTCGCCAGCCTTTTGGCCTTGGAAGGCGGAGGCCAGATAAGCGGCACGGTCCTCTTCGGGCAGGTCGGGGAGCTCCTCTAGGCCCTCCACATTGCGGAACCGCGGCAGGTCCGCCTCATAGGCGCTGAGCAGAATGTGGCGGCCAGAGGCGGTGGAGTAAAAGCGGGTCAGAGCGTCATAGCCGTTGCAATCGGGGCCGGTCGGTTCGTTAAACAGCCCGCGCCCTTTGTAGTCGAAAGCGAAGGGCACTTGCAGAAGGCCGCTGTTGGAATTGAGCGAGGTGCGCCCGCGCCCGATGCGCCCGAAACGGTGTTTCTGGTAGAGCGCGGTGGCCACGGCCAGCGCCCCGCCAAAGCCGCACATCACATCGATGGTGCCCACATGGGCGTGCTCTTCGGGGCGATCCATCGCGCCTCCAAAGCGCAGCATCACGCCGGTTGTGGCCTGCACCAGATCGTCATAACCGATGTAGTCGGTGCGCGTGCCACGCCGCACGCCGGAGAAACAATCGAGCTTGCAGAAGATCGCATCGGGGTTGAGTTTGCGCAGGTTTTCAGCGTCGAGCCCAACGCGTTTGATCTGACTGTCAGGGGCATTCCAGACGATCACATCAACGGTTTTGACAAGGTCTTCAAAGACTTGGCGGCCATGGCGGGATTTGATGTCCGCGAGAACCGAGCGCTTCCCGCGCCCTTGGCTCATCCCGTAGATCACCGTGTTCCAGCTGTCGTACATGGGCTCGGACGGGTCGAGTTTGATGACGTCTGCGCCAAATCGCGCCAGATAGCTGGCGGAATGGGGGCCTGCGATGACGTTGCACAGATCAAGGATGCGCACGCCGTCGAGCCAACCTTCGGAGGGCGCGTCAGTTGGCTCTGGAATGTCCGTGCGATGTTTGCGCAGGATTTTGAGAGCCTCGGGCATTTCGACCCAACGACGGGGTTCGGGCTCAAGCGCCTCCTCGCCACTTTCCTCCATCCAGACCACGGGACCGGGCTGGGTCATTTCACCGTATTCAGGATCAAAGACGTCGAGCATCAGACCGGAGGTTTCGGCAAACTCGTCGTGAATCCATTCCTGCAACCAACGCTGTGGTGCGCCCGGAATTCCGGCACGGCCAAACATCTTTTTCCACTCATGAGAGGTGCGGGTCATGAAGACCTCTTTCATCCGCTCGGCGATGAGATCAGCCCAGTCCTTTGGCATCGGGTAGACGCCGAGCGACACGGGCGAGGACCATTCCGCCCATGGCTTATAGGTGTCTGGCTCCTCGGTCAGGCCCTCTTCAACCAGCTCATCAAGGATGCCGAGCACTTCCAAGCATCGGCGCGCATGGTTTTTATGGCTGGGGCAGACCACGTAGAACATGCGCCCGTCCTTGCACATATAGGCGCGGAAAAACGGGTCGAGCAGCTCTTGGAGGTCCTCATAGCTGAGGTTCATGGGCAGGCCCTCGACACGGCGGGTCTCGATCTCGACCTCGCGCTGGGT
>CAZXRG010000323.1:0-2856 GCA_964642935.1 uncultured Rhodobacterales bacterium | reverse complement strand
GCACTTCCGGAAGTGGACGGGCGGATTTTGAGCCGTGCCATTTCGTTCAAAGGCGAGGCTTACTTTGATGAGGACACCGAGTGCCCCATTGCCACCTATCAAGCCCGTGGAGACCGGATTGATTTTGTAGCTGATTTGGCGGTGAATTGGGCTAAACTGCGTGGCGCTGAGGTCGGACAGCGTAAGGTCGCGCTCATCCTTGCCAATTATCCTAATAAGGACGGTCGGTTGGCCAATGGGGTTGGTTTGGACACGCCCGCGTCTACTGTCAACACGCTGAAACTGTTGAAGGAAAACGGCTACGGGGTTGAGAAAGAGCCTGCCGATAGCGATGCACTGATGGCGCAAATTCTGGCAGGTCCGACCAATTGGTTGACCGACAGGGCCAGTAGAGCTGGCGGTGTTCGGCTGTCATTGGATGAGTATAAGGCTTTCTATTCCGAACTGCCTTGGGACGTTAAAACGCAAATCGAGGACCGCTGGGGCGCGCCGAAAGATGATCCTTTTGTGGACGGGGATGCTTTTGCCCTGTCAGTCTTGGAATTCGGGAATGTTGTGGTCGGTATCCAGCCTGCGCGGGGCTATAATATTGATCCCAAAGACACCTATCATTCGCCTGATCTGGTGCCCCCGCACAATTACATTGCGTTTTATGCATGGCTTCGTCGCACCTTTGGGGCACATGCGATTGTTCATATGGGAAAGCATGGAAATCTGGAGTGGTTGCCGGGGAAAGCCCTCGCCTTATCAGAGGTTTGCATACCCGAAGCTGTGCTTGGACCCGTCCCGCATGTCTACCCGTTTATCGTCAATGATCCCGGTGAAGGGACGCAGGCGAAACGGCGCTCCTCGGCGGTTATCATTGATCATCTGACCCCGCCTTTGACCCGTGCGGAGACCTATGGGCCTTTGAAGGATTTGGAGGCTCTGGTTGATGAATATTACGAGGCGGCTGGCGTTGATCCAAGACGGCTCGACCATTTGCGGCGGGAGATTTTGGCGCTGTCCTCAGCAACCGGAATTGGCGAGGATGCGGGGATTTCAGCCGGGGATGATGACAGTGCTTTGGCGCAGATTGACGAGTATCTGTGTGAGCTGAAGGAAAGCCAAATTCGCGATGGTTTGCACGTGTTTGGAGCCTCTCCTGAGGGGCGCTTGGAGCGTGATCTGGTGCAGGCTTTGGTGCGGGTGCCAAGGGGTGATGGGACGGCTGGAAATGCGTCTCTGATCCGAGCCTTGGCGGCTGATTTGGACCTTGGGTTTGATCCATTAGACTGCCAGATGGCATCCCCTTGGGATGGGGCTAAGCCTACTGTTTTATTGGATATTTCCGACGATAACTGGCGAATCAACGGCGACACGGTTGAGCGGCTTGAGTTGTTGTCGACTGCAATTCTTGATGGTCAGAATGTTCCTGAAGACTGGGCGCAAACACGCGCTGTTCTGGACGAGATTTCGCGGAGTGTTCGCCCCAAGGTGGAAGCTTCTGGGCCGGCAGAGGGGGCGGGGCTCCTCACCGCCCTAAGAGGGCAATTCGTCGCCCCGGCGCCGTCCGGCGCGCCCACGCGCGGGCGTCTGGATGTGTTGCCCACGGGGCGGAATTTCTATTCGGTGGACAGCCGCGCGATACCAACTCCGACCGCTTGGGCCTTGGGTTGGAAATCGGCTAACCTATTGATTGAAAGGCATTTACAGGATCACGGTGATTGGCCGCGCGCCCTTCTTCTGACCGCGTGGGGCACGGCCAACATGCGCACGGGTGGGGATGACATTGCGCAGGCTCTGGCTCTGATGGGGGTGAAGCCCAAATGGGATTCTGCGAACCGTCGGGTGACCGGATTTGAGGTGCTTCCCTTGTCGGTCTTGGATCGGCCTCGGGTAGATGTGACGCTTCGGGTTTCGGGCTTCTTTAGGGATGCTTTCCCTCATCAAATGGACCTTGTGGACAGTGCGGCGCGGGCTGTAATGGCCTTGGATGAACCCGACGATATGAACCCGGCTGCTGCGAAATTTCGTGAGGATAATCAGGAGTTTAGAGTATTTGGCTCCAAGCCTGGCGCTTACGGTGCTGGCTTACAGGCGATGATTGACGAGAAGCTTTGGGCCGATAAGGCTGACCTTGCTGATGCCTATTTGACGTGGGGTTCTTACGCTTACGGACAGGGCGTTGAAGGCGCTGAAAGCCGGAGCGCTTTTGAAGGGCAGCTCAAGCGGGTCGAGGCGGTTGTTCAAAATCAGGACAATCGTGAACATGACCTGTTGGACTCGGACGATTATTATCAGTTTGAAGGGGGGGCTGCGGCTGCTGTTTCGACCCTTCAAGGGCAGGACCGGCCCATCTATCACAATGATCACTCAAGGCCGGAAAGCCCGCGAATTCAAACACTTGACCATGAGATCAGCCGCGTTGTAAGGGCGCGTGCGGTCAATCCGAAATGGATCGAAGGGGTCAAGCGACACGGGTATAAAGGAGCCTTTGAGATCGCGGCCACTGTGGACTATTTGTTCGCTTTTTCCGCCACGACGGGAGCGGTCAAGAACCATCATTTCGACCTGGTGCATGCGGCCTATCTGGAAGATGAAGAGACCCGTGAGTTCATTAAAACCCACAATGAAAACGCGCTCAGAGAGATTGCGGAGCGGCTCAAGGAAGCCATTGATCGGGGACTTTGGACTCCGCGCTCAAACTCGGCACAGGCGTTGATTGAGAGCCTTCTCTAGAGAAGTGTTAACGGCTCGGATTTGGCTTTTTGAACGGGTATGATTTGCATATGATTTCCGCGTGAAACGTGTATGACGCGGAACGCTGTTTTGGCCGATTAACGCACCGTGCGGTCACTCAAAAACCAAATTCAG
>CAZXRG010000322.1:0-2856 GCA_964642935.1 uncultured Rhodobacterales bacterium | reverse complement strand
GCCGCCTCGTCGGATTTATCCGCATATCGGAACTCTGAGTCCGCGTAGCGGTTGATCTCCTGAATGACCATTTCCACCGTAATCGGCTGGGACAATTCAGCGATCATATTGCGCTTGGTGTCGTAATCCTTCTCCAAAAACAGCTCGGTGTTTTCCATCCATTCATCGGGCAATTCAAAGTCCATCGCCCGCACTTTCACAGCATCCGTAATGTTCTTGATCGCCCGCCCCGTAAAGCGCGGATCAGCCACATGGATTTCCTTGAGGTACGTTCCAAGCTTGGCGATGTTGTCCAGTTTCCCGACCTTATCGGCCACCTGATCAAACACATTTAACAGCCCCGTTTCATGGGGTTTGGCGTGGCTCTCATAGGATGCCGCCACAGCCTTCTTGATCTCTTGGGCCGCAAATAAGTCGTGCTCTCCCAATGGGATATCATGGTTTTTCCCCATCAACAGATGCAGGATATCAATGTAATCCTCTCGGCTTTGGGGCCCATCCACCAAGAACCGCGCCCCCGCCCTTTGGCGCAAAGCGTCATCCACATTCTCAGGGTAGTTGGAGAACATCCCGAAGGTACAATTCCCCCGCACAACCGTATTGGCCCCCGCAAAGCTCTCCATCAAAACCGCCGTGATTTCCAGCTGCCCGGCAGAGGACTGACGGTCCCCCCGTTTCCCTGCCAATTGGTCAATATCATCAATGGTTCCAAAGCCGATCACCGAAGGATCAATCACATTGTTGATAAAGGATTTCGCATTCTGCGCCGACTTCCCTTGATAACTGTCGATACTGTCTGTGGAGAGGTTCTGATAGCGGAACGGATAGCCCGCATTCTGGCAGTAATCATTGAGCAATCCGGCCATCATCTGGATCAGAGTTGTCTTACCCGTCCCCGGCATCCCGTCGCCCATAAAGGTAAAAATAAACCCGCCCAAATCAGCAAAAGGGTTAAGCCGCCGCTCAAAATCATAAGCCATCAACATCTTCGCCAACTTCAAAGACTGATACTTGGCAATATGGTTTCCAACGACCTCATTGGGCTTTTTGAAGGTCATTGTTAACTTCGAGGACTTCGATTTATGCGCCGGCGTAAACCCGTCGATCTGGAAGTTATCCGCCTCTACCCGAAAGGCCACCCGCGTGAAGGCTTCCAAGCGCGGCGCAGTTGCGGCTCTATTTGCAACCTTATCCATTAATTTTTCACAAAAGGCCCGAACGGTGCGTACCAATTCCTCGTCCGTTCCCGCATGAAGCCCGATGTCCTGATCCAACTCCCAAAGTGCTCCGTGAAGCGCAAGGTGGGGATCATCCGTGAGCAGCTCCTCAACATCCCCCACCGAGATTTCACCACTCCCGTCATCCTGACCCGACAGCAAAAACTCGGTCATATTGGCAAACACATGAAGCGAGATCAGCGAAGCCGCAGAGAGCAGCTCGGAAAATTCGGTACGCAGGCCTTTCTCCAAACGCCCCTCTTTGTTCATGCGCAAATAATCATTCAGAGGCGTCTGATCGGAAAACAACGAGACCGTGGCCGAGGCGGTCGCAAGGGCCCGGCGAAGGGTCCGAAGGACGGTCGCCTGTACCGGTGAGGTTAGCGGGTCCGTTTCGTCACTCTCGTTGATCCGCTCCATCAGATTGACCCCATCCGGGCGCGCCGTGGAGCGTGTGGTCAAACCGGGCGTTGTTGAGCGAAACCTGCGACGCGTGGCCATGCCAGAGGAGCGCTCCGTTGTCGGCGCCTCCTTGGGCTTACCGATACGCGGAGAATGATCAAAGCCGTTCAGCATCTCCATGGCCTCGCCGTATTTCTCAGCGATAGAGGCTTCAGAGATTTCCATGAGATTTTGGGAAGTGGACATGTGAATTGCTCTCCGTCGTTACGTTTTTATCTAGGTTAACTCATCAAGGGCAGTGAGGCATGTGGACAAGGGCACGCGGCGAAACCGATCGTAGTTCCATTTGACCCGATTGCCCACGACCTCGCGGTAGGACTGATTGTGGAATGTACTGATCCCCGCTTGCAGCTTTGATGCCCCGCCCAAGGATAGGACAAAGCGGGTCTCAGGGGCAAACAGGCTCCAGTGAAGCGCCGTGCCTTGCGGACCGACAAGGCCGTTTGCGCCCGTCACAATGTCGATCTGCTCGCCAAGAGAGTGGTTTTGCAGGTGTATAATCTCAAAGCCTTTGTCAGCAAAAGCGTTCTCTATTTCAGCCTCGTTAGAAACACGCGGTTTGTGAGGCCATTTGGTTCTACTGAGGTAAAGGTTTGAGCGCGAAGCTCTAGAGCTTGCGAAATGTTCGGCAATCAGCGGTCTAAGGGAATTTGCATAGGTGAATTTCCCGTCAAACGGAGCCTTGCCCACCCGCAGGTTTTCAACGCGCAGAGGCTTGTCGACAAAGCGGAAGATGTCTCGCGGCAGGTCGATACGGTCCAGGAAATAGTCAATCTCAGGCCAAATGCCTGCCTGAAAACCGGGGTTGTCCTCAAAAACATCCGGCCAGCAGTGCATAAGGATGCGCACGTCGGGGCTTTCCTTAAGATCGCGCTTTGCAGCCAGCAAATTGGGCACAGTTTCGGTGAGGAAATGGCCGAAACGATGATCAAAGAAGCCGGCGTAAATCCAGTTCCCAGACACAGCCTCATCCGGTTTGGGGGGTGATTTGGGCATGACTGGAAAGCGGCTATCAGCAGAGATCAAAATCGGCCAGTGTTTGATTTTCCGCCCGTTTTCGCCGTAGAGGCCGTATTTCGAAAGGCCAAAGTGCCAATGCGCAACGGGTGTCGCGACCGCCCCTTGAAAGCCGTATTCGATGCCGCCTGTCATACCCAGAACAGGTTCACCTTCGGGG
>CAZXRG010000321.1:0-2867 GCA_964642935.1 uncultured Rhodobacterales bacterium | reverse complement strand
GCTTTGGACTATGTGAAGTTTGCGACTGATACACAGCGTCTTGCTGATCAGGCGAAATACATCTCCTATGGTCCAGCACGTGCGTCTTCTGCTCCACTTGTGGGTCAGCACGCCGAGCTTGGCATCGAGATGGCACCACATATGCCAACTGATCCAGAGAACGCCAAGAACACCTTCTTGTATAACTACGAGTGGTGGGCCGATTACCGCGACGATCTGGATGCAAAATTCCAGGCATGGTTGGCGCAATAAGCACTTAGCTCTCGTAGGATGCGGTTAAACCGCATCCTACCTTTCAACGGAGGCGCTCATGGCCAAAGCCAATGTCATCGGACATGTGATCATATCGGACCGGGTGGCTTTCACAGCTGGCCCTGCCCGAAAGGCCGCGCTTTTTACTCCTTCCAGTCTGGTTGAGGACCTTTAATGACCGACACCACCGGACCTGTTCTCGCCGCTGACGGCACGCCGCTTAAGCGTAGCCTCGCACGCGCCCTTCGCGCTCAGAAAATCCGCGCCTTCCTTTTGGTCGCCCCGTTACTGTTTTTCATCCTGATCACCTTCATTTTCCCCATCGGAGACATGCTGTTCCGCTCGGTTGAGAATAAGATCGTATCAGAGACCCTGCCTGAGACTGTCATCCAGCTACAAGACTGGGATTTCAAATCCGGCGATGCGCCGTCTGAGGCCGTTTTTGCAGCCTTGGCCAAGGACCTTAAAATTGCCGTGGATGCCAAGACCCATACCAAGCTCGGCTCACGTTTGAACTATGAGCAGACCGGTATCGCGTCTTTGTTCCGCAAATCAGGTCGGCAGATCAAGAAGTGGGAACTCTCGGAGATGTCCGATTTTCGCGCCGAGTTTGCGGATCTCGATAAGAAATGGATGAACACGGACATCTGGCGCACCATTCAGGCCTATTCCAACCCCGTTACGGCGGGATATTTCCTCGCTTCGGTGGATCGGGAGAACACGCCTGATGGTATCCAGAGAGTGCCTGAGGACGAGCGGATTTACATCAAGCTGTTCATTCGCACGATCATCATGTCGCTGGTCATTACAGGCTCTTGTATCCTTCTGGGCTATCCCATCGCCTGGCTGTTGGCGAACTTGCGGGTGCGCACGGCCAATGTGCTGATGATCCTTGTGCTTCTGCCGTTTTGGACCTCTCTTTTGGTGCGCACCTCCGCTTGGAAGGTGCTTCTCCAACAGCAGGGCGTGATCAATGAGGTGCTGGTCTGGCTTGGCATTATTGCCGATGACGGACGTTTGGCGCTGATCAATAACGCCACGGGCACTATTGTGGCCATGACCCATATTCTGCTCCCCTTCATGATCCTGCCGCTTTATTCGGTGATGAAGACCATTCCGCCGAGTTATCTGCGGGCGGCCAAGAGCCTTGGGGCCACCAATTGGACGGCCTTCTGGCGGGTTTATTTCCCGCAATCCGTGCCGGGCATTGGTGCGGGCAGTATCCTCGTGTTCATTCTGTCCATCGGATATTACATCACGCCAGAGCTGGTGGGGGGCACCAAAGGTGTCTTCATTTCCAACCGGATTGCCTATCATATTTCCTCTTCCCTGAACTGGGGGTTGGCTGCGGCTTTGGGGGCAATTCTCTTGCTGCTCGTGCTCGCCCTTTATTGGCTCTACGACCGGATCGTGGGCATTGATAACGTGAAGTTAGGATAAGCCCATGTCACTTCCCGTCTACGCCACCACGCCTCAGCGCATCTGGTATTATTCCTTCCGTGTCATTTGCGGGCTGATCTTCGCCTTTCTGATCATTCCGATTTTGGTGATCATCCCGCTCAGCTTTAATGCGCAGGATTTTTTCACCTTCACGCCGGAGATGCTCAGGCTTGATCCTGCAGGTTTTTCCACCAAGCACTATCAGGACTTTTTCACCAATGAGGACTGGCAGAGGCCTTTGCGGAACTCGTTTATCATTGCCCCTTTGGCCACGATCATCTCGGTGTCTTTGGGGACTTTGGCAGCGGTTGGCCTTAGCCAATCCCATGTGCCGTTTCGGGGCACCATCATGGCGATCCTGATTTCCCCGATGATTGTGCCGTTGATCATCTCGGCCACGGGTATGTTCTTTTTCTACTCCAAGATCGGGTTTTTCATGGAGGACACGCTTGGCATGTCCAAGTCACTGGTGGGTTATATCAAGGTGATCCTTGCCCATGCGGCCCTTGGTATTCCTTTTGTGATTATCACGGTGACCGCCACGCTTGTGGGCTTTGATCGCTCTCTGACACGGGCAGCGGCCAATCTGGGGGCCTCGCCCTCGCGGACCTTTTTTAAGGTGCAAATGCCTCTGATTTTGCCCGGTGTGATTTCAGGAGCGCTGTTTGCCTTTATCACTTCCTTTGACGAGGTTGTGGTGGTGCTGTTCGTAGGCTCTGCCGGTCAAAAGACGCTGCCTTGGCAGATGTTTACAGGGCTCAGAGAGCAAATCTCCCCGACCATTCTGGCGGTGGCGACGGTGCTTGTGGTGATCTCCATTGCGCTTTTGACGACGGTTGAGCTGCTGCGCCGTCGCTCAGAGCGGCTTCGGGGCATGTCGCCTGCATAAGGTTAGGGAGCGCCTGATAGAGACGCTCCCCATACTTCTTGATCCTCAGCGGTTTTACCGAGCGCCAATCCGGATCGTGCGCCCGTCAAAGGTGGGCAGAGACATCACGAACGGGTCGGTTGGATAACAAAGCGCCTGTTCCTCCAGCATACCAATCGCGATTTCCTCGCCCATGCGCAGGCTGTCGTAATAGTCGGAGAAATAGTGAACTCCGGCCATATTGCGCCCGATGGAGATATTGGCCGCCAGCTTGTTCAACTCGCCCTCTAGAGTAAGGGGGCAGCCG
>CAZXRG010000320.1:0-2921 GCA_964642935.1 uncultured Rhodobacterales bacterium | reverse complement strand
GGTTTTAAGCGATGTGGAGCTTTCACTTTTGAAGGGTATGTCTGAACCGCGCCGTGTAACGTTTTGTTTCTATCTCAAGCATTTTCAACTCCATGCGCAGTTTCCAAGATTGCGTGGCTCTGTTTCGCCTCAGGTTATCGCTTTTCTGGCTTCACAAGTTGGCACGACTGAAGGGGATCATGTAATCTGGGTGCCCAAACGGACGGACAGATTTTACAGACGTCAAATTTCAACTTTTCTCAATCTCAAAAAGTTTGATGGTGGTGCACGTTCGGAACTCGTCGCCTTACTGGTTGAACGCATTTTACCTTTGGCACCCAATGAAATGGGTCTGGACGCGGCGATAGCTGAATGGTTCTTGGCTCATCGAATGATCCGCCCCAATTCCAATGCAGTAGCAAATCTGGTGGCCAAGGCAGAGCGACAGCTCGAGCTTATTCTGTTTACAAGGATCGCGGGACGCCTTGGTAATGACCAGCGAATGCGTCTTGATGCCCTGCTAGAGACGACGGATGGCTTTTCTCCGTTTGCTGAGGTTTCACGCAGTTCGGGGATGCCCAGTGTAGAGACCGTTCTAAGGACTATTGAGCGCCTTGACACGATCCGCGCCGTTGAGCTCGACAGCGCTGTATTGGAGGATGTGCACCCCGACATTGTGGACCGGTTTCGGCTGCGTGCTGCTACTGAGGATGCATGGGATATGCGCCGTCATCCCGATGAAACGCGACATGCCCTGTTATGTTGTTTTCTTATTTCCCGAGAAGTGGCACTGACAGATGATCTCGGTGATCTTCTGATCAGCATCACGCACAAGATATCTGCGCGCGCGGAGACAAAAGTCATCAAGGAACTTGTCTCCGAGTACCGTAAGGTCGAGGGCAAAACCGCGATCCTGTTCAAGATGGTTGTTGCTGCGGACGCCGAACCCACCGGTCGAATATGCGATGTGATTTTTCCGGTCGTCAGCCGACAGACGATAAGTGACCTGGCTGCTGAGTATCATGCAGAAGACCCGTCTTTTGCTAACCAGGTGCATCGCAAGGTCCGACGATCCTACTCACAACATTATCGCCGCATTCTGCCGGTAATTCTCAAAGCGCTGGCGTTTCGATCAAACAATCTGAACTGGCGCCCCCTTCTGGACGCTATCGCCATTTTGACAAAGGATGAGGAGAAAAAGCCCCAATTCTTTTCTACCCAGGATGTCCCGATGGAAGGCGTCGTTAGACCCAAGTGGCACGATATTGTAGTTGAGAGCGGACCCGATGGGCGGCTGCGCATTAACCGCCTCAACTATGAGATTTGTGTCCTCCAGAGTTTAAGGGAGTGCCTGCGCACTAAGGAAGTGTGGATTGAAGGTGCTGCCAGGTACTGCAATCCCGATCAGGATTTACCGCAGGATTTTGACGATAAAAAAGAACATTATTTCCAAGACCTTGGACAGCCATTAGAGGCTGATGTTTTTGTCAAACGCCTCAAGAGCGATCTTGTCACAGCCTTGGATGCATTCGATGATGGCCTTCCCTCTAATACAGATGTGACGCTCAAGTTGCGTGGTGACAAAACCCAGATATCGCTCAAGCCGCTGGAAGCTCTGGACGATCCTGCCATGTTGGGCGCGCTGAAAGAGGAGCTGGCGCGGCGATGGCCAATGACCAGCTTGCTGGATGTCCTTAAGGAGGTCGATCTGCGCATCGGATTCACCAAGTCATTTCCGACCGCCGCCGCGCGACAGACACTGCCAGGCGACGAAGTGTCCCGCAGACTTCTCCTAGCGCTCTACGGGGTTGGAACCAATATCGGGCTCAAAGCTATTGCGGCTGGGCCGCATAAGGTGACTTACAAAGAGCTGCTCTATATTCGCCAGAGGTTCATTCACAAAAATGCACTTCGGACCGCCACACGCGCGATTGCTGATGCCACGAACCGCGTGCGCCTGACAGATATTTGGGGCGAGAGCACTAGCAGTTGCGCGTCAGATTCCACGCAAATAGCCTCTTGGGATCAAAACCTGATGACAGAGTGGCATCAGCGCTATGGCGGCCGTGGCGTTATGATCTACTGGCATGTTGATGCAAAGGCGACCTGCATACATTCTCAGCTTAAGCAGGTGTCGTCATCTGAAGTCGCCTCGATGATTGAAGGTGTTCTGCACCACGGCACTGAGCTCGAGATCGACCGCCAGTTTGTAGATACGCATGGACAAAGCATCGTCGGCTTCGCTTTTTGCTACTTACTGGGTTTTGACCTCATGCCCAGGTTCAAGGGTATCGCGAAACAGAAACTGGTAAGAGCTGTCCCAAAATCAGAACGTGCTTACAAACATCTCGAACCATTGTTCACACCGAGACCAATCAACTGGGATCTGATCATCCAACACTACGACGAGATGATCAAACTGGCGACAGCCTTAAAGCAGCGAACTGCTGAACCCGAGGCTATCCTGCGCCGGTTTATCAAGGGCCAAAGCCATCCGGTCTTTGCTGCACTCCTGGAACTGGGCAAAGCCGTTAAAACAATCTTCCTGTGCAAGTATCTCAGCGACAAAGATCTGCGCCGGGAAATCAACTCCGGGCTCAATGTCATCGAGCGCTGGAACGGCGTGAACAACTTCATTTTCTTTGGCAACGGGCACGAGCTCGTTTCTAACCGGCGTGACGATCACGAGATCTCGGTTCTGTCGTTGCATCTGCTGCAAGCTAGCATGGTCTATGTAAATACGCTTATGATCCAGGATGTCCTCGCTGATCAGTCGTGGCGCAAGAAAATGACGCCGCGCGATAGGGTTGCTCTGAATCCACTTCCCCATGCCCACCTCAACCCATACGGCGCATTTGATCTCGATATGACAACGCGATTGCCGCTGAATGACATGGACTTAGCCGCATGACCTGTTCCGAAACTTATAAGTTCCCGAACGA
>CAZXRG010000319.1:0-2956 GCA_964642935.1 uncultured Rhodobacterales bacterium | reverse complement strand
GACATACGCGGGGACCAGACGCAATTGGTCATGTCGCCCACGCGATCTTCGCCGGTCCAGATGCTCTCCCAAGAGAACTTCATTGGCTCTGGCGTATGACCCTCGAGGATCACGCCCAACTGGTGGCGCTTTGGTCCTTCTTCTGCGATTTCGCGCAAGGCTCTGATGCCGACCACTTCATCGGAGACATCAAGGTCAACATACTGGCCCAAACGCACCTCGAAGGGGTTTGTTTGGCTGTCCGTATCACCGCCCACGGAGACGAGGCCACTTTCCGTGCGCTCCGGTGTGGTTGGAGAGCCCGGACCAATGCCCCAAGGCTGGCCCGCTTCTTTGAAGATGTTCCAAAGTTCCGTGCCGCGAGAGCCATCGCGCAGGTAAATCTCGAACCCGCCCTGCTTGGACCAGCCGGAGCGTTGAACGGCGACCGGAATGCCTTGCAGTTCGGTTTCTTTGAACCAGAAATACTTGATGTCGCGGACCCAATCGCCAAACACATGGGCGACCACATCTTCGGCCTTTGGACCTTGAAGGGCCATGGGGGAGACATCGGGTTCTGTGACTTCCACATCCAATCCACGCTCGGCCGCAATGGCGCGGGCCCAGAACCAGATGTCGCTATCTGCGATGGACAACCAATAGAGATCATCCGCCAGTTTGAGCAGGATCGGATCGTTGATCAGCGTGCCTCTGTGGTTGCAAAGGGGGACATATTTGCCCTGCCCGACTTTGCACTTGGAGAGATCACGGGGTGAGAGGATTTGCGCCAGTCGACCGGCATCAGGACCCTTGAGTTGAACCTGACGCTCAACGCCCACGTCCCATTGAGAGACACCTTCGATGATCCGCCAATACTCCGCTTCCGGATCGCCGTAGGACGTGGGAAGGATCATATTGTTGTAAACGGTTCCCGCTGTAATGCCCTCTGCCAAGGCAGACTCGTAGAACGGGGACGCGCGCAAACGCGTGGTAGGGGAGATATCAAACATGGCACCGACTCGCTTTAGATTCCACCTATAATCTCCGATACCGAGATTAATTTACAAACAACGAAATATCACCTAATGCACAAACTCTGGTTATAGGAGTGCTCGCTTATGAGCCACCAACTTCCGCCTCTGGTTTGGCTTCGTGCATTCGAAGCAACGGCGCGTCATTTGAGCTTTACGCGGGCTGCCAATGAGTTGAACCTGACGCAGGCTGCGATCTCTAAGCAGGTGAAATTGTTGGAGTTTCACCTTCGAGAGCAGCTTTTTGTGCGTCGCGCGCGAAGTTTGGAAATGACCAAATCCGGTGAGGCTTATCTGCCGAAAGTGCGCGATGCCTTCGAGCGTTTGGCGGCTGGAACCAATGAGGTATTTGGCAACAGAAAGTCGGGGATTTTAACGGTTCGTTCAGCAGTTGGTCTCTCTGTGAACTGGCTCGCGCCCAAACTTCGGGACTTTCGCGAGAAGCACCCCAAAGTGCGATTGCGGGTCATTTCGAGCGTTTGGAATGAGGAAGTCGGGGACCGGAAATATGATTTCGATATTCGATACGGGACCGGAAAATACGGGAAGCTGCGCTCGGATCGTTTGACGTGGGAGACCATTACGCCGCTTTGTGCGCCCTCTTTGCTGGATCCTGATCGGGGGCCTGAGCAGCTTGGCGAGCATATGTTGATCCATGTGCTGGGCTATGAGGAAGGCTGGGCCACTTGGTTCCGTGCGGCGGAAACTCCACTGGTTGATCCGGGTGAAGGTCTGCAAACGGATACCTCGCTTTTGGCGTTCGAGCTTGCGGCATCTGGTGGCGGGGTGGCTTTGGGTCGCTCGTCCATGGCGCAAAAGGAGATCGAGGCCGGACGGTTGGTGAAGCCGTTTGATCTGGAAGTGGGCATTGAAGAGGCTTTCCATTTGGTTGAATCCTCGGAAGATCGCATTCATCCGGATGCGGAGGTGTTCCGGAACTGGCTGTTGGAGACCGTGCGTCCGACCTGATTGCTTGCCCCAAAAGTTTGTCTGGCGATGGGCGGGCATCAAAGCTAGCCTCAACTGCGAAGAAGCGGTTGGTGTCATATGAAAACCCAGACTGAATTTCCAAGAGCTGTGATCGAACATGCGGATATGGGCATTGAGATGCCTGACGGGACGCGGCTATCGGCGCGGGTGTGGATGCCTGAGGATGCTTTGAGCAATCCGGTTCCGGTTATTCTGGAGCACCTCCCGTATCGGAAGCGGGATGGCACCATTGTGCGGGATCAATTCAGTCATCCGTGGATGGCCGGTCATGGGTATTGTTGTATCCGGACGGACATGAGGGGCTCGGGCGAGTCTGAAGGGCTGATGGAGGACGAGTATACCGCCCAAGAGCTTCAGGATGCATGCGATGTGATTGCTTGGGCCGCGGCGCAGCCTTGGTGCAATGGCCATGTGGGGATGCAGGGGATTTCTTGGGGCGGGTTTAACAGCCTGCAGGTGGCGGCGCTTAGGCCACCCGCTTTGAAGGCCATTATCACGATCTGCTCGACCGTTGATCGGTATGCGGATGATATTCACTATAAGGGTGGGTGCCTGTTGGTGGAGAATTTTGGCTGGGCGTCCAATATGCTCTCCTATTCTTCCCGTCCGCCTGATCCGGCCTTGGTTGGGGAGGGCAAATGGCTTGAGATGTGGAAGGGCCGCTTGGAGGCGCAGGCGTTTTTGTGGGGTCGATGGCATCAACACCAACACCGCGATGCCTATTGGGCGCATGGTTCTGTCTGTGAGGATTATGCGGCCATTGAAGCCTCGGTCCTGTCCGTTGGCGGTTGGCATGACGGGTATCGCAATACGATCTCCCATTTGGTGGAGAATGTTTCCGCGCCCGTCAAAGGGATCGTGGGGCCTTGGAACCATAAGTACCCCCATTATGCGGGGCCTCAACCGGCCATCGGGTTTTTGCAGGAGGCCAAGCGGTGGTGGGATAAATGGTTGAA
>CAZXRG010000318.1:0-2989 GCA_964642935.1 uncultured Rhodobacterales bacterium | reverse complement strand
GTCCATCAACTTGTTCATGGGGCGCCGACCCAAGCCCTCAAAGCCGAATTCATAGCGTTTCTCGCTGTCCTTCAGGAACGCCCCATAGCCTTTCACATCGCGCGGGCTTAGCCGCTCAACTTCGGCTCGCATTTTGTTTTCATCCTGACAAACCTCAAAACGCGACCCATCATCCCATCGGATTTCATAATAAGGATCAACCGGCCGCAAATCGACGTGGTCGTCAAAGTTCAGACCACAGTCTTCCCAGAGCTGCCGAAAGACATGAGGCACAGTTAGAATGGTTGGACCCAGGTCAAAACGGTGGCCACCTTTGGAAATGGATGAACCTCGTCCGCCCGGCCGGTCCAACCGGTCCAAGACAGTCACCCGATATCCTTTGGCCCCCAAACGCATAGCCGCGGATAGACCACCAAGCCCTGCACCGATAACCAAAGCAGGAGGTCGGCGATCAGCGCTTGATCCAGCCAAATCTTCCAAACGGTGATCGTCCAAGCGTTTTAACATGTTACTACGATACACTGTCTACTTTAGTTTACAATATAAACCTATCAACGTGATTGAGTGTAAACTTATCTTTCCATCTCAGATCTTTCATGCAACACTTCGGACACGTCAAACTCCTGCGATTGGGCAAGCCGATTCAAACCGTTACTCTCAGTTTTTTCCGATTTGCGCGCTTGCGTGACCGGCTCTGGGCATTCTGTCAAATGGGATTTGCCCGCCTGTCATTCATGCGCAACCGACAGCTAAGTTTCTGGAAACTATTTGGCAGCGGCGTCGGCGAGGGATTTACGCCAATTCCTAACACAGCAGTTTACGCCATCATATGCGTCTGGCCTGATGCGAATATTGCGCGCCAGCAAATCTCCTCCGCTAGGATATTTGACCATTATCACAACCGGGCCAGCGAAAACTGGACCCTATTTCTCAGCCCCACATCTGTGCGCGGAAACTGGAGCCGTCAAAAACCTTTTTCTGTTAACCAGGCTTCCTCGGAGAGGCCCATAGCCGCCTTGACGCGCGCCACAATCAAGCCGCGCATTCTTCTAAAATTCTGGCGGCGCGTACCAGAAATCAGCGACGTCATTGGCAATGATCCAAACGTGGCATTTAAAATCGGCATCGGCGAAGTGCCTTGGTTACATCAAGTCACCTTCTCCATTTGGCCCGACCAAGAAGCAATGGCTCAATTTGCACGCGTTTCAGGACCACATGCGCGGGCCATAAAAGCGGTTCGGGAAGAAGACTGGTTTCGCGAAGAGCTTTATGCAAGATTTCAGATCATCGACCAGCAAGGCAGCTGGATGGGAAAAGACCCGCTTGAACATTTGTCGCTGGAGCCTGCATCGTGACCCAACCATTCCCCTTCTCCGCCATTGTCGGCCAGGAAGAAATGAAAACCGCTCTAATCTTAACAGCCATCGACCCAAAAATCGGCGGAGTTTTGGTGTTTGGAGACCGTGGGACTGGCAAATCGACAGCTGTTCGGGCGTTGGCTGCTCTTTTACCGCCGATTAAGGTCGTCTCAGGCTGTCCGGTGAATTCCGCGACTACAGAAGACTGCCCTGAATGGGCAAATGTAACCTCTCAAAAAATTGTTGAGCAGCCCACGCCAGTTGTAGATCTCCCTCTTGGCGCGACCGAGGATCGTGTCGTGGGTGCTCTGGACATCGAACGCGCTCTGACCAAGGGTGAAAAGGCTTTTGAGGCTGGTCTGTTGGCCCGCGCAAATCGTGGCTACCTTTACATCGATGAAGCCAATTTATTGGAAGATCACATTGTGGATTTGCTACTCGATGTCGCACAATCTGGCGAAAATGTTGTCGAGCGCGAAGGCCTTTCAATCCGTCACCCTGCTCGTTTTGTTCTGGTCGGCTCTGGCAACCCCGAAGAAGGTGAATTGCGCCCACAATTGCTGGACAGGTTCGGTCTGTCAGTTGATGTGGCCTCACCTAATGATATCGAAGAGCGCATTGAAGTCATCAAACGTCGCGATGCCTTTGAGACCGACAATGCATCCTTCATGAAACGCTGGCGATCAGCAGATACAAAGTTGCGCAATTCTATTCTGAAAGCCCGCGATCACATCAAAGACGTTGAGACGCCAGACGACATTTTGCGTGATTGCGCAGCTCTCTGCATTGCCCTTGGTTCCGACGGTTTGCGCGGAGAGCTAATTCTCCTGAAAGCCGCTCGTGCTTTAGCGGCTTTTGAAACGGACAGCGCCATTACACGCGATCACCTGCGCAAAGTCGCTCCGAGTGCATTGCGCCATCGACTGCGTCGTGACCCTCTGGACGATGCCGGCTCCACAACTCGCGTGAACAAAGTAATCGAAGATGTTTTGAAATGACGTTTGAGCCTTGGTCCAATGCAGTCATGGCCCTAAATTTGCTGCACATGGACCCGACAGGTCTTGGCGGAATATGGGTGCGCGCAAGAACGGGTCCTCCCAAAGATAGGTTCATGGAGCTGTCAGAGCGTGCCCTTAAAGGCAGATTGACCAAGATTTCCCCGCATGTGAGCGATGAGGCTCTGTTTGGCGGCTTGGATTTCGCATTGACCCTCGCAAATGGGTATTCCTGTTATGTTGATGGGCTTCTCGACCGCGATGAACCTCTGATGGCTTTAACCAGCGCTGAGCGGATCACGACCGATTTAGCGGCGCGTTTGGCCCGTTCATTCGATAGCTCCAGCGGGCCGAGTTTTATTGCGTTTGATGAAGGTTTGGAGGATCAATTTCCGCCTCGGACATTAACCGATCGGCTCGCCTTTCATATCTCACTCGATGGGCTGATGGCGGCGGATTGTAAGATGCCAGAACAGGCAATGTCGCAGATTGATCCTTCAACTGTTTCCATCGACGACACAGCGATCAGAGACACTGTCCTCTTGGCAAATCAACTTGGGGTGTCAGGTCTACGTGGGCCCCTTTTTGCAATTCGGGCGGCAAAAGCGCATTGCGCCTTTCAAGGGCGTCAAAACG
>CAZXRG010000317.1:0-3004 GCA_964642935.1 uncultured Rhodobacterales bacterium | reverse complement strand
AAGATCGACCTTGAGGCCGCAGGCGTCGTGCGCAACATCTCAAGTGATGGCGTGAAAACCCAAGTGATCGCCACCGATCCGGAAAACCCGCGTGCGGGCACGATCACCATGGTCTTCACCGCAAGTCCGGTGGAGCTGCGTCAGTGGATTGTGACCGATCGCTCCGGTAAGGACACCACGGTGATCCTGAACGATCTCAAGCTGCTCAATAGCGTCAAAGACGATCTGTTCGACATCAAAAAAGCCACAGCGGCGCTTGCGAAATAAGCCCCGCTAGAGCCTTCTCAACGAGACATTCTCCACCAGATGATCCGCACCTTTGCGCAGGATCAAATTCGCCCGTGAGCGCGTGGGCTTGATGTTCTCATTGAGGTTCCTGAGGTTGATATTGGTCCACAAATCATCTGCTGTGGCCCGCGCCTCTTCATCCGAATATTCCGAATATTTGTGGAAAAACGAAGCTGGATCGGTAAAGGCGGTCTGGCGCAACCGCATGAACCGCGCCACATACCAGTCGCGGATCAACGCCGTATCCGCATCCACAAAGATCGAGAAATCAAAGTAATCCGAAGCCACAGGCGTCGGCCCCGTGCTTGTGCTCAACTCAGGCGTCTGGAGCACATTCAGACCCTCAAAGATCAGAATGTCCGGACGATCCACCGTCACAGTCTCCCCCTTCACCACATCATAAACCAGATGCGAATAAAGCGGTGCAACCACCTGTTCCTGCCCCGCTTTAATGTCGGAGAGAAACTGGATCATGGTCTTGCGATCATAGCTCTCGGGAAAGCCCTTCTTGCGCATCAACCCGCGTTCTTCGAGCACCGCATTGGGATGGAGAAACCCGTCCGTTGTGATCAGCCCAACCGAGGGCGAGGACGGCCAGCGCCGCAGCAACTCCTGCAAAACACGCGCGGTGGTCGACTTCCCGACCGCCACCGAGCCCGCAATCCCGATCACAAAGGGCGTCTTCTCCCCTTCAAAGGACAGAAACCGACGACGCTCCTCAAAGAGCTTATGCATGGTCTCAACATGGGTGGATAACAGGCGCGACAGCGACAGATAAATCCGCTCCACCTCCGCCAGATCAATGTGATCGCCCATGGAGCGCAGCCGCTTCACTTCGCTTTCAGTCAACTCAAGCGGCGTGTTGGCCCGAAGCTCCGCCCATTCCTTCGCCCCGAACTCCACATAGCGCGAGGTCATCAGGCGCTATGCGCTCCGTCCGCCAACTCTTTGACGAAGGCCAAAACCTCGGTCGATGATTTCCCTTGTCCGATCATGTCCACAATGGCCGAGCCCACAACCGCTCCATCCGCCACACTGGCAATCGCCTTCGCGTTCTCAGCCGTCTTGATCCCGAACCCAACCACAACCGGCAGGCCAGAGGCTTTCTGGATACGCTCGACCTCAGGGGCCACATCAGCCGCATTGGCAGAGGCCGAACCCGTGATCCCCGTGATGGCCACATAATAGACAAAACCCGACGTGTTCTCCAAAACCTTGGGAAGCCGCTTGTCGTCCGTGGTCGGCGTTGCCAAACGGATAAAGTTCAATCCGGCCTTATTGGCAGGCACGCATAACTCATCATCTTCCTCAGGCGGTAGGTCGACAACGATCAGACCGTCAATGCCAGCCTCCGTCGCGGCACTCAGAAACGCCTCAACACCCATATGATAAATCGGATTGTAATAGCCCATGAACACGATCGGCGTGGTCTTATCCTCAACCCGAAACGCCCGAACCATATCAAGCGTCTTTTCCAAGGTCATACCCACATCCAAAGCCCGTTGACCCGCCAACTGAATGGTCGGACCATCGGCCATCGGGTCCGTGAACGGCATCCCCAACTCGATCACATCCGCTCCAGCCGCCGGAAGACCCTTCATCACCTCAAGAGAGGTCTCATAGTCGGGATCACCCGCCATGGTGAAGGTCACAAACGCCTTTTTGCCGTCCGCCTTGAGCCGCGCAAATGTATCGTCAATCCGGGTCATAGTCTTCCTCTCGTCTCTTGATTGAACCCGTGCCTTAAAGACCCGTTAAAATCAATGGGATTCTGCCAACTTGCGCACGCCAGCGCCACGGATTAGAAGCGGCGGACAATTCATAAGGGTAAGATCATGGGTTTTAAAACTGGTATTGTGGGCCTTCCAAACGTCGGTAAATCGACGCTGTTCAACGCGCTCACCAAAACAGCTGCCGCACAGGCGGCCAACTTCCCGTTTTGCACCATCGAACCCAATGTGGGTGAGGTCTCTGTGCCTGATGTGCGTCTCGACAAACTGGCCGCAATCGCCACCTCCAAAGAGATCATCCCCACCCGCATGACCTTCGTGGATATTGCGGGTCTGGTGAAAGGTGCCTCCCAAGGAGAAGGCCTTGGCAACCAGTTCCTCGCCAACATCCGCGAATGCGACGCCATCGCCCATGTGCTGCGCTGCTTTGAAAACGACGATGTGACCCATGTGGATGGCCGCGTTGACCCGATTGCGGACGCGGAAACCATCGAGACCGAATTGATGCTGGCCGATCTTGAAAGCATCGAAAAGCGCATGGTCAATCTGGTGCGCAAACTCAAGGGCGGCGATAAAGAAGCCAAAGAACAGGCCGAGCTTTTGGAGCGCGCCAAAGTCGCCTTGGAGGAAGGCAAACCAGCCCGCACGGTCGAGATTACCGAGGACGAGCAAAAGTCATGGAAAATGCTCCAGCTTCTGACCTCCAAACCGATCCTCTATGTGTGCAACGTGGAAGAAGAGAATGCGGCCGAAGGAAACGCCCATTCCGCCCGCGTCGCTGAAATGGCCGCCTCTCAAGGCGCCATGTCCGTTGTGATTTCTGCGGCCATCGAAGAAGAAATTGCCCAGTTGGACGCGGAAGAAGCCGAGATGTTCCTGTCGGAAATGAACCTCGAAGAACCAGGCTTGGATCGCATCATCAAAGCCGGCTACGCGCTCTTGGATTTGCAAACCTACTTCACAGTCGGCCCCAAAGAGGCCCGCGC
>CAZXRG010000316.1:0-3038 GCA_964642935.1 uncultured Rhodobacterales bacterium | reverse complement strand
GTTACCCCACAGCGACCTCAACGCTGCGCGTCTACCAATTCCGCCACGACCGCACATTTAAATTGGTAGAGAGGGCTATAACGAGAGGCTTGCGGGATGTGAAGATGCAAAATCACGCCAACTTGAATTATTGCGCTGGGGTGATGCTATTGGGTGGTGGGACCGCCGCCGCTTAACGCCGGTCCCACCGATCTCTTATTGCTTTACGGTGAACGCAGGCAGGGCGGAACCGCCGCCACTGTCAGTCCCACTCGACAACATGGCCGCTTTGCGCAACAGGCCGGTGCGTTCGGGCTGACCCGGTGCAAAGGCAGCCGTAGCGCCCCCTTCCAGAGCCTCAATCGCCTGTCCGTACCAAGCGGTTGCCAGATCAGGGCGCTGGGTGGCGCCAAAGCCGTTGTTGAGGTGATGGCCCAAAAGCTCGGCGTAGGGCTGGTTGCCAAGGGCGACCAAGAGCAGGGTCGAGCTGACCGCCACGTCCATATCATCCGTGCGATACCCGACACTCAAACAGACCTTCGCCGTGCCCGTCATCTGGGCGGGTGAGATTTTGTTTTTGAGCACGAAGTTGGAGACATCCGACATGACCGCTCCGTTTTCTTTCAGGGAAAGGGCTGCAATCTCGTTCTTCATAGCGCCCCCAAGCTGGCCGCATTGCCCTTCGATCTGCTCCTTGGAGAAACCGGTGATCGAGGACATCAACTGCTCGCCTTCGGCAATGGCATAGGTGCGGGCCAGACAGAATTGCTCGTTTAGGGCCTGATTGCTGTCTTGGATGAAATCCGCTGTGGTGAAGCCGCCGTTGGTGTTGGTCACAAGGCTCACATTATTGCAATGGCTGGCCAAGGACAGTTGATCGCTGCCGCCCATGAAGTTGGGGAGCGCAAGGCCATCGCCCTCAGTACTGACCATGACGGTGCCGCCCGTATCAGCCTCCGGGGCGGGTTGAGGCGTTGCTTCGGGCGTGATGGTCGCAACCGCTTCCACCACACAGCTTCCCCCCACACAGTTGAACATGTCCGGCGTCGGATTGTTCAAGAGCAGATCATTGCGCGCAAACCCGTTTGCGGTCGAGGCAAAGACCAGCGTTTTACAGGTCTGGGCGTTACACCAGAAGGACGAACCGGACGTGGATGTATCAATGATGTAATCCGTATTCCCGTCCGCGTTCAAATCCGCCAGTTGGATAAAGCCCGTGCGTTGCAAAAGCTGCTCGGCGGTGGGATCGGAGGAATTGGCGATCTCGTCAATGGCCGCAGAGACCTCGATGGGCATGCCCGCATAGATGGTCTGTTTCACCTTGCCCGGCTGTCCGGTCATCATCGCAAGCTGGTCCTGCAAGAGCGCACGCGCGCCAAGCGGGCTATTGGCCATGACCTGCAGCACCTCTGCGGAGCCATATTGGGCGCGGTTAAAGGCCCCCACCAGAATATCGCGCTCATAAGGGGTCAGCGAGCCTGTGGGCTGGAATTGAAGGAAGCTCTGATATTGGCGAATGGCCGCGCGGGAGTTGCGCCCCAAAGCACCATCAGGCGTTCCCGCAGGAAAGCCGAAATAGTTGAGCGAGGTTTGCACTTCGCGGTTTTGTGCCCGTTGCGCACTGGAAATGCCCGTGGCACGGCGCACGACGGTGCGGGGTTGTTGAGCGCGTTGCTTATTGCCCTCATTGACAATAGCGCCACCGATGATGCCGCCAACAATGCCGCCAAAGACATCGGCTGCATCGGCAAATGCGCTGGTCACGGGCGCCACCACAAGGGTTGCCGACAGGATTGCGGATAGGATTTTGGGGTGTGTCATCAAATTCTCCCTGAATAAGTTGGAATCAAAAAGTCACTGAATCTATGGTTCTTGGCGGCAGATTAGCATAGAATCTCTAAAAGGATAGTGATTGCGTTTGGGTGCGCCCTGAGGTTGCAATTGGACGCATAAGACAGAGGCACCACCGCGCATGATAGACTGGAAGACGTCAGACGGTCTGACCCCATACCCCGAGGCCATGGCGGACATGGAATCGCATGTGAACGCGATGATTTCCGGTGCGGCTGAGGAGCGCATCTGGCTCTTGGAGCATCCCCCCCTTTACACGGGCGGCACCTCCGCAGAGCAAAGCGATCTGCTCACGCCCGAGCGGTTTGACGTGTTTGAGACCCGTCGGGGCGGTCAATACACCTATCATGGCCCCGGTCAGCGCGTGGTCTATGTGATGCTCGATCTGAACAAACGAGGCCGGGACGTGCGCGCCTATGTGACCCAGCTTGAAAACTGGGTAATCGCCACGTTGGCGGAGTTCAATATCACCGGAAAAGTCGACCCCAACCGCGTCGGCGTCTGGGTGGAACGCCCCGAAAAACCAAGCCTTCCCAACGGCTTACCCGCAGAGGACAAAGTCGCGGCCATCGGTATCCGCATCCGCAAATGGGTCGCCTTCCACGGCATCTCGATCAACGTGGAACCGGACCTAGAACACTTCGATGGCATCGTGCCCTGCGGCATCAACGACTATGGCGTCACCAGCCTCGTCGACCTCGGATTGCCCATCACAATGAACGATCTTGATGTCGCTCTTAAGCAAACCTTCACCCGAATCTTCGATTGAATAAGAAAAAGCGACAAAACCGGGTTGATCCCAAATCCCATCGGCCTAGTTTTTCCGGTTCAGAATAATCGCCCCCTGCGACCATCTTACCATTGAGGTGTGCGCGGCAAACGACTAGAAAGCACAAAATCGCACGAGGCTCCGGCCTTGGGCACGCAAGAAACGTACGGACGTCTCAGGAGATAAGCATGGTAGATGCAACCGCCCACGGACATGACGACCACGAAGTCGGGTTCTTCACCCGCTGGTTCATGTCGACAAATCACAAAGACATCGGAGTGCTGTATCTCATAACATCAGCAATCCTCGGATTTATCTCCGTGTCCTTCACCATGTTCATGCGCCTCGAGCTCATGGACCCGGGTGTGCAGTACATGTGTATGGAAGGGGCATCCCTGATCGCCTCCGCCGTTGAGGATTGTACGCCAAACGGCCACCT
>CAZXRG010000315.1:0-3049 GCA_964642935.1 uncultured Rhodobacterales bacterium | reverse complement strand
CCGATCACACCCAACTCGCGGCTCATATACCCCTCCATCTTCGCCTCGATCTGATCGAACAGGCGCACAGAGGGCGGATAAAGGGTATTATCCAGATCAAATACCCAGAAATCGATTGCATCTTTCTTCATGTTTTTGGCTTAGTCCGAATAAGAGCGACGGGAAAGAGAATTTCGCCCCATTGGGGTTCAAACTTGCGATCTCCTATCCTAGTCTGAGGCAAAAAAGGGATCAGAATGACCGCACCCGTTCCAAAGGATGCTTATACCCAAATCCTCGACGCCATTGATCAGGGGCATTATGCGCCCGGATCGCCCTTGGTGGAATCCGATCTGGCAGAGCGTCTTGGCCTCTCGCGCACCCCCATTCGCGAGGCCCTCCAGCGTTTGGAAACCCAAGCGATTTTGCGCCGCGACGGGCGCTCCTTGATTGTCTCCTCGCTGGATCACGATCAGATTGGTGAGCTTTACACCGTGCGGGGAGAGCTTGAAGGGCTCGCCGCGCGTCTGGCCGCCCAGCACGCAGCCCCCGAAGAAGTGGCGGTTCTTAAACAAATGGTCACGCAAGATTGGGAGTTGGTGGATCAGCCCCAAGCCCTCGCGCGGGCCAATCGCCGGTTTCACCGTCAGGTCCATCTGGCCAGCCACAACCGCTATCTGATTGCCCAGCTTGAGTATGTGCACCGCGCCATGGCTTTGCTGGTCAAAACCACATTGGCGGAAGAGGGGCGTGGCAATCAGGCGCAACAGGAACATGAGGCGATCGTGGCCGGAATTGCGGGTCGCGACGGCGATGCGGCCTGCGGGGCCATTCGCGAGCATATTTCACGCGCCTATCAAACCCGCCTGACCATCGACATTGAGAGTAAAAATGAGCCTGAATGACCAATTGGCCGATGTGGTCGTCACCTCGATTTCCATGGGGCGCCCAATGTTTGAGGGGGCCAATAAGCTGAGCCTTGAGGACGCGTTTGATGTGGCCGATAAGGTCTATAAACGCATTGAAAAGCCCAAAGGCGGGCTGGCGGGCTATAAGATCGCTTGGAATACGGATGCGCTCATGGAGAAGTTCTCGCTCACCCATCCGGGGATGGGGCGGGTATTTCACAAGAATGTACGTAAAGACAGAGCGCACCTCGCCCTCGCGGACTTCCACAATCTAATGTTCGAGGTCGAGATTGTCGCCTTCTTGGGCGAAGACCTGAAACCTGACATCACCCACAGCCCGCAATCGGTGAAATCGGCCATCGAAAGCTTCACGGTCGGCTTTGAAATTCTAAATCGCCTTGAGGCAGACTACGAGCCGACGGCTGCAGCTTGCATTGCTCACAATGTGTTTAATGCAGGCGTGGTGCTTGGCGATCTGCGGATTCCGGCCGAGGAACTTGATACCTCAGTGATTACAACCCGCCTCACGCAAGATACCTCAGTGGTGTTTGAGGATGTGGCAAAAGCCCCTCAAGACCCGTTTGAGGCGGTCGCGTTTCTGGCCAACCACTATACGCGCCGTGGCTTTACCATGAAGGCGGGCGAATTGATCCTTTGTGGCTCCCATATTCCGCTTTTTCCGGTCACTCAGGCTGGCGAATTTTCCGTCTCCATGAGCGCTTTGGGGGAGACCAGTTTTTCGGTGGTCTGATCCGCATTATAGCTTAGGCCTGATCCGATTGATGCCCATGTTTGGTTTTATCCCAATAATAGGGCGCAAAAAACACCTCGTAAAAGGCTTTGAACCCGGCCACGGCCCCAAGCGGCCAATAGATCGGCAGGGTAAAAATCCAAGGGATTAGACGGCGTTTGTCCCGTCTTAGAAGTGCAGCACTGGCCACGGCCAACATGATGAATTGCCCGAAAATCATCGAATAAAACGCCAATTGCCACAACATATCTGTGCCGCCCAAGTGCAATTTCAGATCAAATCCGAACACGCCAATCCAAAGGCTCCAAAGAAGCGGGATAGACAGGTAAGAGGTCACCCCGCCCAGCAACAGCAGTTGAAAGGTCAAAAAGCCCGACAGGCCAAGGTCTTTAAGCAGAGAAATCGGGTTCTGCATATGGGTCGCCCAAGTCACCATATACCCTTTGATCCAGCGCGAGCGTTGCTTGACCCAAGAGAGCGCCTCGCCGTTTGCCTCCTCCATGGTCACCGATTGCATGACTTCCGTGCGATACCCAAACCGCGCCAATCGCATGCCCAAATCCGCGTCCTCCGTAACATTATGAGCGTCCCAAGCCCCAACTTTCTCCAGCACATCACGGCGAAAATAAACGGTGGTGCCCCCCAAAGGGATGGGAAGGCGCAACCTCTGCATGCCTTTAAGAAGCACCCGAAACCAGATCGCGTATTCAATGGTAAAACAGCGCGACAGCCAATTTCGCTGCGCGTTATAAAAATCGAGCACACCCTGCACGCAGGCCACATCCGGGGGCGCATGATGCAGCGTTTCAATAACATCGCGGATTTGATCCCGATGCGGGCGATCCTCCGCATCCAGAATGCCGATAATCTCCCCACGGGCAAAGTTGAGGCCGTAATTGAGAGCACGCGGCTTGGTTTTCAACGCCCCTTTGGGCACGATCACCACATCAAACTCCCGCGCGGGTGTTATGGTTTTGAGGTGGTTCTGCGTGATCTCGTCGCCATCTTCCAAAAGCAGCATGATCTGTAACAGCTCTTTAGGGTAATCCAGAGCCGCCAGATACTCCAGCAGCTTGGGCAGCACCAAATCCTCGTTCAAAAGACCGATCATTACAGTGACGCGCGGAAGAGGGCGGTCATTGAGCAATCGGATCATCGCGGGGGATCGCTCTTCCCGCGCCCGCTCAGGCCAAAGTCGCGCAGCAACCAGAAGCAGACGAAACACGCCTGTGGAAAGGTTCACGCCCAAAATCCAGGAGAAGAGCACCCAAAAGAACAGTTTTGGTGCCGTCACCATGGCAAATACAGACACCAAGATCACAGCAATCCCGATGAGTGTGCAGCGTCTCACGTTCCAGTCTCGTGCAGAGAGATGATCGGGGCAGGTCACACAGGCGGTATGCTCGAACTC
>CAZXRG010000314.1:1676-3050 GCA_964642935.1 uncultured Rhodobacterales bacterium | reverse complement strand
TCCTGAGTGTGGGGTGCGTCATGCGCCCCACATTTAAACGGACTACCATTTTCCAAATGCCATTGATGGTACACCACATGGGACGACCTAAGATCTCGGTTGGGTGGAAAAGAACTCATTAGATTTTTGAGGCACTTTAACAAACGTCCTTGGAGTATTGAAACAATGCCAAATGCCGGCCCTTTCTCCTTCTCCTGTAAAACAGATGTGCGTTTCGGGGCGGGCTCACATCAAAGTTTGATTGAAGCGCTGCCGCCTGCGGCCAAGTCAATTCTTCTGGTCAAAGGGGCCTCTAACGCGACGTCTGCCCCGATCCGGTTGTTGTTGTCCAATGCAGGGTATGGCCTCCAATCTGTTGACTGCATTGAAGAACCAAGCGTGCGATCTGTGAACGACGCATATCGCTCTGTGAACCCGCGCAATGTAGACTGCATCGTCGCCTGCGGCGGTGGCTCGGTCATCGACACGGCCAAGGCGCTAAGAGTTGCACTTTTAAAGGACGCAGCCCTTAAAGATGATGATTTTGCCATCAATCATGCAGCACAGGGCCAAATCCCTTTAATCGTCCTTCCCACGACAGCAGGTACCGGGTCTGAAGTGACAGCTAACGCCGTCCTCGGCGCGGCAACGAGCAACGCCAAAATAAGTCTTAGAGGCCCAGGGCTTCAGGCCGACATTGCCATCGTGGATCCTGATTTGATGCGCACCGCACCGCACAAGGTGATCCTCTATGCGGGGATGGATGCTGTGGTGCAAAACATCGAAAGCTATACTTCTGCAAAGGCAACACCCTTTACCCGCGCCCTCAGTGAGCCGGCAATTGCCACCACATTGCGCGCGCTGGTGGACGTGCTGGACACGGGAAACCATAACGCTTGGGCTGACCTTGCCTGGGGCAGCTTGAGCAGTGGCATCGCGCTGGCAAACGGCGGTTTGGGAGCGGCGCACGGTATTGCGTCCGTCATAGGCGGGGCGTTTCCTGCGCCCCATGGCGGTTTATGCGCGCGTCTGTTGGCGCCGGTTCTGCGCGCCAATCTAGCCTCTGATATTTGTCCGCCGAGGGTTAGAAACGATATCTTGAAGTGCCAAGTGGTCATCCAGAACCAGTTCGCACCGACACAAACTGGCGATCCTCTTTCTGGTCTAGAAAGCTGGCTGACAGCACAAGAGCTGCCTCGATTGTCGGATTGGGGCGTCATGCCCGGCGATGTTGAGGTCCTAGCTCATGCCTCCTCCACGGCGTCTTCAAGTTTGAAAAATCCAATCAAGCTCAGCGCTGACGAGCTTGCAGATGTCATAACTGAGGCACTTTAGGAGCTAACTTCGTGACCATCGTTCCTAATCCTATCAGGATAGTCGACAGGCTTGTTCTGA
>CAZXRG010000314.1:0-1576 GCA_964642935.1 uncultured Rhodobacterales bacterium | reverse complement strand
CATAGCAATGCAGCATGGTGGTACATCGCCCCTGCACTTACGATTTTGTGTTTCGTAGGTCTTGTTCCGCTGCTGGCGGTCATCAACTACAGTTTCTTCGATATCTTTACCCTTGAAAGCCGCTTTTGGGTTGGCACCGAATGGTTCGCGGAACTGGTGGGATCTGCAGAACTCTATGTGACATTGGGGCGGAGCCTGCTGTTTTCGGTTTTGGCCTTGATGATCCAATTTCCCCTGGGGATCCTAATTGCTTTGAGCTTCCCGAAGAACGCGGTTGGCAAAAGTTGCCTCTTGATTGTCTTAGCTCTGCCACTCTTGGTGCCATGGAACATGATCCCAGGCATGTGGCTTGGCTTCATTGATCCGGAGTTTGGCCTCCTGGGGCAGATTATTACCCGTAGCGGTATCACGTTTGACTACAAGTTCGACGCTGTTCATACTTGGCTACTGATCTTGGCAATGGACACCTGGCATTGGGTTGGACTTGTGGCGATCCTGGCGAATTCTGGCCTTTCAAGCATCCCCTACTCCTATTTTCAGGCTGCCCAAGTTGACGGCGCGAGCCGATGGGCTGTGTTTTGGTTCATCCAACTTCCCAAGATGCGCGGCGTCTTGGCCATGGCGTTGGTGCTGCGTGTGATGGACAGTATTATGATTTATACAGAAGCCTTCGGCATCAACGCAGGCGGCCCCAATAAAGCAACTTCCTTTCTGGCTTTGGAACTTGGGGAAGAGATTGCTGCGTTTAACTATGGCCCCGCCGCCGCGCGTTCGGTGCTCTATTTTCTGATCGTCTTGGTCGTGGCTTGGACAATGACGACAACGATTAGACGACACAGCAAGGATGCAGGATGATATTATCTATGCTGCGCCTCTTTGGCTTGATATGCCTGACTTTGGCCCTGCTCGCGCCCTTGGCCCAGACGGTGATCTTGAGTTTCGTATCTACGCTGCCGCGCGATGATATTGCTAAGGGCGCCTTTACGCTTTTGAACTACCGAAACCTATTCCAGGATCCCGACTTGGTGCGGTCGATTTGGGCGTCGCTGAGCTACGTTACGACCAACATAGTGATTTGCATCGGAGTTGGCCTGCCAGCCGCCTATGCAATCTCAAGGTACTCATTCGTCGGTGACAAACATCTGTTCTTGTTGCTCATTGCCTTCCGTATCACGCCACCTGTGGTGCTGTCGCTTCCGGTTTTTCTGCTATTTGCGCAGGTAAACCTGTTGAACAACCCGCTTGGAATTGCCCTCGTACATTGCCTCTTCAACGTTCCAATTACAATTTGGATTCTAGAGAGCTTCATCTCGGCAATACCCCGTGAGTTTGACGAAAACGCATTTCTGGATGGGCATTCGGTGCCAAGCTTCTTCGTGAAACACCTGGTCCCGTTGATTGCGCCCGGCGTGGCAGTGGCCGCCTTTTTCTGCTTTATCTTCTCATGGGTTGAAGTCGTTTTCGCGCGTATTCTGACGTCGACAGGCGGTAAACCAATTTCAATGGCCATTGAGGGTCTTTTTGGATTTCAGACTGATGTTGGCCTCGTGATGGCGATGACAGCGCTGTCCCTCGT
>CAZXRG010000313.1:1526-3062 GCA_964642935.1 uncultured Rhodobacterales bacterium | reverse complement strand
ACACCATCAAGATCAAGCGCTTTGACCAAGTCCCGCACTTCCTGACGTGCGGCCAGAACCGACATGGTCAGCTTGTGGGTGTCGCTGTCCTTGAGATCAAGCAGGGTCAAACCAGACAGAAACAACTCGCGAAACACCACACGCTCGGTAAAGCCCGGCGCAATCCGAAAGCCGATGCGCGAGGAGAGATCCCCCAAAGCCGCCCCGACACGCCGTTTGTTCTTCGCGTCAATGCTCGACAGACGGTTGCGCAACACGATCCAGTCCACGGGCTTCAAGCCGGCACTGGCGCGAAGTTGACGGGCTTTCCAGACCATCTCTGAATAGACCGACGGGCCAAGCACCTTGCCGTCGGCGGGATCAAGAACCGCCAGCAAATCGAAATCCACAAGGCTGTCGTTCATGGGCGTGATCAACGTATCTGCCGCGGAATGGGCCATCTGCGAATACCGCGTGTGCGCTCCGGGGCAGTCAATAATGATAAACTCGCACGTGTCCTCAAGCGACTTGAGACCTTCGGCAAACCGCCGCTCCTCATCCTCGCGGGCCATCACATGGCTGTCGCTTTTGGACTGAACCACATCCGCACGAAGCGGCATGGGCAGGCTCACGCCTTTGCGGTCAATAAAGCTCTGACGGTTTTCCAGAAAACGAAACAGGCTGTGTTGGCGAAGATCGAGGTCCATGGCCCCGACCTTATGGCCCGACCTCATCAGAGCCGACACCACATGCAGAGCCGTCGTGGACTTGCCCGAACCACCCTTTTCATTCCCGAAAACAATTATGTGCGACATGCCCCGCCCCTGACATATAGAAAAAGCGCGCCGACCCAGTTGGACGACGCGCCTAATGCATAGCTCAGAATTTTGAACTGTTGAAGTCTAGAAGCCCAGACCTTCGTATTTCTTGTTGAAGCGCGAAACGCGTCCGCCGGTATCCATCAACCTCTGGGTACCACCTGTCCAAGCAGGGTGCGCAGAAGGATCAATATCCAAAGTGAGCGTGTCGCCCTCTTTGCCGTATGTGGAGCGCATCTTGATGATGCTTCCGTCGGTCATTTTCACATCAATCATGTGATAGTCTGGGTGAATGTCGTTTTTCATGTCTCGGTCCTGATCGTTTGTGACATTCCGCGCCACAGCAGCCCTATCGACCCTGAAAAACACGACGCCACAGAAGTGGAAATCTCGAAGGTGAGGCTATAGAGCAGGTGGTGTGATTGCGCAAGTATTTTGATGTAAGCCACCGCGTTCTGTTGGGGTGGGTGATAATCTGATCTGGTGACAGAGAGGCGCTACTTCAAAAGCTTGGTGATCCGCGTCTTGATCCGCCGCGATTTAGAGCGCTTGGCTTTCGTCTTGGGCTTGGCTTTGGCAGCTTTCGCCGCATTCGCTTTCTCGACCCGCCGCTCGACGGCCAGCCGGAATTCTTCTTCGGACTGAAGCTCGAAATCCTCGCTCGGAGTGGGCGCTTCCGCCTCAATCTCGGGCTCAGGCTCCACATCAGTCGGGATGTCATCCCCATCCGGCAAGCCAT
>CAZXRG010000313.1:0-1426 GCA_964642935.1 uncultured Rhodobacterales bacterium | reverse complement strand
CGAAGCGAGCGCACATCGTCTTCAGGGACCACATCCCCAAGGATCTCTTCGCGCTCTTGGGCCCATTCAAGGTCCATATCCTTGACGGTCTGCACATAGGCCAAGGCCTTGCCCGCACAAATCGCACAACCCGCCCAGATGAGATAAAACGGCACCGCTGCAAAGAACGTAAAGCTCAGTTGATCCAGATTGAACATCGGCTCCAATGGCCCACCCAGCATCATCACGACAATCAGGGCAGGGACGAACAGAACCAACATGGACAAAATGAACAGCGGAAAGAACTGACGGGTGATCCCCCAAAGGGTGTGATGGCTCGGACCTTTCTCCGCCGCACTGGCCGCGACGGCGGCCGAAGAGGTGCCGATCAAGGCGTTTGAAATCGAAAGCGCCAGCATCAACGTCAAAATGACGCCAAGCGGCATCTGAATGATGCGGGCTGCAATCTCTGTGATATCGGCAAGATCCGAGAACTCGAATTCCGCGCTTAAATCTGCCCAGATGGTCGGTGTGAGGAACACCATCATCAGAACCGACCCGCCCACGCAGACCAGCGTGGTGATCAGATTGTTGATCATGATATTGAAGCGGAACAGGTTGATCGTGGCGCTGCCCAGCTTCTTCATATTGGGCGGCCCGCTGGCTTTCAAAGCCACCAATCCTGCGCGAACACAAGAGAGATACAAAAACACCAGTCCGGGGAAAAATGTTAGGACTAATACCAATAAAAGGCCAAGTGGATGCTCCCACAATAAAGAAAAGAGCAGGTAAACAACGAAAGCACTTACGATCAACACTACGAACATTCTCAGCGTAACGTAGATCGACAAATTTAGAGCTTTACCGATGAATGTCCCAAGTCCCATTTTTTTGCAGTAGCATAACTTCTTGCGGGGTAAAAAACCAATTCTACACGAAAAACAAATAAAAAAGGGCGGTGTTGCGACCGCCCTTCATCAAAGTGTCGTAATGCTGTTTTTAAGCGCCGGATTTATCAGCCAACGGGCGATAGTTCGACTTCTCAGCAATACGTGCAGACTTACCGCGAAGCGCACGCAAGTAGTAAAGCTTGGCACGACGGACACGACCGCGACGCACCACTGTGATGCTGTCGATATTTGGCGAGTGGAGCGGGAAGACACGCTCGACACCTTCGCCGAAGGAAATTTTGCGCACTGTGAATGCACCGGCAATCCCTGAGCCGCCTTTGCGAGCGATACAAACGCCCTCGTAATTCTGAACCCGTGTACGGGTGCCCTCGGTCACTTTGTAGCCCACACGGATCGTGTCGCCGGCTGCAAAATCGGGGATGTCTTTGCCAAGCTCAGCAATCTGCTCAGCTTCGATTGTTTCGATCATGTTCATCGTATCAGTCCTTTTTGTCCGCTTGTGCGGTTTTGTTTGGCGCGTCCGATAGCTCTTGGTC
>CAZXRG010000312.1:0-3128 GCA_964642935.1 uncultured Rhodobacterales bacterium | reverse complement strand
CATGTTTAAGGTCGGGCGCTCTAGCCGCCCTGACCACCATTCTGGCCCTCTGTGCCGGTTTGGCCTTCGCCCAACAGAAGCCCGCGCCGTTTTGGGAGTCTGAATGGCCGGATACGGATTTTTCCAAATCATCAGTCTCCTATGTTGAAATCCTCTCAGGTGGACCGCCCAAGGATGGCATTCCGGCTGTGGATGATGCGCAGTTTGTGGAGGCTTCTGGAGACACCAAGATCCCTGAAGTGGAGCCTGTGGTGACCGTCGAGATTGAGGGCGAGCGTGCGCGGGCCTATCCGATCCGCTATCTGATGTACCATGAGATCGTGAATGATCGCATCGGGGGTATTCCGGTGACGGTGACCTTCTGTCCGCTGTGTAACTCCGCACTTGTGTTTGACGGGCGCTACGGCGGGCAGGAGCTGACCTTTGGTGTTTCTGGCAAGCTCAGAAATTCCGATATGGTGATGTATGACCGACAGACCGAAAGCTGGTGGCAGCAGTTTGACGGTGAGGCGATTGTGGGGGAGTTGTTGGGTGCCGAGCTGACCCAAGTGCCCGGTTGGATGGAAAGCCTTGGGGAGTTTAAGGCGCGTAATGCCGATGGTCTGTTGATGGTCGAACCTGCCGTGTCGCGCCCTTATGGGAACAATCCTTATTCGGGCTATGACACGCTTTCTAAACCCTTCCTCTATAACGGTGAAAATCCGCCCCATGATATCGAGCCTTTGGCGCGTGTTTTGCGGGTGGGCGATAGTGCTTGGACGTTGGAGCGTATTCGCGGGGAAAGCGAGATCATTGAGAAAGGTGTTCGGATCACTTGGAGTGATTCAGGTCAGGTGTCTGCTTTGGACACAGGCCGCATTTCTGATGGTCAATCGGTCGGGACGGTGCGGGTGTTTGACGCGGACACAGGCGCGCCGGTGGTGCATGAGGTCGTGTTTGCCTTTGCCTTTCACGCGTTCACCCCTGACGGGACTTGGCATATCGCACCCTAATCGCGCATTAACGATCTGCTAACCAGCATTGTATGCAAATGTATACTCACAGAGAATCACGTGTTATAAGTGGGCATAGTAACAGCGTAACGAGTGAGGTTTTTAAGATGCATAGAATTGTTTACATGAGCCACGCCAGCGAGAGTATGAGCGATGCGGAACTGGATCAGATCCGCGAGACGGCGGTGCGCAACAATGAGCCCAGAGGTGTCACCGGTCTTCTGATCTATGTGGCGGGCACTTTCTTTCAGATTTTGGAAGGTCCCCGCGCTGAGGTTGAGGAGGTCTATAATCGCGTTTACCTCGATCAGCGCCATCGCCGGGTGCGGATCATGCACTCTGGCCCGGTGTCCAAGCGACGTTTTGGCAATTGGTCCATGGGCTTTTGCCGCCTGTCGGATGCGGCAGTGCACACGAAAGAGTTTTTCGAACTGTCCCGCGCAGAAGTCGAGGATCGCATTCCGGCAGATGCCAGCAATAAGCTGGTGACCCTGATGCAGGGGTTTGCACAAACAAAACTCGCGCCCAAAGCGCCTGAATTGTTCTAAGCCTATTCCGGCACGATCAACGCGTGTCGTTTCTTTCCGGCGGATAGTTTCAAAGTCTTTGAAATATCCGCGCCGCTGACCATGAGCGAGGTGTCTGTCACCGTCTCATCGTTCAGCTTCGCCCCACCATCGCCAATCAAGCGCTTCGCCTCTTTGCCCGAGCCTGCAAGACCCGCTTTGACAAAGAGCTGCACGATGGACGTATCCTCGGCGGGCAGCTTGGCCGTTGGCAATTCGTCCCCGATCCCGCCTTTTTCAAAGACTTCCCGCGCGGTTGCATGGGCAGCCTCGGCAGAGTCACGACCATGGAGCAGGGCTGTGACCTCATTGGCCAGCACCTCTTTGGCGTAGTTGATCTCTTGGCCTTCAAGGGCACCAAGACGGGCGCATTCGTCCAAAGGCAACTCGGTGTAGAGTTTAAGGAACTTCTCCACATCAGCATCCAGCGTATTGCGCCAGAACTGCCAGAACTCATAGGCGGAGAGCTTATCGGCGTTGAGCCAGATCGCGCCTGACACGGATTTACCCATTTTCGAGCCGTCGGCCTTGGTCAAAAGCGGCGTGGTCAGACCGTAGACCTCATTGCGGTTGATCCGGCGGGTGAGGTCGATGCCGTTAACAATATTGCCCCATTGATCCGAGCCGCCCATTTGCAACAGGCACCCCGCACGCTTGTTGAGGTTCATATAGTCATAGGCCTGCAGGAGCATGTAGTTGAACTCAAGGAAGGTCAGCGGCTGCTCGCGATCAAGGCGCAGTTTCACGCTGTCAAAGGCCAGCATGCGGTTGATGGTGAAATGGCGACCGTAATCGCGCAGGAACTCCACATAGTTCAACTCATCAAGCCAGTCGGCGTTGTTGAGCATCTCTGCATCGGTCGGGCCGTCCCCGAAAGTGACATAGGAGGCAAAACCGCGCTTCATGCCCTCCATATTCTCGTTGATCTTCTCAGCCGTGAGCAACTGACGGCTTTCGTCTTTACCAGAGGGGTCACCGATTTTCGTGGTGCCACCACCCATCAAAACAATCGGCTTATGGCCGGTTTTCTGGAGCCAGCGCAGCATCATGATCTGGAGCATATTGCCGATGTGAAGGCTATCGGCCGTGCAATCAAAGCCGATATAGGCGGGCACGATGCCCTCGTTGAGCGCATTGTCCAGACCTTCAAGGTCCGTGCAGTCCTGCATGAAGCCTCGGCTCTGCATGACTTGCAGAAATTCGGAGGTGGGTTTGTAGGACATGGGCTCAGCCTTTTCGTGGTGCTTGAATTTGCGAAGTGATGTATACCTTAGTGGTCTGAGAAGGGAAGTGGGATGGACGCGAAATTCGCACCCGTAAAGGTTTTAGGGATGATGTCGGGGACCTCGTTGGACGGGGTGGATGGCGCTATTGTTGAGACCGACGGGGAGGGCGTGCTGAACTTCGGGCCTTCCGGGTTTCAAGCCTATAGCGAAGAGGCGCGGGGCGTGTTGCGAGACGCGCTTGGAGCCTGGCAAGGTGCGGATTTGGAAGCGGCTTCTGAGGTGGTTTTAGGAGCGCATGCGGGATTGGCAGCGGAGTTTGAGGCGGATGTGATCGGGTTTCACGG
>CAZXRG010000311.1:0-3161 GCA_964642935.1 uncultured Rhodobacterales bacterium | reverse complement strand
CTCAACCCGTTTTACACGATCTATAAGGCGGAAGGCGACAGCCACACATTCAACACCAATGAGGCGACTTGGGGTGTTGGCCCCAATCAGTTTTATGCCCAACGTGTTGCGGACGCTCTTGGTCCGCGGGTGATTGCCGCGAACTTTGGTTGGAGCGGTGACAGTTCTTCTGAAATGGTCCACCAGCTTCCGGATTTCTTCGTGGACGGACGACCGGATATTGCCACGATTTATGCGGGCGCAAATGACGGGCCAATTTCGATTGTTGCCGATACGGCGCCGAGCGCCACTCAATTCTCTGTAACTCATTCACTTCGCACCCGGTTGGAGCCAGGCGGGTTTGTGACTGTAAATGGAGAGCCATCGCGGGTGATTGCCCGCGACGACAACTTGATCACTCTTGAGGCGCCGCTATCAACCGTGCCGGAAGTAGGCGACACGATTGCGCCTGATACGACTGCGAATATCGAGCATTGGATTGATGAGGTCTCGGCCAAAGGCGTGACGAAAATTGCTGTGATCGGATATCACTTCATGAATTTTGCTTCCGGAGGCGACACGCCGTCCTATGAACATCCAACACGCCTTGCGATCCGCAACGCTCAGATCGCCGCAGCCACTTCTCGAAATGTGCCTTACATCGACACTTATGCCCATATGGCTGCGAAAGTGTCTTCTGGCGCGGTTGCGCAGGGCGATGATCTGAGCTGGCATGTGGGTGTTGGAAACACTCATCTGAACGTCGCTGGCGAGCAGGCTGTGGCGGATGCGGTTTACGACGCATTTGTGGCGTTGGGTTGGGATTGAGTTAAACTGGCATTGCCATAACACTTAACGCTTTCGAACTTTGTTCGGGGGCGTTTTTTTTCACGCCTATTTGGGTTTACTTTTCCTCGGGTTAGGCGTCTTCTGAGCTTGAACAATCATAGCTTGGTGTTGAGTTTTGAGTACGCCACGAACATTCATTCAGTTTTTGTTAAACGGCGCTCTGACCGAGGTGTCTGATGTGTCTCCCAATACGACATTGCTTGATTATCTCAGGCTTGAGCGGCGCTTGACCGGAACCAAAGAGGGTTGTGCGGAGGGAGATTGTGGGGCCTGTACGGTGCTGGTTGGTAGGCTCTCAGAAAACGGCTTAACCTATGAACCGGTCAACGCGTGTATCCGCTTTCTGGCTTCCCTTGATGGATGTCATGTCGTCACCATTGAACATCTTGCGGGCACTCAGGGCGCGCTTCATCCGGTTCAAGAGGCCATGGTGCGCGAGCACGGGTCTCAATGTGGGTTTTGCACGCCTGGCATAGTGATGTCGCTTTATGGGCTTTGGATGAAAACACCGCATCCGTCCCAAGCGGCGGTTGAACAAGCCCTGCAAGGAAACCTGTGCCGATGCACGGGATATGCTCCGATCATCAAAGCAGCCGTTTCAATTTCAGGTGATCCGGGTAGGGATGTTTTGATTAAGGAACGCGCTCAAGTGGAGGCGGCTCTTAAGGAATTCCACCAGCCTGACAGGGTCGAGTTGACCTCGAGCGACGGGGTCGTGATCCTTCCAAAAGATGTGGACGATTTGGCTGAGGTTCTGGACAAGACACCCGAAGCCACAATTATAGCCGGTGCCACGGATGTTGGCCTTTGGGTCACAAAGTTCATGCGCCCGATCTCGCCCGCAGTTCATGTGGGGCACTTGAAAGACCTGCAACAGATCAAAACCCAAGACAGTCGTCTCACGATAGGCGCTGGTGTGACCTACTCGGGATTTGAAGAGGCTTTGCGAGCTAACTTCCCCCAACTTCAAGCATTTTGGTCGCGCATCGGGGGATGGCAGGTGCGCAATATGGGAACCATCGGCGGGAACATCGCGAACGGATCGCCCATAGGTGACACGCCGCCCATGCTTATCGCACTTGGAGCAACCATGACCTTGCGCTTGGGGCGCTCGCGGCGAGACATCAATCTGGAAGACTTCTTCATCGAATACGGCAAACAAGACTTAAAGCGCGGCGAATTTGTCGAGGCCATCCATATCCCTTTGCCGTCCAAAGAGGATATCTTTGAAGTCCACAAAATCTCCAAGCGAAAGGATGAGGATATTTCCTCGGTTTGCGGAGCGTTCTGGATTAAACTGGAAGGCGATCTTGTCAAAGATGCGCGTATTGCATTCGGAGGTATGGCGGCAGTTCCCAAACGCGCAAGCTCCGTGGAGCGGAAGCTCATAGGTCAGGCTTGGACGCTGGAAACAATCGAGACCGCTCAAGCCGGATTTGCCGAAGACTTCAAACCAATCTCCGACGCTCGTGCATCTGCTGAATATCGGGCACTCGTCACGCGAAACCTGCTCAGACGCGTCTTTGAAGGCTCGTCCTCCAAACAGGAGAGCGTCGCATGAAAGACGCGGTTCAACACGATAGTGCGCATAAGCATGTGTCCGGATCCGCGACCTATGTGGATGATATGGTCGAGCCGGCTGGTGCACTTCATGCCTATCTGGGCCTCGCCACCGTTGCCCACGGCATCATTACCGATCTGGATTTAAGCGAAGTATCTGCCACCTCGGGCGTCATCGGGGTTCTGACGGCTGAGCATATACCCGGTCAGAATGACATTTCCCCGACCGGTAAAGGCGATGATCCGGTGTTTGCGCAAAAGGTCGAGTTTCTGGGCCAACCTATCTTTGCGGTTGTCGCTAAGACCCGCGATATTGCCCGACGCGCCGCCCAAAAGGCTAAAGTCACTTACGATGAAAAGCCTTTCATTCTGGACGTTGTAGACGCACAGGACCTCGTAACGGAACCTTTGCACCTTTCGCGGGGCGATGCGGAAAAGGCGATGGCCACAGCGCCCAATACGCTAAAAGGCCAGATGCGCATCGGGGGACAGGACCACTTTTATCTCGAGGGTCATATCGCCTTGGCTATTCCCGGCGAGGACGAGACGGTGGAGGTTTATTCCTCAACCCAGCACCCCTCCGAGGTCCAGCATATGGTGTCCCATGTGCTCGGGATCGCGTCTCATTCGGTGACGGTGAAAGTGCGCCGTATGGGCGGGGGCTTTGGCGGGAAAGAAACCCAAAGCAACCTGTTTGCAGCCGTCGCAGCACTCGCGGCCAAACGCTACGGCGTGCAGGTTAAAATCCGTCCTGATCGGGATGACGATATGAT
>CAZXRG010000310.1:0-3183 GCA_964642935.1 uncultured Rhodobacterales bacterium | reverse complement strand
GCCGGATTTCGCGCAGAGGGCTACACGGTACCGTTAGAGGAAGGCTATGAAGAAGCGCGGGACTATATGGACCGGATGATCGTGCGGGACGTGAAGTTCGACATCGGTGGGGATCGCCAAAGGATCGGAGACCTTCAGACAAGCGTCGGAGATGTGACCTTCAAGCACGTCCTCCTGCCCGTTTGGGTGGCCGCCTATAAGTATCGCGGGAAAAGCTATCGGTTTGTGGTGAACGGGCGCACAGGTGCCGTGCGCGGCGAGCGCCCCTTCTCTATCTGGAAAATCGCGTTTGCAGTGATTGCGGGTCTCCTGTTGGCAGGCGCCTTGGGTTATTTCATCGCTCAAAATCAGGGCAGCATCCAGATCCGCTAAAGGGCGATTGGCGCACCTCCTGACAGGATCGGGCAATAGCGCTACGCTATCCTTGGCGAAAAGCGCGGATCAGACATCAATATGAAGATTGACTTCAAGAAAACGCTCCCAAGCTACAAAGCCAAGTCGGGACGGTTTGACATTATTGATATCCCTCCCACCGCCTATCTTATGATCGACGGCGATGGCGGACCGGGCTCTCCTGAGTATGCCAAAGCGATCCAGAGCCTTTATCCGCTCGCCTACACCCTGAAATTCACCTCCAAAAACGAGCTGGATCGCGATTATGTGGTCCCGCCCTTGGAGGCTCTCTGGTGGGCAGAGGATTGGGAGGTGTTTACCAGCAGGTTCGATCAATCACAGTGGCTTTGGACGGCAATGCTCATGGTTCCCCCGTGGATTACGCAAGACCTGTTTGAACAGGCGCTCAAGACAGTCGCGCAAAAATCAAACCCACCCGCTCTGTCCAAACTGCGCTTTGAAACGCTTGAAGAGGGCCAATCTGTGCAAACGCTACATTTGGGCGCTTATAGCGAGGAAGGGCCAACCCTGAAGGACATGCATGAGCAGTTCATTCCGAGCAATGGTCTGAGCATGCGCGGGAAACACCATGAGATTTACTTCAACGACTTCAGAAGGGTAGCGCCGGAGAAACTGCGCACAATCTTAAGGCAGCCGGTGCAAAAAGTGGGTTAAACGGTCGCTACCCCAAAATAAAAATACCCCGAACGAGGGGAGCGTCCGGGGCAATTTCTAAAATATGGGTGCGAACAGGGGTAAATAAAAACTCGTTACGCTACACAGACACACCCCCTGCTCGCAGGTACTTGTATCCCGTCTAATCAAGGCGCGTTTATGGCCAAGATTTGCTCGTTTTGCGAAAGGGTGCGTTTTCTGGCGTAAACTATAAAAAACTCGAAACACTTTATTAACATACTGTAAATAAACAATAAAATTAGGTTAATCATATCGAGTGAGCCAAGCAGCCCTCGCGTCAGCCGGCCCAAAGGCTCCAACTCAAATCACACAAAAAACTTGTAGTTTAATTCACCTGCCTCCCCCAACAGACCCCCTCAACACTCAAACCGCCCCCCCTTTTCACCCCATGGCTTTTCGAACCGGAGCATCCCTCGCTTCTCAACTTTGCTGCTCTGCAAAACTGTCGCTTGACGCCCCCGTCTCTAAGGCGTTTTCTGAGTGTGTATTAACGTCCACGATTCCGGGAGACTATCATGCACCTCAAGACACTCTTAATGACCACCGCAGGCGCCGCCCTTATGGCAACCAGCGCTCTGGCGGATTATTCACTTAATATTATCCACATCAACGACCTGCACAGCCGGGTTGAGCCGATCAGCAAATACGATTCCACCTGCGGCTCTGAGGACAATGCCGAAGGCAAATGCTTTGGCGGCTATGCGCGTATCGTGACCAAAATCAACGAGTTGCGCGAGCAGCTTTCCGGTGAGAATGTCATCGTGCTGGATGCAGGCGACCAATACCAAGGCTCGCTCATGTACACGACCTATAAGGGCGACGTTGAAGCCGAGTTTGCCGAGCTGGTTGGCTTTGATGCCATGGCCGTTGGCAACCATGAGTTTGATGACGGTGACGAGGGACTTGCGAAACTGGCAGACAATGTCTCTTTCCCGGTGATCTCGGGCAACATTGATGTGAGTGCCTCCAACATCCTCGCAGGCAAGATCGACAACCACACGGTTCTTGATGTGAACGGAACCAAAGTAGGCATCGTCTCCGCTCTGGCCGTTGATACGGTTGAGACCTCCTCCCCCTCCGACGCCATTGTCTGGACCGACGAGATTGAGGCCCTGCGCGCGGACGTGGCCACCCTTGAAGCCGAAGGCGTCGACATCATCATCGCGCTCACCCATGTGGGTCTGAGAAAAGATCTCGAGATCGCGGGCGCTGTTGAAGGCCTTGACGCGGTTGTCGGCGGACACTCCCATACGCTCCTGTCAAACACCGCAGAGGGCGCGTTGGCCTACCCCCAGATGATCGGCAATGTGCCAGTGGTGCAGGCCTACGCCTTCTCCAAATACGTGGGCCATCTCAAGCTAGAGTTTGACGACGCGGGCAATGTCACATCCGCAAGCGGCGATACCATCTTGGTGGATGCCTCCGTCGCGGAAGACGAGGCGGTTCTCGCCCGTGTGGCCGAACTGGCCGGACCAATTGACGAGATGAAGACCCGCGTTGTTGCGAGTACAGAAGCGCCCATCGGTGGTGATCGCGCGCTCTGTCGCGCCATGGAATGCGAGATGGGCTCTTTGATCGCTGACGCCATGCTTGAGCGGGTGAAGGATCAGGGCATCTCGGTGGCCATCCAGAACGGTGGCGGCATTCGCGCCTCCATTGATGCGGGTGAAGTGACCATGGGCGAAGTGCTCACAGTGCTGCCGTTCCAAAACACGCTCTCCACCTTCGAGGTCACAGGCGCGGTCCTGAAAGCAGCCCTTGAAAACGGCGTGTCCCAGCTTGAAGACGGTGCGGGTCGTTTCGCCCAAGTGGCCGGTCTGACATACGCATTTGACGGAAGTGCCGAGGCTGGCAGCCGCGTCTCAGACGTCATGGTCATGAAGGACGGCGCCGCCATGCCGCTCGATATGGAGGCCACCTACGGGGTTGTGTCCAACAACTACGTGCGCGGTGGCGGTGACGGCTATAAAATGTTCAAAGATGCGGCCAACGCCTATGACTATGGCCCTGATCTTGCGGACGTGCTGGCCGAGCATCTGGCCGCCATCCCTGAGTTCACGCCATACACAGATGGCCGGATCACAGTGAAGTAAT
>CAZXRG010000309.1:0-3217 GCA_964642935.1 uncultured Rhodobacterales bacterium | reverse complement strand
TCGGCCAGATGGTCGGGATCGGCAAATTCGCTGAGGAGGTCAGCGAATTTGGCTTGGGTCATGCGGTAGAACTGCTCGTTCTCCCAAAGGGTGTCATCGGCGTCAAAGCCGATGACCTCCAGTTTTCCCATCAGTCTTTGGGCCCGATCATGTCTTTGGGCTGAACGACGCGGTCAAACGTCTCTTCATCCGCAAAGCCGAGGGCGACGACCTCTTCTTTGAGGGTCGTGCGGTTTTTATGGGCTGTTTTGGCGACTGTGGTGGCGTTGTCATAGCCGATTTCAGGGGCCAGAGCGGTCACCAACATCAGGCTTTCCCACATCAGCTTGGAAATACGGTCTTCATCCGCCTCGATCCCGACCACGCAATTGTCAGTGAAGGCAGAGGCCGCATCGCCCAGAAGCTGCATGGACTGGAGCACATTGTAGGACATCATCGGCTTATAGACGTTCAGCTCGAAATGCCCTTGGGAGCCTGCAAAGCCAACGGCCGCGTCATTGCCCATGACATGGGCGCAGACTTGTGTGAGGGCCTCACATTGGGTGGGGTTGACTTTACCGGGCATGATGGAGGAGCCGGGCTCGTTTTCTGGCAGCATCAATTCGCCAAGGCCACAGCGCGGGCCGGAGCCGAGAAGGCGGATGTCATTGGCGATTTTGAACAGGGAGGCGGCGACTGTTTTGAGCGCGCCGGACATTTCGATCATCGCGTCATGGGCGGCGAGTGCTTCGAATTTGTTGGGGGCTGTGACGAACGGTAGGCCGGTGATTTTCGCGGCTTCCTCGGCGAAGGCAACATCGAAACCGGTCTTGGTGTTGAGGCCCGTACCCACAGCGGTTCCGCCTTGTGCAAGCGGGTAGATGTTGACCAGAGCGGCCTTGATCCGCTTGATGCCCTGCTCGACCTGATAGGCGTATCCGCCGAACTCTTGGCCCAGTGTGAGCGGGGTGGCGTCCTGCGTGTGGGTCCGGCCGATCTTGATGATATCAGCAAAGGATTTGGCTTTGGCATCCAATGCGGCGTGGAGCTTTTCGAGCCCGGGAAGCGTGACGTCCCGTGCGGTCATAGCCGCTGAGATATGCATGGCCGTGGGGAAAGTGTCATTGGAGGATTGGGACATGTTCACGTGATCATTGGGATGCACGGGGTCCTTGGAGCCGATCTCACCGCCCAGCATTTCGATGGCGCGGTTGGAGATCACCTCGTTAGAATTCATGTTGGACTGTGTGCCAGAACCAGTCTGCCAGACCACCAGCGGGAAGTGCTCGTCAAACTTGCCAGAGACGACCTCAGAGGCGGCAGCAACAATCGCGTCACCCAGTTTTTTGTCCAGCTTGCCTTGGGCCATGTTCACGGTGGCTGCAGCCTGCTTGATCACGCCTAACGCGCGTACGACCGCAATGGGCTGCTTTTCCCAACCGATGGGGAAGTTCATCAGGCTACGCTGTGTTTGAGCGCCCCAGTATTTATCGGAGGGCACCTCTAGGGGGCCAAAGCTGTCGGATTCAGTACGGGTCTGGGTCATCACTCGGTTCCTCAAATTACAGTTAAGGAGCCTATAAGCCCTGTTTCATTTCAAGACAATAAACAGGTGCTACTTTCGGAAGGAGTCGAGGCTCACCACGTCGCTTTTGGTTTCAGGCGCACTGGGGGCCTCACGCTCGATCTCTTCAAGAACCTCTTCCAGAGCATCGTCCTCTTCCTCGTCGGGCGCGTCAAACCGCAGGCCAAACTCGACGGATGGATCAACGAAAGTGAGGATCGCATCAAAGGGGACGTGAAGGCGGGTTTTCTGGTTGGAGAAGCTTAATGTGATCTCGAACCAAGTGTCTGAAACCACCAGATCCTCGAACCAATTCTGGATGACGATGGTGATATTCTCAGGGTGGAGCTCTTTGAGCCAGCTTGGCATGTCCACATCTGGATGGGTTGTCTCAAAGGAAATGAAGAAATGGTGGTTGCCGGGCAGCCCCTCGACGGCCACATCTTCCAAAACCTTGGCCATGACCTGTCTCAGGGCGCCGTGCATCAAATTATTGTAATCGATTGTTTTGCTCACGCGACTCAAACTCCATGCCTCACTTAGGCGCCTTATACCGCTCAAAGACTGTAAAACAAATGTCTCAAACCGGAGAGTTGGGGGCTGATCGGAATTATCTTGGCGACATATCAAAATATTAACCCGGATCGTGCAGGATAGTCGGGATATATTGAGAGATTGAGATGGTTCTATGCGTGCAAACCGAAAGATGAAGAAAACGGGCCCTTGGATTGGCCTGCTTGCGCTGTTTTTCTTAAGCGGCTGTTTGGAGCGGCAGTGGGAGACGAGTTATACAAATCTTTTGAGCCGCTCGACGACGAAATCATGGAATGTCGTTGAGTTTGATGTTCTTGTGTCTGACCAATTGTCGGTCTCTGAGGCCAATTGGTTTGCACCGGGTGCGGATATTGTCTGGCGCGGTGATCCTTATGGGGATCGACGCGCTCAGATTAAAGAGATCGTGGAAGCTGCTGCCAAAAATGTGTCGCGCTACATGACCGGTCCATATCCGGTGCGCATAGAGGTTGAGGTTGAGCAATTTCATGCGGTCTCTGATCGGGCACGGCGTATTGCGCCAGCCGCAGTTCATAATCTGCAGTTTAAAATTCGTGTTTTTGATCCGGCGACAGGTGGGCAAATGGTGCCTACAGATCGTATTCGCGCGGATTTTCCGGCCTATACGCGCGCCCAAGCCTCCGGTGCGGAACGTCTTGGGCTGACCCAAAAGGTCAGAATAACCAAATATTTGGAGGACGTCTTTAAGGGATGGTTGGACGTCGGGCCTGATCCCCGGCGGACGTTTACCTCCATGGGACGCTAAGCGCGATTGATGTCGTAACGCCAAGGCTGCGCTAGTGGCTTAATACGTTGATTTGAGGGGAATTAGTGAAGGCTTCTGTTGCCAGGTGCCTCCGAACCCCGCGAACGCCGGCTAGGGCGAACGACTTAAAGTTTCGATATTAGGAACTGCCTTAAGCAGCTACTGCCATCGGAGCATGGTTGTCATTTGCAACTATACTGATTGAGCCGATACGGTGGCATCCCGCCGAGTGAAAGCTAACACCTTTAGACGTCCGTCGATCCTATTTCGACCCCATGACCCCAAATGAAAGGGTGTTTGGTGGAGTCGCCGGGTACCGCCCCCGGGTCCGATCCGCTTATTACGAGCGCGTTTAT
>CAZXRG010000308.1:0-3299 GCA_964642935.1 uncultured Rhodobacterales bacterium | reverse complement strand
CCTTTGGCGCGGGTCTCTTCGTCCATCTCAGGCTCAAACTGCCGTTCCAAGGCCCATGCGCCCGCAAATCCAGCCTGATCAGGATAGACCCCCGCTTTCATGCCCGCGAGCCATGCCGCCCCAAGCGCGGTTGTTTCCAGAACTTCGGGGCGATCCACAGGGGCACCCAAAGTGTTGGCAAGGTTTTGCATGGTCCAGTCGGAGGCCGACATGCCACCATCCACGCGCAGAACTGCATCCGCCCCGCCTGCCCAATCGGCCTTCATGGCTTCATAGAGGTCGCGGGTTTGATAGGCGACGCTTTCTAACGCGGCGCGGGCGAACTCCTTGGGGCCGGAGCCTCTGGTCAGACCGAAGATGGCACCGCGACATTCCGCGTCCCAATAAGGTGCGCCAAGCCCTGTGAAAGCTGGCACCAGATAGAGCGGTTGGGTCGTGTCCGCCGCCTCGGCCATGGCTTGCGTTTCTTTGGCGTCGCCAATCAGCCCAAGCCCATCGCGCAGCCATTGCACCACGGCACCTGCAATAAAGATCGAACCTTCCAGCGCATAGGTCGGCGTCCCGTCCAGCTGATAGGCAATCGTGGTGAGAAGCCGGTTCTGAGAGCGCACCATATCAGAGCCTGTATTCAAAAGCGCAAAACACCCGGTCCCATAGGTCGATTTCATCATGCCCGCCTCAAAACAGGCTTGGCCCACCGTGGCCGCCTGCTGATCTCCCGCGACACCTAGGATGGGCATCTCGGCCCCGAACACGTCCTTGGCGCAAGTGCCAAACTCGGCCGCGCTATCGAGCACCTCAGGCAGCATCTCCATGGGCACATCCAAGAGCCCGCAAATCTCCGCGTCCCACATCCCCTTGCCAATATCATAGAGCATCGTGCGCGCCGCATTGGTCGCATCGGTCACATGACGCGCCCCGCCCGTCATTTTCCAGATCAGAAAACAATCAACCGTGCCAAACAGCAACTTGCCCTGACGCGCCTTTTCCCGCGCCCCTTCCACATGATCCAAAATCCAACTGACCTTGGTGCCGGAGAAATAAGGATCAAGCAGCAAGCCGGTGCGTTCCGTCACCAAATCCTCATGGCCCGCCGCCTTCAACTCCTGACACATGGCCGAGGTCCGACGGTCCTGCCAGACAATCGCGTTATGAATAGGCTCGCCCGTCTCGCGGTCCCAGATAATCGTCGTCTCGCGCTGATTGGTGATGCCGATGGCCGCAATCTCAGACACATCAATCCCCGCAACCGCCTGTTGGCACACGGCCACGGTCGAGCTCCAGATGTCCGCCGGATCATGCTCCACCCAACCGGACTTGGGGAAATGCTGGGGAAACTCCTGTTGGCCCGTGGCCACAATCTTCATATCACCATCAAACACAATGGCCCGACTGGAGGTGGTCCCCTGATCAATGGCAAGAATATAGGTCATAAGGGGCCTCCCGGATGTTTTCCCCAAGACTAGCCGATTGAGCAGGCTCGTCTAGCCGTAAGCTCGTTTTGATACCGGATTTCGGGCTCTCGGTGCCAACATCCGCAAATCGGGGCGGAACATGTGCTTGATCAGATGGAAGGCATCCCTGCGGGTTAACAAGGGTCTGGCAGGCAGAGCGCCACTGGTGAGTGCAGATGCGGGAAGCATGGGGGCGGCTTGGTCGGGCTGCGCCAACTGTCGCAGTGCAAAGGGGCCAGGCAGAAAACTCTCCGCGAGCGCGCCATTTGCAGTTACCAGTTCGTGGTTCTCCAACATGAGATGGTGGTAACTGATCGGACCCATGGGGGTTCTGGAGACTTGATCAAGTTCCGCCAAATGTTTGATCGGACAAAGTACTTCGGCGTCACCAAAGCAGTTTTCGACAATCGGACCGCCCAGAAGGACGCGATGTTGCGACGACAGGAAAAGCGGGCGATCATTGCCAAGCGTTTGGGCCTCAATGCGAAAGGGGGCCAGGTTTCCAAGGCCCACCGCCTCGGTCTTTGCGTGCCACAGTACTTTTGCAGCCCCTTGATCAAGCGTTGAGACAAGATGGCCCTTCATGAGCCGTTCGACCGGGCGTTCCCCGCCGGGAGTTGAAATCTTGGTCCCATTGAGGAAACAGGCGACAAACATATTATAGTCGGTCTCTGCATTATGGGTCGTTCGATTTATGTCAAATGTGTAGGTGGTCCCGGGAACCAGCTCTACCGTTGATGTAATCCCGACAACCGCGCCTGATCCGTAACCATCAATACCAGTGCCCACATGAAAGCCGGTCACCATATGACCGCTGGTACTATTTTCCAGATAATAAGCCCCGACAAAATTATCGCCGGCCAAATAGTCGGTTCCGTTCAGAGTCACCCCGCTCGTAAGGGATTGTGTGGTATCAACCTCATGAAATAGATTATCGTCATCTGTCACTTCGACGACGACTGGCGTGGCACCCGCCGACAAGCTCAGGGAATGATCATTGCCACCGCCCGCAGCACTACCGGCTTCAGCGGGCAATCCCCCGACAAAATCGCTTGCTTGATAGACCCACATGAACGGCATTGTTTGCCACTCCCCGAAGAACGAGGACGGTCTTAGAGCACTGTACTTGAAGAGTGATTAAATGGGCAAATATCGAACGCTTCAAAAGCCCATCAGGCGCGATCAACCAATAAGCATCACATTGCATCGAGATTTCAAAGATGGGCTGGTCAATCTGGTCATTATTCGCTTAAAGATGCGCCAACGCCTGAGAGGGTTCCAGTTTCGTAAATAAAGGAGAGTATTCATGGTCAAAGTTGCCATTAACGGGTTCGGACGCATCGGTCGGAACGTATTGCGTGCCATCAGCGAGAGCGGACGCACAGACATCGAAGTGGTCGCGATCAACGATCTGGGTCCGGTTGAGACCAACGCGCATCTGCTTCAGTACGATAGTGTGCATGGCCGTTTCCCGGCAACTGTGACCGTCAAAGGCGACAGCATTGATGTGGGCAACGGCCCGATCAAAGTGACAGCCGAGCGTGACCCGAAGGCGCTTCCATGGGACGGCGTTGATGTGGCCCTTGAGTGTACCGGTATTTTCACAGCCCGCGATAAGGCCGCGATGCACCTTGAGAATGGCTCCAAGAAAGTGCTGATCTCGGCACCTGGTGCGAACGCGGACAAGACCATCGTTTACGGTGTGAACCATGAGACACTGACGGACGGCGACACAGTTGTCTCCAACGCGTCTTGCACAACCAACTGTCTCTCTCCTGTGGCCAAGGTCCTCAACGATCTGGTTGGCATCGAGAACGGCTATATGACGACCATCCACGCCTACAC
>CAZXRG010000307.1:0-3339 GCA_964642935.1 uncultured Rhodobacterales bacterium | reverse complement strand
CAAAAAACCCCAGCTTACGAAATTGTAAACTTGGCGTGGCCTGCGTGTAAGACTGGCCTCCTATCTCTGTTTCATCGGACGGCAACACCGCCGCCATTAACACGAAAACGGAGTTACAAAATGAACAAGACATTGATCACAACAAGCGCACTTGCAGGACTGATTTTCGCAGGCGCCACCATCGGCACAGTCTCCGCGCAAACAGCGGCCACCGAGACAGGTCTCACGGAAGAGCAAGTCATCGCCATCGCGCTCAATGAAGTGCCCGGCGAAGTGCAGGAGGTCGATCTTGAGCGCCACAAAGGTATGCAGATTTACGAGATCGAAATTCTCGCCGCAGATGGCACCGAAATGGAGGTTGAGGTCGCTGCAGAGACAGGCGATGTTCTCAAGGTCAAAGAGGATGGTGAGACATGCAACAAGGGTGGCAAGAAGCGCGACAAATCAGACGACGCGTAAAACCCCCGTCACCTCCCACCACTTCAAAAGGAGACTGCCCAGAGCGGCAGTCTCTTAACGCGTTAGACGATCAAAAGGGCTGCCATGCGCATTTTGCTTCTTGAGGACGACACACAATTGGGTCCGTGGATCGCAGGCGGTCTGCGTGAAGAGGGCCATGTGGTTGATCATTTCGAGGACGGCAAAGACGCGCTGATGGCGGCGATGGGTCAAGAGTTCGACCTTCTCATCCTTGATCGCATGGTGCCCGGATTGGACGGGCTTGCGGTCCTAAAATCCTTGCGGGCCTCCAAAGACAGCACCCCCGCGCTCTTCCTGACCGCCTTGGGCGAAGTCGACGCCCGCGTTGAAGGGTTCGAAGCCGGGGGCGACGATTATCTCACCAAACCTTTCGCCTTTGCAGAACTTTCCGCCCGTGTCAGCGCCTTGGGCCGTCGCCGCGATGGGTCTGACACAACCGAAGCCGCCCAAACATTGCTGCGCTACGGTGATCTAAGCCTCGATCTCCTGTCGCGCCGTTGCGAGCGCCAAGGGGAAGTCATCGAGCTGATGGCCAAAGAATTCAAACTGCTGGAATATTTCATGCGCCGACCGGGTCGTCTGGTCACCCGCACCATGCTCCTCGAACAGGTCTGGGACATGAGTTTCGACCCCACCACCAGCGTCGTTGAAACCCACATCAGCCGCCTGCGCACCAAGATCGACAAGCCGTTTGAAGAGGCCCTTTTGCGCACGCGCCGCGGAGAGGGATATGTCTTTGGTCAATAAGCTCCTCGATCAGATCAAATGGCTCCGCCGCTCTTCCATGTTGCGGCTGTCCCTGCTTCTGTCGGTGATCTTCGCCATAGGCTTCGCCGTGGCCATTTCCGTCGCGCTCATCTTGGGCCAAGACGCCATCGAGCGGCGGGTAGATGCCACGCTCACCGCGTTTGCCAGCACCGCCGTTTTGGCAGATGCACGCACAGCCAGCCCCACCATGGTCCTGCGGTCCCCCGATGACTTGGAAGAGCTGCCCCAGCCCTTTGAACGCGCGATCTCGCGTGGTGGCGGCAACGTAGATCTGCGCCGCGATTGGCTGCGCTCGGACATTTGGCGGGTCTTGGTCACACAAGACAGTGAAGGCACCCCGATCATGGTCGCCGTACCGCTCGAAGACAGCGCACAAGCCCGCGAACTACTTGCCGATATCCTCTGGACCACCGCCGCTCTAATTATCCTGCTCTCACTAGCCATCGGCATCGGTGCGGGCCTTTTGGCGCAACGCCGATTGCTCAGGATCAACGAAACTTTGGGTCTGCTGGCCTCAGGAGACCTGACCGCCCGAACCGGCCAAACCCGCTCCAAAGACGATCTTGACGATATAGCCCGCCAGCTCGACACCACCGCCTCCGAGCTCGAACGTCTGGTCACCCAAACCCGTCACCTAAGCGCCTCCATCGCCCATGATTTGCGCACGCCCCTTGCCCGTTTACGCGCCCAACTCGAAATGCTCCCCGAAGGCGACGGGCGCGGCGCAGCGCTTGAGGAAGCCAGCCGCCTTTCGGGCATATTCGACACGATCATGCGCGTCGCCCGCATCGAGGCCGCCCAAGGTCGCGACGGGTTCGAGGCGGTCTCCTTGAAAGACTTAACCGACGAACTGGTCGAGATTTTCGGCCCCGTGGTCGAAGACGAGGGCAAAGAGCTTCTGATCGACGTCACCACCCCCAGAACCGTCCAAGCCGACCGCCAAATGCTGATCCAAGCCATGGCCAATCTGATCCAGAACGCCCTCGTCCATGGCGGCGACCAGATCACCCTCCTCGTGCAAGGAAACGCGCTGGGCGTGGCCGACAACGGACCGGGTGTGGACCCCGCTCAATTCGAAGAGATCATCAAACCCATGGTTCGACTAGAGGCCTCCCGCACAACCGACGGCTCCGGCCTTGGCCTCGCCCTCGTGCGGGCCGTCGCCGATCGCCATAGCGCCCGTTTGGAGCTCACCCAAAACCACCCCCAAGGCCTCAAAGTAATTCTGAACTTTGCAAAAATGTAAACTTGCCGACAGGGGCACGTAAATCAGGCTCCCTATCTTCAAATCATCGAAACAACAGATGAACTGGAGATACCAAATGAACAGCCTGATCAACAAAGCAACATCCGCCGTTTCCACAATCGCCCTTCTGGCCATCGGCTCGGTCATGGCCGTGCTTGGCTTCGCGGTCATGGGCGCGCTCGCGCTCTTCGCCCTATTCGCCGTGGGCCTCGCTTTCCTCGCTGTCCCCTTCGTCAGTATGGCCCAGCACGCCCAATCCGACGACGAACCGGTCGAGCAAGCCTCAACTGCCGCTTAATCCACCCAGCACAAAGGAGACCCTTAAGATGACCACCACCGCCCAATCCCACGGCTTTGTCACCAAAACCATCCACTGGCTGTCCGCAGGCTTGGTCGGTTACGGCTACTTCAAAGGGCTCGACAACCTCTCCCAACTCCGCGATCCGGCCGTGATGCAATTGGAGATACTCTTCGCCCTCGCTTTAGGAGCCCTCTTCGTCGTCCGCCTGCTCTGGACCAAAAAGATCGCAGGCGAAACACGCCTCCCCAAAGACGCCCCGAAATGGGAGCACCAAGCCTCCCGCGCCGTCCACTGGGGCCTCTACGCCTCGGTCTTCGGGATCGTCCTAAGCGGCCTTGGCATCGCACTCGGCTTCTCCGTTCCAGCCCTTGGCGGCATCTTCCTCACCGCCATGCTCGGCCTGCACGAGGTCACACTCACGCTCATGCCACTCCTCCTGATCTCCCATATCGCCGGAGCACTTTGGCACAAACTCGTCCGCCGCGACGGGGTTCTGGAAAGCATGACAGGCCAACTGCCCGTCTAAGCTAAACCAACCCCCAAG
>CAZXRG010000306.1:0-3349 GCA_964642935.1 uncultured Rhodobacterales bacterium | reverse complement strand
CGCCAGACATGGAGAAAGATCGCACTGCCCGCTCCGGCCTTTATAGGGCGGCGATTATAATCGAGATCCGCCACCAGATCATACATGGGATCAGCCCGACGGAGCCTCTCATGGCTGAACGCATAAGACGGCCCTGACTGACGCGTATTATAGGCAGGGTCTTTGGGATCATCGGACCAGACATCTTGCAGACCAATTGGTGTCTCTGCCGACAACACCCGATCCGGCCGATAATAGATGTCCAAAACCTCGAAAACCCCGATAGGCGTCACCCCGTCGCCCTCTCCGGTCTTCTCCCCGATCCCACTACGACCCACCGCACATGGAAACTGGAGCCCCATAAAGCGGGCCCCCCAGCGGCTCACAACCAGATCAGAGCAAGTGGCCACTCTTGGCCGCCTTGGTTTTGAGATAAGCGCTATTTTCTTCAGTCTCGCCAAAACGATGGGGCACACGCTCGGTCACTTTGATCCCCGCCTCGTTCATCTTATCGACCTTGGCCGGATTGTTGGTCATGAGGCGCACCGAAGAAAACCCCATCTCCGCCAGAATACCCGCGCCAATCAGGAAATCCCGCTCGTCATCCTCAAAGCCGAGCCGATGGTTGGCCTCAACCGTATCAAACCCCTGATCCTGCAGCGCATAGGCCCGAAGCTTATTGGCCAAACCAATGCCCCGCCCCTCTTGGTTGAGGTAAAGCAGCACGCCTGAACCCTCCTCAGCGATATGCTGAAGGGCCACATTCAACTGCGCCCCACAATCACACTTGAGCGATCCCAATATGTCTCCGGTGAAACAGGCGGAGTGAAGACGCGACAAAACCGGAGCATCACGGGGCGGATCGCCGATCTCAATGGCATAATGCTCGGCAAAGTCTGAGCCATGGCCAAACACATGCACCCGCGTGTTCTTGGAGACCGCCAAAGGCACGCGCGCAGCGGCCACATGACCCAACAACTCCTTATTGCTGGACATATCGGCCACATCAAAGCGCATCAAATCGGGATAATCCGCATCTCCCGTCAGCGGAACAATCACAGCAGTCGGCAAAAGATGGGCCTGTTTGCACAGCGTAATGGCCGCCCGCTCCAACGCCGCATCCCCCTCCCGAAGCGCCTGAAACGGCCCTTTCATGGGATGGGACAGGTCCAAAGACGGGTCCGCCATGCCACGCAACCAATGGATATCACCGTCATTTGGAATACGCAGACGGGCCAGATCACCGTCATAAACCATGGCCCGAACAACCTCTGCCCGACGCGACGTGATGGCGATATGGGCGGCACCTACCTCGCGCAGAGCATTCAGCCGCGCCGCACTCAGGCTTTCCGCGGCGGCCACCAAAGCGGCACGCCCCTCGCTCACCAGAACAATCGGAAGGCCCGTGCGAATCTCTGACAGAGCCCGCGCGGTGCGTTCCCAAGCATCAGGCTTCAGACACATAGCAGTCCATTCCAGCAAATTCCTCGTTTCATTTGTTACGACCATCCGTCGCGAAAAGCGTAAAGTTGAAACAAACCGCTCAGATTGGCCACTAACCCGTGAGGTTTGAAATCCCAGACTTGCTTGAACCGTATCAAACGCGACATCAAGTTGAAACAAACAACACGGGGGTATCCCATGAGTAACTTGAAGAAAATTTTGATGGTCGATGACGACCTTGATTTGCGTGAAGCCCTCGCGGACCAGCTTGTTCTGACTGAAGAATTTGATGTGTTCGAAGCGACGACCGGAGCCGAAGGTCTGATCAAAGCCAAGGAAAGCACCTATGATCTGGTGATCCTCGATGTGGGTCTTGAGGACATGGATGGCCGCGAGCTGTGCCGTTTGATGCGCAAACAGGGCGTTAAATGCCCCGTGGTGATGCTGACGGGACATACGACCGATGCGGACACCATTCTGGGCCTTGATGCAGGTGCCAATGACTACGTGTCCAAACCGTTCAAATTCCCGGTTCTCTTGGCCCGTATCCGCGCCCAGCTACGCCAGCACGAACAGTCCGAGGACGCTATCTTCTCCATTGGGCCATACACGTTCAAACCGGCTCAAAAGATGTTGATCGACGAGGCGGAGAAGAAGGTGCGTCTGACCGAGAAAGAGACCAACATCCTCAAGTTCCTTTACCGTGCCAACGACGGCGTGGTGCCCCGCGACATGCTCCTCCATGAGGTTTGGGGCTATAATGCAGGCGTGACGACACACACGTTGGAGACGCACATCTATCGCCTCCGCCAGAAGATCGAGCCCGATCCCTCCAACGCCCGTCTGTTGGTGACCGAGAGTGGCGGGTATCGGTTGGTGGCTTGAACCAGTAAGGAAAGACCGCCGTTGCTGCGGTCTTTCCGAGTTTCCAGATTACTCGGCAGGGGTCCACATCGGATTACCGGACGCCGTTTCAGTCACTTCATCCTGCAAAACATCCCAATGCTCGACGATCTTCCCGTTTGACACACGGAGAATATCGACGCCGATCATTGGCTTGGGGCCAAACCCCACAACCCGGAAGTGCACAGCAACAAGCCCTTGCTCTTCGTCTGCGATCACATTGCCGATCTGATATCCGAAACCATCCGGAATATTGGTGGCAAAGCCGCGAAGCGTATCCAGACCATTGGGAAACATCGGGTTATGTTGGATATAGCTTTCGTCGAAATAGGTCTCGATGGCCGCAACATCCTTATCAATAAAGACCGCGTTCAAGCCCTTAACGACAATGTCGCGGGCCGTGTCAGCATAACTGGCAAGTGGCGTTGCGATTAGCGCCAAGGCAAGCGCGGTCGGTTTCAGCATAGAGATTTTCATGTTTATTGCTCCTCAGAAGGTCGATGATTATAATAGAAACGAATCGAGAGTAGGTCTCTTTTAGAGACCAAATTTGGACCACGTAAGGAGGCACTTTCTTCTCCATAGGTTACCCGAAAGGAACCAGCGGTGGAGCGTGTCTGTCAGGGAAAGGAAGAGCCATGCGCGACGTTTCCAACAGCCGACTGGAAGAATGGAAAGCCATGGGGTTTGAACCCAACAATTGTCCGGTCCGACAAGTGCTTGACCATGTGGCGGCAAAATGGACGGCTCTGATCCTGCTAGAACTTGAAACGGGACCACAAAGGTTCAACGCGCTCGGCCGTGCCCTACCGGACGTCTCAAAACGGATGCTGACCCAATCGCTTCGCAATCTGGAACGCGACGGCTTGGTCCGCCGAGAAGTGTTCGACACCAAACCACCCTCGGTTACCTACAGTCTCACCGACTTGGGGATTTCCTTCTTAGCGCCTCTACACGGGATGATAGGCTGGGCCGATGACAGCTTCCCCCAAATCACTGCCGCACGAGGAAAATTCGACGGGTC
>CAZXRG010000305.1:0-3425 GCA_964642935.1 uncultured Rhodobacterales bacterium | reverse complement strand
TCACCCGACCCCAGAAGCGACTGTCGCGCGCCCCATCGTAAGGCACGCTCGGTGCCGCTGAAGGGCGAATGATCGCGTAGATCAGAATGTAGAGCATATAAAGCCCGACCAGAACGATCCCCGGCACGAACGCCCCAAGGAACATCTCCCCCGCAGAGGTCGAGGTCACATCAAAGGCCGTCGGCATAGACAACTCGCCTGTGGCCTCTTTGTGAAGCGTCTTGCGCAAGGTAGAGGCCTGATCGGTCGCACTGGCCAGTTGATCGGCTAGAATAATCAGAACAATTGAGGGCGGAATGATCTGCCCCAACGTTCCCGAAGCCGCAATCGTCCCCGTCGCCAAGGACTGGGAGTAGTTATTGCGCAGCATAGCGGGGAGCGAAATCAGCCCCATCGCCACCACAGTCGCGCCCACAATTCCGGTCGTAGCCGCCAAAAGAGCGCCCACAAACACCACGGAAATCCCGAGACCACCGGGCACAGGCCCAAAGAGCTGAGCCATGGCAATCAGCAAATCTTCCGCGATCTTGGAGCGCTGGAGCATGATCCCCATGAAAATGAACAAAGGAATCGCAATCAGCGTATCCCGTTCGACCTCCCAATAGACCCCTCGAAGGTTGGTCACCCCCGCCGAGAGCCATTGGCTCGGTCCTCCTGAATGAAAATAAGCATCCGTATTGCCGTCAAAGACATAACCCGCCCCCGCCGCCAATCCGATGGACAGGATGGCCGCACCGGGCAGAGCAAAGGCCACCGGATAACCAGAGCCCAAGGCCACAGCCATGATAAGAACGAGAACCGCGAGAAAGAGGAGTTCCATGTGCGTTTATTCCTCTTAATGCGACGGCGGCGCGATGACACGCCGACCTGGTTCTTCGCGCCGATCCGCGACAGCTTCAAACAGATAACTCACAAACTGGATCAACATGGTAATGGCGAAAATGCCGATAAAGGCCGCCATTTGATACTTGATGAACATGCCGGTCCCGCCCGTCTGAGTGACCTCGAAATTCTTCACAGGCGAATTGATGATCGACTGTTTGCCACCAAAGCCGATGGCGATAATCACCCAAGCGGTGGTCATGCCCAAAAGGATCGTGCCAACCGCGTTCACAAAGCCCTTTTTGGTCTGACCAAAGCCCGCGTAGAACACATCCACGCGCACATGACCCTCCTCAAGCAGCGTATAGGCCGAGGCAAACAGGAACAAAGCCGCATACCAATAGCGCACCAAATCGCCCATAAAGGCTTGCTCATAAGAGAATATGAAGCGCGATAAAACGATCATCAGCTCGGCGGCCACAATCAACAGGGCGAGCCATGTAAAGCCCAGCGTCCTGCTGAAGAAAGCCACAAAAAATCCAAGTGCGACGAGCGGATAATGCACCCAAAGCCCCACATATTTTGCCCGGTTCATGCCTTTGGCAACTTCCTCCGAAAAGAAGTTCTCCAACAGCCGCTCAACGCGCAAAAACGAGATGGTTGCATCCGCAATGCCCACAAAAAGCACCGCAAAGAAAAGCCCACGGATCAGATAGGCGTTGAAATTGCTGATCTTGCGCGCGTCCCAACGCAGCGCACGATAAGGCGTGCAAATCACCCAGAAAATCGCAAGTGCGATCAGAACGCCGTAGATGAAAAATTGTAAGTAAGCAGGCGTGCCACCGTCGCTTAAAACCGCCTTGGCTCCGGGGTAATCATACCAGACATTCAGAATGTTATTGATCATGAAAGCGAGAAGCGCAGCCAGTGAGGCCCAGCCAAAAATTCGCGTAGTTAGCGCCGGGTCACCCTCGCGCGAAATGTCAGCAAGCGACATGCAGTCTCCCCCACTTCTTCAAAAGCAGTCAGCATCAAAACAAAGCCTCAGCCCTGTCAAAGTAAGAGCCGAGGTCTCCCCCGGCTCTCGATCTTATGGCTGATCTAGGATCAGGTGATGCCCAACACGCGGTTACGCTGGTTGGAGAACTCCACCTCAGCCGCCGCACGCCAGCCGCCGATTTCACGCAGCTTGGCTTGGAAGTCATCATCAATCTTGGTCGCCAGTGCCGAATGGTCTCGGGTCTCCTCAAAGACCTCAACCGCCGCATCACCGAACGCATCCCAAATGTCGTCGTTGAACGCACGGGTCTGAACACCGTGATCGCTCACAAGACGCGCAAGATAGGCACCATTGTTGGCAGATGCTTCCTCAGGCTGAGCCGCATGCTCTTCGTTACAAGCAGCCTCAATGATGGCCTTCTCCCAATCCGTGAGAGAGCCCCACCAGCTTGCGTTCATACCAAAGGCAAGACCGCCACCCGGCTCATGCATACCGCCAGTGTAGTAGAACTTGGCCGCCTCATAGAACTTCATGAAGAAGTCATTGTAAGGACCTACCCACTCAGTGGCTTCAATCGCGCCAGACACAAGGTTCTCATAAATCTGACCACCTGGAAGCGATACAGTCGATGCACCAAGCTTGGACATAACATTGCCGCCAAGACCCGGAATACGCATCTTGAGACCCTGAAGATCCTCTGGGCTCTCGATCTCTTTGTTGAACCAGCCACCAGCCTGTGCGCCAGTTGCACCACAGGTGAGCGCTTTAAGGCCGAACTCACCAGACAACTCGTCCCATAGCTCTTGCCCGCCTGCATATTTCACCCAAGCGTTCCACTCAGGCGTTGTCATGCCAAATGGCACAGCGGTGAAATAGGCAAAACCAGGGTGCTTACCGACCCAATAGTAATCCGCCGCGATATAGGCTTGGGAGTTACCAGAGGCCACTTCGTCAAACACGTCAAACGCACCAACACGCTCGCCAGCCGCGAAATACTCGGTTGTCAGCGCACCTTGGCTGAGCTCGGTGATCCGTGCTGCAAGACGCTGAGCAGATGTACCTAGACCCGGGAAGTCCCGTGGCCAAGTGGATACGATGGTCAGAGTTTTTGTCCCTTGGCCAACCGCAGGCGCTGCAAGAGCTGCACCACCCAGTCCAAGAGCAGAACCTTTAATAAACTTACGACGTTCCATTGAGTAACTATCCTCCATTGTTGAACTCAAATTTCTGTTCGGTTCTTTTCGTTCGATTCTGGGAAAACCCATGCTGGAACAGACCGATTAGCCTTTGACCATAGCCAGACCCAAATGCGATGCAATCAAAATTTGGTGCTAAATAAGGCCGCTCAATTGATCCAACTGGCGCATTGGGGCTTCACATCAAGGAACGTCGCGCTAGGGTTGCGTGAAACGAGTGAAGCGAACGGATCAAACATGGCCATACCCAAGACCGAATTTTCAGGCCATGAACTGAGCGCAAAATCTGCCCTTGAGGTCGTAGCCCTCCTGAAGAAGAAAGAGATCGCTCCCCAAGAGCTGATCGACATCTCCATGACCCGCATGGGAGAGGTAGAGCCCAAGATCAACGCCTGTCCCGTCACCTG
>CAZXRG010000304.1:0-3430 GCA_964642935.1 uncultured Rhodobacterales bacterium | reverse complement strand
ATAATATCTGCCGCTGTTGTGCCCGTGGCCATGACCCGCGACACGCGCAAAACCTTGGTGCCCGAAAGCGCCTTATAGGTAACAGTCTGACCTCCATGGGTGATCACCTGCACATCACCGGGCGTTCCCACATAAAGGGCACGCGATACAAAAGGCAGATCGCTGGTATCACTGGGCGTAACCGGCGCCGCATGAGAGGGCGGAGCGGTGATAGAGGCCGCGTGACTATCAAATGTATCAACCATGTGAAAAGAACCCTTTGAAAACCTAAAGAAATATGGAGAAAACGACGGGGTCAAACCTCGTTTGAAAATCCAAAGAAAGTCCAAAGGCAGCGTGCGCTCCCCGGATATCACCCCGCTCCATGCCCCCCAAGACGCCCATAAGGCGAAATTTCGCGCAAAAACCGCCGACAGATTGGCAACACACCCCCTAAAAAAAATACAACAGTGGTAAGATAGCTGTATAATTTATCCCAAGGGGCGCGTAAAAAATGAGAAATAAAGAAAAAGCCCTGTTTGAAGAGGTGCATGGCATGAAAAAGTTTCTGGTTCTAATGATGGCTCTCGTGATTGCGCCCATGGCGTTTGCACAAGGTTCATACCGTATTCAGGCAGGCGACACGCTGGCCATTTCCGTTCTTGAGGATCCTAACCTGAACCGCTCGGTTCTGGTGCGCCCCGATGGCGGGATTTCCTTGCCAATCGCAGGTAACATCCAGGCGGGTGGAAATTCCATCGCAGCCGTTGAGCGCCTTGTGACCGATCGTCTGGCCTCAGGCTTCTCCATCAAACCAACCGTTTCCGTGGCTCTGGCCGCAGTTGGTCCAGTTGCAAATGCAGTCGCACAGGCGCGTGCTGCAGAAGCCGCCAATACCAAAATCGACGTCTTCTTCATCGGTGAAGTAAACGGTGCCGGCACCCAGCAGGTCGAGCGTGGCACATCGCTTCTGCAAGCCATCGCCTCTGCGGGTGGATTGACACAGTTTGCAGCCGAAAGCCGCATCCAGTTGCGTCGCACAGACCGCGACGGTCGCGAGACAATCTTCCTGTTTGATTATGACGCCGTTCAGGACGGAGCAGAGATCGTTAATAATCTTGCAGTCCAGTCCGGTGATGTTATCGTCGTTCCAGAACGCAGGCTTTTTGAATAATAAAAAAACGAACAAAGGCACGGGCTTATGAGCACCACTCTTTTAAAGGCCGTCCTGACTGTCGGTCTTCTCGGGGTAGTTCAGGCGGCTGAAGCACAACAGCAAAATCAGCGCCAGGGTGGCACACGCCTCACTGGTTCTGCGACACAAGCTTTTGAGTTTACCGACAACTCCAACCTCAGCGGCAGTGGTGGGCAATTCAAGTCTCTCACCGGGCTAAACTTCAGCCTGTCCAGCGAAACCCAATTGTCCAAGATATCGGCCTCCACGGGAGCCTCGATGCAATTGAAGGACGGGGACTTCTCGCTCACCCGGCCAAAACTGGACCTCGGGTTTTCAACCGCAACACAACGCGTCAACTATACGGCCAATGTCTCTTTCGCACGTGCGCCCACAAGCGTGGACGAGGTGCTGACAGATTTGTCCGTTCTCAGAGTTGATACGGATCGCACCATCCTTTCAGGCCGCTTTGGTCTCAGAACGAAGCTGGATCAGACCACCGATCTGTCTTTGGGCGTAAATGCCACCTCAATTGATTTTGACACAAGCTCCACAGCGCTTGTGCCATCAACAGATTTGGGCATCAGCGGGGGGCTTTCCTATAAGCTCAACCGGAGCACCTCTTACGGGGTGAACGGCGCTTTGGGATATTTCACATCCGACAGTGCCACCAGCACCGAGAGCCTTTCGGCCAGTCTTGACGGTCAGTTGAAGCACGAGCTCACCAGCACCTCCACATTCGATGGAAATCTGGGGTTTGCCTTTATCGACACAGTAGACACAGTCGGAACAGCCACCACATCGGCGTTTTCCGTTTCGCTCCTATTCGGAGCCGGTCTGACGCAAGCCCTGCCAGATGGCTCCATGGGCATCTCTTTGAACCAGGAAATCAATCCAAGCGCATCAGGCTCACTGGCTTTGGGCACACGGTTGAACGGAAGTCTGACCAAGAACGTCCGACAGGGTGAAAGCTACACGATCAATGCTTCCCTTGGACGTCAGGAAGATGTGGGCGGCGGCGCTGTGACAACATTCATCAATGTTTCACCGTCCTATTCACGTCAGGTGACACGCGATGTCTCTGCCACTGCACGCTACTTCTTCCAGCGTGACGATGGCGGATCAACAGCACAGGGCGTGACCCTGTCCTTCTCGCGCCCGTTTGATTTCCCGCTTTAAAATCTCTCATCGGGGGTGATCCACACCCGATGCGGAGCGATGGCGAGAAAGATCGATGACGACTACAAAAACACATCCAAAATCTGACGGCTGGCTGCAGGCCATCTTCTGGTACGGGCTGGCTGTCTTGGCCTGCCTCATTGTGGCTCTCATTAACAATGGTGCGCTGTTTTACTTTGATACCGCCGGATATCTGGAACAGGGCCAGTCCACACTAAACTCCATCGGATTGTTCCAACAAACCCCCGAAACCACAGCGGGCGCAAATGGCGCAAGCGCAGACGGGGCCTCACCGGACGGCGTGGTCGTGGGCAGCCGCTCTGCGATCTATTCAACCCTGATGACCTTCCTGCACTTCACAGTTGGCATCAACGCCACGGTGCTTATGCATACGGGCGTTCTGATCCTCACAGTCTGGCTGGCCGCCCGCGTGGCCACGCGCCAATTCCAGCACGGCTATAGCGTGGCCGCCACCACAGCCATTCCCATCCTGTTTGCCGCCTTTGGCTCCCTGCCATTTTACACAGCCTATCTGATGCCCGATATTTTCGCGCCGATCCTGATCTTTATCGCCGCCACTTTGGCGGTTTTCGCGCGAGACATGCTGAAAATGGAACTCCTGATCGCCCTGATCATCGGTGTCTTATGCGTGGTCACCCATCCCTCCCATCTGATCATCGCCGTGCTGTTGATCCCCGTGGTGGCCATCGCCTCCCTGATCATGGCCCGCAAATCCTGGTGGCTGGCCCCGCTCTTGGTGATCACCATCCTATTGGGCGGGTTGGCCGAGCGGGTGGTTTTCGCAAGTGCCGTTAAAGTCGTGCAATCCTCAGAGGTCGTCTACCAACCCTTCCTGACCGCACGCACCATTGCAGACGGACCGGGGCTAAGAGTGCTCCAGGACAATTGCCCGAACGCGGATATGCCTACCTGCACACTTTATGAAGCCTTGCAAAACTCCGATGATCCATGGCGCCTGACGGCCACCCATATCATGTTCGAACGCAGCGCAAAGCTTGGCTCTTACAAGCTTTTGTCCATTGATGATCAACGCCGTGTGGCCGAGGATCAAATCCCGTTCTTCGTGCAGGTGCTCAA
>CAZXRG010000303.1:0-3455 GCA_964642935.1 uncultured Rhodobacterales bacterium | reverse complement strand
CAATCCATGCCCAAAGCCTTGCGCAAATCCATTGTGAAGGACTGGGGCAATGAGACGGTGCAAAAAATTGAAAAAATTCAGGAAAAAGAGCCTGTTCTTGATTTAACCGTCAAAGATCCCGCTGATATCGAGGCATTTGCCAGTGAGCTTGAAGATGCGGTGATTCTCCCCACCGGTTCGGTTCGGGTGAGCCGGCGGGTTCAGGTCTCCAAACTGCCCGGATATGAGGAGGGTCGGTTCTGGGTTCAGGATGCGGCAGCCGCGATGCCTGTGAAAATGCTTGGGGATATCAAGGGCTTGCGGGTTCTTGATCTTTGCGCCGCCCCCGGTGGTAAGACCATGCAGTTGATTGCAGGCGGTGCTGAGGTGACGGCGCTTGATAGCTCTGAGGGTCGCATGAAGCGGTTGGGGGAGAACCTTAAACGCACAGGGCTTAAGGCTGATGTGGTGACGGCCAATGTGCTCAACTGGAAATCAGAAAATCCGTTTGATATCATTGTGTTAGACGCACCTTGTTCGGCCACGGGCACCATTCGGCGCCACCCCGATTTGCCCCATGTGCGCCAAGACGTGGACCTCAAACCGCTGCTCACCTTGCAAGCCCGCATGATTGCCCGTGCGTTTGGTTGGCTCAAGCCTGAGGGGCGTCTGCTTTACTGCACGTGTTCGCTTCTCAAAGCCGAGGGCGAAGCGCATGTGGACAAGCTCCTTGGAAAGGGCTTTGAAAACGCGGCTCAGACGCCGGAAGTCTTTGAAGATCAATGGCTTAACGAGAGTGGATCGCTGCGTCTAAGACCGGATTATTGGGCCGATCAAGGTGGAATGGACGGATTTTTCGCCGCCGTTTTACGCAAACCTGCCTAATTTTTGATATGAGATCCAAGGGGACGGGCACATTTTTGCCGGTTTGCTGGTTTCCTGAGTGGCACAAGTAAATTATCAATAGTATACGGTGGTTAGTGAAGTTTTTGGGGCATCGAAACACCTAATATGCGCATGTTTTTCTGGACGATATACGCTTTCTTCGTTCGGATAGTGCGAAAGGTGAGACGCTGGCGCATCCGCCAAACTGCTCGTTTTGGCGTGTTTACGAGGGTCCCCAAGGAGTTCGTCTCTTACCCCGAGCCCAAATCCATCGGCAGTTTCACCCGTGGCCAGCAAATGGCCATTGGGAACTTCCAGTTTTCAGGCTCTTTGATTGAAGCACCGGACCGCTCGATCTGGGACATAAACCCACCCGCTCACGTAGCCGATGAACTCCACGAATGCGCATGGATCGATGATATGGCCGCCATTGGTACGGCTGACGGGCGGCGCATGCTGCAGGCTTGGGTTGGCGACTGGATCAGGCGCTATGGTCGGGGAAATGGGCCGGGATGGCGACCGGATATCACGGGCAAACGTCTTATCCACTGGGTCAGCCATGCTCTGACAATTATGCAGGGGCAGGACAAGAAATTTACCATCGCCTTTTTGCGCTCGGTTGCGCGTCAGGCGCGGTTTTTGGAGAAAACCTGGCAGTATGCGCCCCTTGGCCTTCCGCGCATTCAAGCGCTTGTGGGCCTTGTTTATATAGGTCTTGCCTTTAGTATGAAGGGGCTTCTCAAGCAGTCCATCAAGCGCCTTGGAGAGGAATGCGACCGCTGGATTGGGGCGGACGGGAGCGTGACCAGCCGTTCTCCTGAGGAGTTGATGGAGGTGTTTGTGCTCCTCGTCTGGGCTGCGCGCGTGCTTGAGGAGGCAGAAAAAAAGCCCGATCCTCGCCATTTGGCGGCTATTGAGCGGATTGCGCCGACCCTGCGGACTTTGCGTCTGGGAGACGGCTCTCTGGCCCGTTTCCACGGCGGTGGTCGCGGCATTGAGGGTCAGTTGGATCAAGCCTTGGCCGAGAGCGGTATTCGCGCCCAACCCATGCGGGAGACCTTGATGGGCTATGCCCGCGTGGCCTCGGGTCGAAGTATCATCATCCTTGATGCCGCCCCTCCAACCACGGGCCGTGCGTCGGACCTTGCCCATGCAAGCACTCTGGCGTTTGAAATGTCTGCGGGTCGGCATCCGATCATATCCAACACAGGTCCGGGGCGGTTCTTCGGGACCGAATGGAGGCGCGCGTCACGGGCGACTGGCTGCCATTCCACTCTGGTGCTTGATGATACCTCCTCAGCCTCGATCTGGGACATCGGCTATGCGGGGGATACCTTTGGAGAGCGCCTACAGGATGCGCCCCGCAAGGTCACTCTGGACCGAGCGCAGGAGGTCACGGGCGTTTGGGTGCTTGGCAGCCATGATGGCTATGTGCGCGACTATGGGCTGACCCATGATCGGCGCATGTTCCTCAGCCCCAACGGGCGGGAGTTTCGCGGCGAGGATACGCTCTTTATTCAGGAGCGCGACCATCAGGATGCCTACCACAAACGCCTAAAGGCCGCGGGTGTGGAGGGCTGGCCTTTTGCGATCCATTTCCACCTTCATCCTGATGTGAGTGCCAGCCTTGATATGGCTGGCAATGCTGTTTCCATTAAGCTCAAGAGCGAGGAAATCTGGGTGTTCCGTCAAACGGGCGGTGAGGTTTCCTTGGAGGATACGGTCTTCCTCGACCAGCAGCGCCTACGCCCGCGTCAGACAAAACAGGTTGTGGTGCGCGGCTTTTTGCGAAATGAACGCGCTCAAGTTACCTGGGCCATGACTCGCGCTCAGGAAGGCAATCGATATTCAATGGAGACTGCGCTGGCCGGGGACTTGGAGCCGCTGGTGTAGATGAACTCTACTCTAAACTAAGGACATGTTTTTATGACTGATATGGTGCCAGTGCGTCGGGCTCTTCTTTCTGTTTCCGATAAAACCGGATTGGTGGATTTGGGTAAGGCACTTGCTTCAGCCGGCGTCGAGCTGGTCTCCACCGGTGGCACTGCGGCGGCTCTTCGGGATGCGGGGATGAACGTTAAGGATGTGGCCGAGTTGACCGGATTTCCAGAGATGATGGATGGTCGCGTTAAGACCCTCCATCCGGCGGTTCATGGTGGTCTTCTGGCGCTGCGTGACAATGATGATCATGTGGCGGCTATGGAGGCTCACGGGATCGGCGGCATCGATCTGTTGGTGGTCAATCTCTACCCCTTCGAGGCGACGGTTGCGGCTGGTGCGGGCTACGCTGATTGCATTGAAAACATCGACATCGGTGGCCCGGCGATGATCCGTGCGGCGGCTAAAAACCATGGTTTTGTAAATGTTGTGGTGGATGTTGAAGACTACGCAGCGCTTCTGGATGAGATGAGCGAGAATGGCGGGGCAACGTCCTTGGCTTTTCGTCAAACTCTCGCCCAGCGGGCCTATGCCCGAACTGGAGCCTATGACGCAGCCGTCTCCACTTGGATGGCCGATGCCATTGGCTCCGAGCACCCGCGTCGCCGTGCGGTGGCTGGCACTCTGGTTCAGGAAATGCGCTACGGTGAGAA
>CAZXRG010000302.1:0-3480 GCA_964642935.1 uncultured Rhodobacterales bacterium | reverse complement strand
CCAATCGTTGTCGCGATCTCCTCACCCAGACCACCATCGCTATAATGGGCTTCGATGGCACGTGATGTCATTGTCGAGTACAGAAGAATATCCTCACTAACACTCTGTAGCTTCTGGATATCCTCCGGTGTTGGTTCACGAGTTGTCAGAACACTGTTCACGGTGTTTTTAAATGGCCGCCAACTGTCAGAAACAAGTTTAAGATACGCTAAAATTTCCGGATCAGATTCCCGAATAATCGATTTTTGAACGCTTCCGCTGCTCAGAGCGTTGAGTGTCTCGGAAAACAAAGAACTGGCTTGAGCCGCCGCAATCAGATTTTTGTCGACTTCGATTCCCAAAGAGGCAAAGCACAGCGACTTTACGATGCTTTCGCTCAACATCATCTGTCGGCCTGAAAGCTTAACCTTATTGGTGGCACTCTCAGTGGGATCAATATTGTCTTGGGCCGCTCCAAACAGGTCCTGAAAGGAATTGGCAGATCCGTCCGCCGCGAATGAAGGTGAAGCAAGCCATAGGCCACCTATAAAGGTCAAAAGCCAACCCGCTTGTTTAAAGAAGCTCATGTTCAATCCTACCTGGTCTCAGGAGAACAACATAGGTACCAATGGCTAACGTCCGTTTAACACGCCCAATTTTGTTAAAACACGCCTATTCCCAAGCGCTGTAGGCTATGTCCGGCGCACACTCACAGCCCAAAGAGTGGCCAGTCCAAGAGAAATAATACCGTTCCATGCAGCCATAGAAAACCCCAGAAAACTCCAAGCGATCTCGTCACAGCGCACCAACGGAGCGGCTTGAATTTGGGCCAAAAGTTGCTCGGTTGTCAGCTCACCAATTGGCGCAGATGTGCAGGTCGAAGGCCCTTCAAACCAGCCTTGCTCCACGCCTGCATGATAAAACCCGACTAAGGCTCCCAAAAGCACGATCACAGCACAAAGGAGTGCGAGAAACCGGTTCCCCGAAAGATAAGCAAACCCGCCCAGCACAATGGCAAATGCATGTGGCCAACGCTGCCAAATACACATCTTACAAGGTGCAAGATGCCCCAGATGCTCAAATGCAAACGCCCCCAAAAGGAGCCCGGTTGACCCCAAGAAAGCTATGAGCATCGCGTTTTTGGTCATAGGTATTTCACCATAAAGAAGCCGCCGAAGAGAAGGGCGATGGCGACTGTTGCCACCAGACCGAACTTCTCTTCAATGAAGGCCCGGATTGGGGCTCCGAATTTCCACAACAGGAATGCGACAAGGAAGAACCGAAGCGCTCGGGCAATGACGGAGGAGACCATGAAGACCCAGAAATCAAGCCCGGTAGCCCCTGATGTGATCGTAATGACCTTATAAGGGAAGGGGGTAACACCGGCGAAAAGAACCGCCCAGGCGCCGTTTTCGTTGAACCTTTGTTTAAAGGCATCAACGTAGTCGGCTTTCCCGTAGAAATCGAAAATTGGCTGGCCGATCGCCTCAAAAAGATTGGCGCCGATCCAATAGCCAAAGCCGCCACCCAGAACCGATGCGACCGTACAAAGGGCCGCAATTTGGAACGCTTTTTCGCGTGCGGCCAAAATGAGCGGGATCAGCAGGATGTCCGGTGGGATCGGAAAGAAGGAGCTTTCAGCAAAAGCCACAATTGCAAGAGCCACAAGCGCATAGCGGGTCTCTGCCAGTGAAAGAGTCCAATCATAAAGCGCACGCAAATACTTCATTAAAACAAATCCCATTAGATGATGTGGGGAGGCATGAAGTGTGTTGATCTCTCAGTCAAGGCCATGGCATTATAAAGACAGTTAAAAGATGCAGGGATAGCACTGATGAAGTGGCGTGGGCGTAGACAAAGTGAGAATATCGAAGATCGCAGACGCGGGGGCGGCAGTGCTGCGCGATCAGGCGGTATGGGGATCGTTGGCATCATTGCGGTGATGGCCATTGGCTATTTCTTCAACATTGATGTGTCCTCCTTCATCGGTAATGGCGGCGGTGCGATTTCCACTACCCAGTCCGGAGAGCTGTCTGCAGAGGAAAAAGGTGCAGGCGAGTTTGTGTCCGTGGTGTTGTCAGATACGGAAGTGATCTGGAGCGACATCTTTGCCAAGCAACTGGGCAAACAATATCGCCCGGCAACCTTGGTTCTGTTCTCTCAAGCGACGCAAAGCCCCTGTGGCTCGGCCTCCGGAGCAACTGGCCCATTTTATTGCCCGGCTGATCGCAAAGCCTATCTGGACACGGCGTTCTTTAACACAATGCAAAGAAAGTTCGGAGCCTCCGGCGATTTTGCAGCCGCCTATGTCGTCGCCCATGAGATCGCTCATCACGTTCAAAACGAGTTGGGTGTGTTGGGGAAGGCCAATCAGGCACGCTCTCGCATGGATAAAACCGACAGCAACCGCGTTTCGGTCATGATCGAGCTGCAGGCTGATTGTTTCTCCGGCGTTTGGGCGAAAGCTGCGGAGACCAAACTGGGCTCGGTGGACGAGGGTGACTTGCGCGAGGCGATTAATGCGGCCAAGCAAATCGGAGACGATACGATGCAGCGCAATGCGGGTCGTCGCCCGATGCCCCATACATTCACCCATGGCACCTCCGAGCAGAGAATGCGTTGGTTCGCGACCGGTTATCAAACCGGTGACATTAACCAATGCGATACGTTTTCAGCACAAAACCTCTAGTTTGGATCGGTCCGATTGTGACCGTTCCACGAAATGTACTTGTTAAATATTAACCAGATTCCTGCGATTATTGTGGGATTAACGCCCCAATACTGAAATCTGACGTAGTTTTTGTGATCAATCCGCAACGAACGCGCCCCACACCTGTCTTTAATTTGTCTTAATTGTGGCAGGTGCTGTTGACCGGAATCGATTGGGGCGTCAGAAGTGTTCTGGTAAGTTTAAATTGTGTATGCAGAAGACGAGTTGTTTGACATGAGGGACTGTTCTAAATCACGATATAGTCATTGGGATGCGAAGGCTGCTTATGATTGGATGCAGCTAGTAGCGATACCACGCGACAATAATGTGATTACTTGTGCGTACACGGGGGTGGCATGCAAAATCGAAATGAGTTTCCTTCCCTCCGAAGGACTAGAGCGGTAGCCCAACTGCCGCTCTAAAAGACCGCTCTCTGGTGGGGGGCGCTAACATTCGGTAACGCCCTGTGGGGGGGCCTACCGGATGGGTTTGGTCCCGTCGGCTGCTGTCGCGACGCGCCGACGGGCCAAACCACTTTCCTGATCCGTCACTCCAATCAGAGACACCACGAGACGCAAAAACGCGTTCTCCTCGTCCGAGCGCTCATCATCGGCCAAGACCACCTGCCAAAGCGCCTCAACCACTTCAACGCGATTTATGTAAGGAACTCCGTCCTTTATGAGACGGGTTATGCGCACCGTATCGCCTGCCTGGGCCTCAAACGCCTCGGCGTCTTCCATCAGAGCGTCTGTCTGAGCCCCATCAAGACTGTAGCGCGCCGCAATGATATC
>CAZXRG010000301.1:0-3495 GCA_964642935.1 uncultured Rhodobacterales bacterium | reverse complement strand
CCGACTGCGTTGCCGCCTTGTCCGTTGGTGAGGATTTTGTCCATGACGTGGAAGAGATCGGCGGTGGTTTTGCCCGGTTTGGCGGTTTCTAGGGCTGCGTTGGTGGCGTCAATGAGGCGGCTGTAGCCGGAGGTGGCGGCCTCATGGGCATGGGTGAGCGCGAAGTTCCGGTCATAGTCGCAAAAGTAGCCGTCAAAGGTGAGGCCCGTGTCGAGCATGACTATGTCGCCGGATTGGAGCGCTTCGGGTTTGGCCGGAGAGATCACGTCGCCGTAGCCGTTGGGCCCGTAGCCGCCTGCCAGATATGGGACGTTGTCAGCACCTTCTTCCAAGCAAAGGATTTGGAAGTCGCGGAACAATTGGTCGAAACGGGTTTGGGGTTTTAGGATTTCGGGGATGCGGTTGAACGCGCGGCCCGCGATGGCGCAGGCGTGGGTGATTTTTTCGATCTCCAGGTCTGATTTGACCATGCGCAGGGTGCGCATGATGCCTTTGTCCGATTGGATCGGGAGGGATTGGGTGAGGCGCTCGAAGTCTGCGAGTGGCATTCTGAGGTGGGTTTCGGGGCCTTTGGGGGTGCCTATGGCATAGGCTTTGAGTTCCTTGAGGGTCTCGCTCAGGAGGCCGATGCCGTCGTCCTCGAGATCGGGGGAGGACCATGTGCGGATGTCGTCGATCCATGTTTGGCCCATGAGATAAGCGCCGATGGAGGGGATCACCGCGATGGGTTTGCCGGATGCGGGGAGGATCAGGAACCATGGGCGGGTCGGGCTTTCCCAAAAGCGGGTCAGGAAGCCTGTGAAATAGCGGATGTCCGGTTCGGTGGTGAGGAGGAGCGCGTCGAGCCCTGCGGCTTTCATGAGGGTTTGGGCGCTTTTGGTTCTTGCCTCGAATTCCGCTTGAGGAAAGCCGCGTGTGGGAGTAGTGGTCATGCGTCGTCAACCTCGCTGATGATCGCGAGGATACGGGCCTCCGCATCTAGGGCGAGCTCGGTTTTTGCGGCGAGGAAGCCTGCATAGCCTGCACCGCCTGAAGGAGTTGTTGCGCAATTGTTATTAGCCAAGTCTGCAAGCGCATCACTGGCGGTTTGATCGTCGATGGTCATGAAGTAATCCGCGTCGCGTGCGAGACCTTTAAGGGCGATGAAGGAGGGTGTTTTGCAATCCAGACGGCCCATATTGGAGACCGGACCATCGGTGGTGGTCGGGGATTGGGCGATGATGCTGTCGATGAGCGCGGGTGCGGCTTCCGGTTCTACGATGATGATTTTCGCGCTGGCATGCCAGATTTTGCGGAAATAGGCGGCAACGGCTCCCGCCATGCCACCCACGCCAGCTTGGAGGAAGATGTGGGTTGGGGGGACTTCGATTTGGACACCGATTTCCTCGGCAAGGGTTAGATAGCCTTCCATGAGGCGGTGGGGGAGTTCGTTGTAGCCCTCCCATGAACTGTCTGAGAGGAGGGTCCAATTGTTGTCCTCGGCGGCTTTGAGGGCGGCGGCCATGCTGGCCTCGTAATTGGCACCTTCGCGCCTTACGTCTGCGCCATTGTCACGAAGACGGGAGGCGAAACTTTCGGGCACTGTTTCGGCGATATAGATGACCGCTTTTGCGCCGAATATCTGTGAGCCGCGTGCGACCGAGAGGCCGTGGTTTCCGGCACTGGCCGTGACGAAGGTTGAGCCGTTCAGGGATTTCTCAGATACAGGATCGTCGCAATTATTTGCCAGATTGGCGATGACATAGGCGGCCCCCAGAGCTTTGAAGCTGCCAAGGTTCAACCGAGGTCGTTCGTCTTTAAGGTGGATGGAGCCGACACCGTGGGCGTTGGCAAGGTCGGCCATGTTCAAAAGAGGCGTGGCGTCATGCATCGGGCAGCGGTCCAGAAGGGCCTTAGGGTTTCCCGCTTCAACGCTGGGGTAGGGTGTGTCGTCCAACACGCCGTCGGGTAGGCCTTTATTGCGCAGTGGGTTGGCAATGATCCGCATTCTGGCTTCCTGATCTTTTTGTTGGCTTGATCATTGCACAGAAACTTGGCGCTGACACGTATTGATTTTATGCGGTATTTTAAGCTTGGGTCGATTTGGCAATTGCACTTCCGGACGCGTTTCATATCCTTTTACCATAATGCCATAAGGACACGCCCATGAGTCTCGACAATCATCCATCCACCCAAGAGATGCAGGCGCTTGATGCGGCCCATCATTTACATCCGTTCAGCGATACCAATGCGCTTAATGCGCGTGGGGCGCGGGTTATCACCAAGGCGGATGGGGTATTTCTGACCGATAGTGACGGGGTTGAGTATCTGGATGCTATGGCTGGTTTATGGTGTGTGAACATCGGCTATGGGCGGGATGAACTGGCGGATGCGGCGGCGCGGCAGATGAAGCAGCTTCCTTATTACAACACGTTTTTCATGACGACCCATCCCCCTGTGGTGGCTCTTTCGGAGAAGATTGCCGAGGTGACCCCTGAGGGGATGAACCGGATTTTCTATGCGGGGTCCGGCTCTGAGGCGAATGACACGAACATTCGTTTTGTGCGCCATTATTGGGCGTCTCAGGGGAAGCCCCAGAAGCGGGTGATTATCTCTCGGAAGAATGCGTATCACGGCTCCTCCATGGGGTCGGCCTCTTTGGGGGGGATGCAGGCGATGCATTCTCAAGGGGGGATGCCGATCCCTGATATTCATCATATTGATCAGCCATATTGGTATGGGGAGGGCGGAGACAGCGATCCATTGGAGTTCGGTCTGGATCGTGCGCGTGCTTTGGAGCGGGCCATTGAGGAGATCGGGGCGGATAAGATTGCCGCTTTCATTGGCGAGCCTGTGCAGGGGGCGGGTGGGGTGATTATTCCGCCTGAGACCTATTGGCCGGAGATCCAGCGAATTTGTCGGGAGCATGATATTTTGCTCATTGCCGATGAGGTGATTTGCGGGTTCGGGCGGACTGGCAATTGGTTTGGGTCTGAGACTTTCGGGATAGAGCCGGATATTATGACGATCGCAAAGGGGATGACATCTGGGTATTTGCCCATGGGCGGGTCGGTCATTCGTGAGAGCGTGGCGCAGGCTTTTGCGGATCACGGGGGCGAGTTTAATCACGGGTATACTTACAATGGGCATCCGGCCTCTGCGGCGGTGTCTTTGGAGAATATTCGTATTCTTCAAGAAGAGGATATTGTGGGGACTGTGCGCGATGTGACCGCGCCCCATATTGCGCAGGTTTGGGCGAAGATCGGAGAACATCCGCTGGTGGGAGAGGCTCGGATTTGCGGGATGATGGGGGCGTTGGAGTTGACGCCTGATGTTTCTGCGCGGGCTCCGTTTGAGGCGGATAAGGGCACGGTCGGGTATATTTGCCGTGAGCATTGTCTGGAGAACGGGTTGGTGATGCGGGCGGTGGGCGATACGATGATTATCTCGCCGCCTTTGTGTATCACGACCGGAGAAATTGATCTTTTGGCGGAGAAAGTCTGGAAGGTTCTGGAT
>CAZXRG010000300.1:0-3515 GCA_964642935.1 uncultured Rhodobacterales bacterium | reverse complement strand
CCCTTGAGGAAAACGTGCTCTTGGACATCCGCGAAGGCGATGTGGGCGCGATCCTAGGCTGGGGCTTCATGCCATGGTCCGGCGGACCACTCTCATGGCTCGACATGATCTCCGCGTCTAAAGCGGTTGATATCTGCAACGAACTGGAAGCCACCCACGGCGAGCGGTTCAAAGCCCCGGAGCTGCTCAAGGATATCGCCGCAAAAGGCGACACATTCTATGGCCGCTTTGGTGGGAAAGCCGCCGCCTAGTCTAGACTGGCGGTCATGAAAACAGGCAGGGGCCACCAAAGGCCCCTACCAATTCAATTACTTAGCAGCGATCTGCGTCCACGTATGGGCCGCATCCACATTCAACGTGTCTTCAACACGAGAGAAGGTGTAAACCTGTCCAGCCACACCGGGCAGACCGAATGACACGCTGTCGCCATCGTTCAAAACCATCACGAATTGCGCAGGTGTCGCGGCATCTTGCGTCACATAGGTCGCAACAACCTCATAACCCGCCTCTAGGTCCGCAAAATAGACAGACATATCAACTGTACCATCAGACAGCGTTGCGCCTTCCAAAGGAGCGTTCAACGACAAGTCAGCCGCAGAAGCAAAACCGGGAGCGATAACAAGGGCGAGGCCCATCAGGATGTTTTTCATTGTACTCTCACATTCTCAAATAATCGGTTTGGTGGAACAAGACATCCACGGATCATGTTTTATTGCATTGCAGCATAATCAGATAAATAAAACGTGACCAGTGCCGAGATCGCATACCTCTTATGCATAAAATTCAAAGGGTTAACAGTATACAAATGTCGACAATGAGAACTAATGCACCGCAACAAACACGTCTCGCCACCCAAGAGATCAACACCAGACATCCCACCACACCCGTTTAGATTGCGTAAAATGACCAGTCCGTCATAATCAAAGGTGAACCCTCCCCACCAAACCCCTAGGAGCGCCCTTGCAAACCGACCCCCCAGAAGCAAAAGACTATTTCACCGAAAACGTGGCCACCTTCGGGGACCGCTTGGAGGCCGCGCGTCTGGCCAAGGGCATCACCACCCGCCAATTGGCCGCCCAGATTGGTGTTAAAACCAAAACCGTCGAGGCTTGGGAGAACAACAGCAAAGAGCCCAGAGCCAACAAAGTGCAAATGCTCGCAGGCCTCCTGAACGTCTCGATCATGTGGCTGATCTCCGGTCAGGGCAACGGGACCTATGATGTGGTTGAGACCTTTGATCGCCCAGAAGGCATCAACGACGCGCTCGCGGAAATGCGCCAGGTAAAGCGCGCCCTCCTAAAAGCCGTGGATCGCATCGAGGCCCTTGAAGCCCGCCTGTCAGAGACGAACTAGGCATGTCCAATGCACGCTCCCCCATATCCTTTATCGCAACGAAGGATGCCAGACGTGCAAGAGTATTTTATGAAGAGAGGCTTGGCCTCCAACTGATCGAAACCTCGCCTTATGCCCTTGTGTTTCGCGATGGCAGCCAGATGCTCCGCGTCCAGATCGTCTCTGATTTTGAACCCAGTTCTTACACGGCCCACGGCTGGCAGGTCACTGAGATTGAAACCGAGATCAAAGAGCTGACCGCCAAGGGCATCGTCTTCCTCAAATTTGAGCATCTCGCTCAAGACGCTTGGGGCATTTGGACCACTCCGGAGGGTGCGAAAATAGCCTGGCTAAAAGATCCCTGCGGGAACATCCTCTCCCTAACCCAGTTCAAATAGACCCAAGAACGGGAACCGGATCAAGCGCCATCATCCTCCACCGAACGCAGGGCGATAATCATCCCCGATGCTACAATCAGAACCATCCCAAGCACCGCTAGCCCTCCGACAGTTTGCCCGTAAAGGATAAACGCCCAGAAGCTGGCGAACAAAAGCACCGAGTATTCGAACACCACCAGATAGGTGGTCTCGCTACTCTGATAGGCGCGCGTCAAAAGCCCAACGCCGATGATCGAACCGACGGCTTGAAGAAGGCTCCACCCCAAAAACGGCTGCGTGACCTCGCTCCACCCGCGCGTGAGAAACTCAACGCTCTGAGACCCCTGAAACACCATCAGCCCAACACCTCCCATCAGACCCAAGGTCAGGAAAAACCCGATCAACATCGCGACGGTGCTTTCCTCCGCGCAATAGCGCCGCGACACGATGGCGTTGAGCGCATAAAGCAGACCTCCGATCACGGGCAGAATGAGCATCGGCGTAAATTCCGCCCCAAACGGATTGAGCACGCATAAAACCCCGATAAACCCGATCAAAACCGCCAAAACCCTGACCCGACCCACCTGCACGCCAAAAAACACCCGTGAGAAGATCAGCACAAACACAGGCGAGGTGAACAGACCCGCAATCACCAGCGCAATTGGCACGGTCGGGATCGAGCCGAAATAAAGCATCATCGCGCTCGCCAGCAGAACAGATCGCAATGCAACGGCCCAATAGCGCTCCGGCAAAAGCGCCTGTTTCAACACCAGCCCGATCAGTACAAGCATCGGCAAAGCCATCAAAGCGCGGGTAAAATGAAACTGCCACAGCCCCGCATATTTCGCGATTTCGATCACGAAATTGTCGATCAGCCCGATGATTGCCATGGCAACCAGCACAAGAACTGCGCCGTGACGGGTCGCTGTTAACGCCAAAGAATACCCTCCCTCAAGCTCCCCCGACATTTTGACGGGTGACAGTTGTTTGAGGCCACGTTAAACCGATAGCAACAATAAACAAAGAAAAGCGGGCGAATAAACGCATGACAGCGCTCGACGCATATGACCGGCTGGAGGCGGCAGGCATTCTAAAGAGGTCGAACGACGACATAGGCCGCGAGGTCGTCGTCACCTTTGGCGAATCCACTTTGACCATGAACGCGCTCAGCGAGAGCGGTGAGACCCCCCTCACCCATTGGTCGCTCGCCGCGATTGATGTGCTTTCTGAAACCGAAACCTCCGCGATCTATCGCCCGGGCTCGACCACAGAAGAGACCTTGGAGATCGAGGATGAGACCTTCCGCCAAGCGCTTGCCCGCGTCCTTCAAGACCGCCACAGCTTTGAAGGTGGCAAAAAACGCTCCAGAGCGCCCAAGTTCCTGCTGGGCGCAGCCGTACTCGCAGGCATCTGCTATTTCGCCCTCCCAAAGATGGTCGAAAGCATCGCCAAAGGCATGATCTCACCGGAACGCGCCGAGATCATCGCCAGCGAAATGCTCCCCATGATCCAAGAGCGCACCGGCCCCGCCTGCCAATCCCCCATGGCCAGCATCGCTCTGGAAAAACTGGCAGAGCGCCTGAACCCCAACGGCACCACCAGTTTCGCCGTGCATGATCTGGGGGATGCCAACATCATCAGCCTGCCCGGTGGAAAAGTCCTGATCGGCCAATCCACACTGGAAAACACACCTGACACCATCACCGCATGGGCCGCCTTGGGCATCGCAGGCGTCATCGAAACACCCGCCATCACAGAACTGTTCAGCGGTCAGGGCGTCTTGGACGGGCTAAAATTCCTATCCTC
>CAZXRG010000299.1:0-3516 GCA_964642935.1 uncultured Rhodobacterales bacterium | reverse complement strand
TTCACCTCAACCTGCAACGGCTCTCCCCCGTCCAAAACCGCCAATAGAATATCAATGTTCGGATGCGCCCCGGGACGGTTCTTTGCGTCAGCCGTATGCTCCGCAAAAACCTCAAGCCCATGCGCTGCAGCCTTAGCGTCCACCATGCCGAAAGCCTGCCCAAGATACTGATAGACAACAAGCGAGCCTTGTTTGCCCGGCTGGTTTGGAATGGACGCCACAAGAGCGCCGGAGGGATCAATAAGATCGATCTGGGCCACACCCTCGATAGAAGGTAAAAGCGCTAGATTGCTGGCAAAGGACGCCGTTGGCTCGATCATGGTGAATTCCTATTCGTTTGCGCCAGCATCGCCACCGGCTCTTTGAGTTTATCAATCGCGTCTCACTGGCCGAGCCCTCGGCAGAACCCTTCAACGCTGCTCCAAAACAGCATCCGCAATCGCAGCCGCACATGTTTTGGTATCCGCAGTGCCTCCCAGATCAGGCGTGCGCAAAGATTGCTCCGTCAAAACCCGTTCAATCGCCGCAACAATGGCCGCACTGGCCTCATGCTTTCCAAGATGCTCCAGCATCATCGCACCTGCCCAAATTTGCCCCACCGGATTGGCGATGCCTTTGCCAGCAATATCCGGAGCAGAGCCATGCACCGGCTCAAAAAGCGAGGGGAACTTGCCTTCCGGATTAATATTGCCCGAGGGCGCAATCCCGATGGTGCCCGTACAGGCAGGGCCAAGGTCCGACAGAATGTCCCCAAACAGATTAGAGGCCACAACCACGTCGAACCAATCGGGATGCAACACAAACTGGGCGGTCAAAATGTCGATGTGAAACTTATCCACCTTGATATCGGGATATTGCCCCGCCATCGCTTCAACCCGCTCATCCCAATAGGGCATGGTGATCGAAATTCCGTTGGACTTGGTGGCCGAGGTCAAATGCCCGCCCCGCTTGGCCGCCAGTTCAAACGCATACTTCAAGATCCGATCAACCCCATGACGGCTCATCACTGTCTCTTGCACAACAATCTCGCGATCCGTGTCAGGGAACATGCGCCCACCGATGGATGAATATTCGCCCTCGGTATTTTCACGCACAATCATCATATCGATGTCACCAGGCTTGCGATTGGCCAATGGCAAAGGAACACCGGGCATGGCCCGTGCGGGACGGAGGCTCACATATTGATCAAACTCGCGCCGAAACTTGATGAGCGAGCCCCAAAGCGAAATGTGATCGGGCACAACCTCCGGCCATCCAACCGCCCCGAAAAAGATCGCATCACTGCCACCCAATTGGTCAATCCAATCATCCGGCATCATCTGACCATGCTTTGTGTAGTAATCGGCAGACGCAAAATCATGGTCGGTAAACTCAAACCCGAAGTCAAAACGCTTTTGCGCAGCCTCTAGAACCCGCACGCCTTCAGGAGTTGTTTCTTTTCCAATGCCATCACCGGGGATCACCGCGATTTTCAAACTGTTGTTCTTCACCATGGTATTCCTCTTTATTGTTTTTCTGTTGGCCGATTATGGCTTTAACATACCGACGTAGGCGCAAACGCCTCTACCCCAAACGCTCCATCAAACGCGACAAAGCCTCAGCATTCTCCGTCGGCACCTCATTCAGCCCATACAGAACCGCCTCACTTTTCAGGATCAAACCATCGCTCAGAACCTTCAAATGGTTCGCCCGAAGCGTGTCGCCAGAGGTCGTGATATCCGCCACAGCCTCCGCCGTCAGATTGCGAATGGTGCCTTCCGTGGCGCCCTGACTGTCCACCAGCTGATAATCCGCCAACCCCTGCTCGGTCAGAAAACCGCGCACAAGGTTGTGGTATTTGGTGGCAATGCGCAGACGGAACCCGTGCTCGGCCCGAAAGGCCGCCGCCACCGCATCCAGATCATCAATGGTCTCCACATCGACCCAGATTTTGGGAACCGCCACAATGAGATCAGCAAAACCAAACCCCATTGGCGTGATTTCATGGACCTGATCAACCCAGCCCAGCATCTTCTCGCGCACCATATCGCGCCCGGTCACCGCCAGATCAAGCCGACCTGCCGCAAGCTCCCGAGGAACCTCGCCAGCCGACAGCATTACCAGCTCAACGCCATCAAGCCCTTCAACCCGACCCGCATATTCGCGACCGTCCTCAGAGCGGACCAGCCGAATACCCCGCTCTTCAAACCATGAAATCGTATCGGCCTGAAGCCGCCCCTTGGAAGGTATGCCCAGCTTCAAACTCATGTGCCTGCCTCCAAAGCATCCGGCCGGATCACCCCGCCCACCGCAGGCACAGGCGTCCCGTCCCCAAGCACTTTGGTCAACGCATCATAGCGCCCACCGCTGGCCGCTTTCCCGAAAGCAAACACGAACCCGTCGTAATACTCCATAGAAGTCCGCCCGAAGGAGGCATCAAAGGGCAAGGCTTCCGCATCCAAACCACGCTTGGACAAAGCCCCAAGCCGCGCATCCATATTCTCGATCACCGGATCAAGCGCCGGAAACTCCCGCGCAATGGCCGAAAGCCCCTTCAAAGCCGCGCCAGACCCGCCCTTCACCGCCAGAACAGACCGCAAAAAGGAAACTTCTTCCAAAGACAAATCCGGCGTCGCCCGCTCAGCCTCAAGAACTGCCAACCGCGCCTCGATCTCCGCCCGCGTGCGCAAACCAACATGCGTGCCAGAAACGGCCTCAGGCAAATCCCGTGTATCGCAATCAAACGGGGCCACCCCCGCAAACCGGTCCAACAAACGATCAAACCGCTGGGGCCGCCACACATGCCGCAGCAACGCCGCCTTCCGCGCCTCCGTCGTCTTCAAAGCCCCGATAGAGGCAAACAGAAACGCCAAATCGCCAGTCACAGGCGCTTCAACACCGCCCAAAGCCTCGGAAATCAGCGCAAACACCTCCGCATCCGCACCCGCCGGATCAGAGCCGTCAAACACCTCATAACCCACCTGCCAAAACTCCCGAGCCCGCGTGGACCCGTAATCCTGACGCCGCCAAACAGGCCCCGCATAAGTATACCGCGCAGGCTCGCGCCGCTCCTCCATATGGGTGCGCACAACAGGCACCGTGAAGTCAGGCCGAAGCATCTGCTCGCCGTGCACCGGATCATGGGTCGTATAAGACCGCGCCCGAATATCCTCGCCATAAAGATCAAGAAGCACATCCGCTGATTGCAGATACCCCGGCTCGATCCGGGAGGCTCCGGCGGCTTCAAAAGAGGCCACCAACCGCGCTGCAATCTCAGCTTCAGCCATCAGCGCGGGCAATCATCTTACGGACCTCTTCGACCAGATCGGAGCGCTTAATCTCCATCTGGGCCGGCTGGGCCTTCCATTCCTCATTGGTCTCCATCTCAGCGGCCAGACGCGCCCCAAGGGCGAGATCCTTGATCTGCACCACACCGCGATCCTTCTCGTCGGAGCCCTCAATAATCGCCACCGGACTTTCCCGCTTATCCGCATATTTCAGCTGATTGCCAAAATTCTTGGGATTGCCGAGATAGAC
>CAZXRG010000298.1:0-3540 GCA_964642935.1 uncultured Rhodobacterales bacterium | reverse complement strand
CAGTTTCTGATGGAGGGGCTTGAGGGGCTATCCACCGAGGATGGTGCTGCCAGCCTGACCGCGATCACGGCCGCCTGTGTCGGTCGCGCTTTGGCGCATATGCCCAAACCGCCCACGCGATGGCTCGTTTGCGGGGGCGGTCGGCACAATAAAACCATGATGAACATGATCTCCGATGCCATTGGTATGAAGGCCGAACCTGTCGAGGCTGTCGGGCTTGATGGCGATATGTTGGAGGCACAAGCGTTTGCCTGGCTCGCAGTTCGGGTCATGCGGGGATTGCCCACATCTTCGCCTGCGACCACAGGGTGCAAGCAGCCCGTATCAGGCGGGCAAATATCGCGGCCCTCATAACGTCACAGATTTGTCGTGAGAGGATGATTAACGAAGCCAACCCCATCACGATTTAGAGGGGTTGCACAGTGTAAAAGACCATATATAGTTTTATCCAATGGATGAGTGAGCCATGTGGCGAATGGCCGAGACCTAAGCGGGCGGACCCATGCGTGATGAATTGACTGGTAACTTTATTAGGCGCGAGCCGGGCCTCAAGGATCATCCCGCACTTGTGCTGAACGCGGACTTCAGACCGCTTTCCTATTTTCCATTATCGCTTTGGCCTTGGCAGGATGCTGTGAAGGCGGCGTTTCTGGATCGGGTGAGCATTGTCGCGGAATATGACGAAGTGGTGCGCTCTCCGTCCATGGAGATTGCGATCCCTTCGGTGGTGGTTCTTAAGGATTACGTTCGGCCTGCCAAAACCACCGCTTTCACGCGGTTCAATCTGTTTTTGCGCGACGAATTCCAGTGCCAATATTGCGGGGCACGGGGTGATATGACCTTTGATCATGTGATCCCCAGATGCCGTGGCGGGCGCACCACGTGGGAGAATGTGGTGGCCTCTTGTGGGAAGTGTAACCTCTACAAAGGGTCTCGCACGCTTTCGGGGGCGGGCATGCGGTTGATGAAACCACCGCGCCAGCCGTCGCCGTCGGAGTTGCAAAATTCAGGCCGGAAGTTCCCGCCCAACCATTTGCACGACAGTTGGATGGATTTCCTGTATTGGGATGCCGAGTTGGACGCTTAAGTCGCAGCAGGCGTTGTGGCTTTAGCGATTACGCGGGTTGCTGCGTCCAGAGCGCCTTCTCCGTGCGGGATATTGAGCGCCTTAAAGCCCGCATCAATGGTCGCCAAAGTGCCCAAAATCATTGGCGGGGAGAGATGCCCCATATGGCCAATGCGGAACATGCCCGCTTCTCTGGCCGCACCCAAAGCGGATAGACCCAGATTGATCCCGAGCGTCAGACCCGCCTGATCCTGACACCAACGCCGGAGAGCATCGGCATCGTGATCCCCTGTGGAGACCGTGGTCACCGCTGTGGAGCGACTGGCGCGATCTTGAACATTACAGGCGACCTGACCCGCCGTGCCCCAGGCATCAATGGCCGCCCAGACGGCATTGGCATGAACCGAATGGCGGTTCCAGACGTTCTCGATACCCTCTTCGCGCAGGATGATATCAAGGGCGGTGCCGAGCCCGTAAAGATGATGGGTCGGCGCTGTTCCATAGAAGTTCATGTAAAACACGTCCGAGGCACGGCGCATGGTCCAATCCCAATAGCCCGTGGTCTGATCGCAACGTTGCCGCGCCTCCCACGCCTTTTCGGAGATGTGATTGAAGGCCAGACCCGGTGGGGTCATCAGTCCTTTTTGGCAGGCCGAGACCGTCACATCCACGCCCCAGTCATCCATGTGGAATTCATCACAGGCCAGACAGGCGATGCAATCGACCATCAAAAGGGCCGGGTGCTTGGCGGCGTCCATGGCTTTGCGCAAAGCCGGAATGTCGTTCTTGATTGAGGAGGCCGTGTCGGTTTGTACGGTGATCACAGCCTTGATCTCGTGGTTTTTGTCGGCCCGTAGGGCATCCTCGAGTTTTTGCGGGTCAACGGGCGCATTGGTGCCAAAGTCCAGCTCCTCGACGACAGCGCCCAAAGGCTTGGCCATTTCGATCCAGCCTTTGGTGAAACGTCCCGTGGAGAGCGCCAGCAGCTTGTCGCCGCGATTAACAACGTTGGAGAGCGCCGCCTCCCAGCCGCCATGGCCGTTGGCAATATAGATCAGGGCATCGCCCTTGGTGCGGGCCACCGCCTGAAGGTCGGTTTTGATCCGAGCGGTCAGATCAACCAGCTCGCCCTCATAGATGTTGGGCGCAGGCCTGTTCATGGCCTGAAGTACGCGATCGGGGATGATCGAGGGGCCGGGGATGGAGAGAATGTCGCGACCGTAAGCAAGTGACATGAGCGTGATCCTGATCTGTGTGATTGATCGGGAGAATATCGCTTTTGCAGTGCTTTAAAAGGAGAAAGCGGCGGGGGGTATCATGAAGATGTGTGATGGCCCTGATCATAACCGCTTGCCAGATCATCCGGGTGGGAGCCCAGCTTGTAGCGGGTGAGGGTCATCAGGTTCCGAGTTCCCCGACGCAGCCAACCGTCGCGCTGGTACTTGTCTGCTCCGGTGGTGATCTCGGCGTTTAGCAGACGGATTTGACCGTTGAGCTTCTTGGCAATGGCCACATCCTCCATCAGAGGGATCGGATCATAGCCGCCGACTTTGTGATAGAGCCCGCTTGGGATCAACAGCCCCTGATCGCCGTAGGGGAGGTTGAAAGCACGGGTGCGCAAGTTCGCCCATCCGGCGGTTACTCCGGCCATAAAGGCGTTGTCGTTGAATTTCAGACGGAAAACGGCGGCCTCTTTGGGGTGGGCGTCCATATGGTCTTTGAGCGTTTCGGTCCAATTGTCGGGAAGCTGGCTGTCCGCATGGAGGATCAGGAACCAACGCCCCTTTGCGTCCTTACAGGCCTCGTGCAACTGATTGCCCCGACCGCGCCCGACTGTGATGAACTCCGCCCCTGCATCCTCGGCAATTGCGGCTGTATTGTCGGTGGACCCGCCATCTGCAAAGATCAGCTCGGCGATGAGGCCTTCCGTTAATCCGTCAAACAGCTGTGGGAGCAGGCGCACCAGAGGTTTTTCAGCATTCAGAGTGGGTATGATGATGGAAAGCGGTGCGATCATGTCTTATATCAATATGGATTGAGGTCTTAAAAGGATTTAGGCAGCAAATGGCAACAGGTTTTCACGCCAAGGATCGAAGCGTTCTTAAGCTGTCCGGTAAGGATTGTGCGCAATTCCTTCAGGATTTGGTGACAAATGATGTGCACCAAGAGGGTTTGGTCTACGCGGCTCTGTTGACCCCTCAGGGCAAGTATCTGTTTGATTTCTTTGTGTTTAAAGAGGGTGAGGCGTGGTTCTTGGATGTCGCCAGTGATCGCGCTCAGGCTTTGGCGCAGAGGTTGTCGATGTATAAGTTGCGCGCTGATGTGGCGATCGAGGCCTCGGACCTCTCGGTCTACCAAATTTGGGAGAGTGATGCAGGAATGCCCGATCCGCGCCATGCGGCCTTGGGTCATCGCCTTTATGCGGCGGAGGCCCCTCAGATGGAGGCGTTTGAGGATTGGGAGGCTCTGAGGGT
>CAZXRG010000297.1:0-3554 GCA_964642935.1 uncultured Rhodobacterales bacterium | reverse complement strand
AGGATGTCCCAGCCCATGACAATAAAGACTTCCGAGAGCGACATGGTGGCCAGCAGAAACACCAGCCAGCGACTTTGCGCGGCGCGTGACATGCGTGTCATGAGATAGGTGAAAGGGAAGGCGGTCAGAACGGCCAAAAGCGAGGCGATCACTGCGTAATAGAGCGAATAATAGAGCCGGTTCACATAGAGAAGTGTGGAGCTATTGGGCCAATCGGCCCCCACAAAGAAGCGTTGGTAGTTTGCGCCCGTGAACCCCCATTCCCATCCGGCGCCCTCGATCTTTTGGCCAAATGAGATCGCCACAACGAGAGCGAAGGGGACGATGCAAAACACCAGAACGAAGACCCATAAGAAGAGCGTGAACGGCTGCACTTTGGGGCGCGGCTCTGACGTGCTCGCGTCCTCAATGAGATCGTCTGTGATCCCCGCCGTGCTCATGCGGCGTCTGTCAGGGTCACTGCTCCGGGATAAATCTTGAGCGCGGTTGGGGGCAGATGTACCTGCACCTCTTGACCGATTGCGAAGTTTTGCGCGGCTTGCCCCATGGCGTATTCCACGATGAATTGCCCAAGCGGCGTGTCGAGATAGACATCCCGCGTCGGGCCCACATCGCGCACGAAGGTCACTTTTGCGGCGATCATATTCTCGCTATGCGCTTCTGCGGATAGCACAGCTTGCTCGGGGCGAAAGGCCACGGTGATTTTAGAACGGTTGGTGAAGTTCAGCGGGTCCGCCTTGAGTGACAGGCCAGCGGCCTTGATCCGCCCTTCTTCCACCACGCCGTTAAAGAAGTTCGCGCGCCCAATGAAATCGGCGACAAAAGCATTCTCGGGGCTGTGGTAGATGTCATGGGGTGGGCCGGATTGCTCCACCTTGCCATTGGACATGACCACAATCTTATCGGCCATGGTCATGGCCTCGCGCTGGTCATGGGTGACCACAATGGTCGTGATCCCAAGGCGCTGTTGAAGGAGGCGTAACTCGACCTGCATGGCCTCACGCAGGTTCGCATCAAGCGCGGACATGGGCTCATCGAGCAGGAAAATCTCAGGCTCTTGGGCCAGAGCGCGGGCAATGGCCACGCGTTGGCGCTGGCCGCCGGACAAAGCCCCAATGCGCCGGTCGGCAAATTCTGAAAGCTGTACAAGGTCGAGGAGTTTGGCCGCTTTCTCATGGGCCTCGCCCTTGGGCACCCCGTCGATGGTCAGCGAATAACAGACGTTCTCGCGCACATTTAGGTGTGGAAAGAGCGCGAAATTCTGAAATACCATACCAAATTTACGCATATGCGCGGGCACTTCGGTGAGGTCTTCCCCGCCAAGCAAAATTCGCCCCGCAGTGGGGTCTTCTAAGCCTGCAACAATCCGCAAAAGCGTGGTTTTACCGCAACCGGACGGGCCCAGCAGAGCGGTCAACTCGCCAGATTTGAAGGTCAGGTCCACGCTTTCTACAGCGCGGACCTTCCCGTAGTCCTTGCGGACATTCTTGAGCGTTAGATCACTCATCGAGCTTACGCAGAGCCCAACATCTTTTCCCAAGTTTCCTTGATGAACGTCTCATTGTCGAGATAGGCCTCATAGGCTGGCTGGATGGCAGGCGTGCCGGAGACGAAATCAAATTCCTCATCCGTCAGGTCCGTCTTCTCTTTGGCCACGAGCGGTGCTGTTCCGATCTTGCGCGACATAAGCGCCTGTGTTGCCGGATCAGAGGAGAAGTTGATGAACGCCTGTGCTTCGTCCGACTTATCCGAAAGCGGGGAGAGAACCCAAGAGCCATAGCCCTGCGGATTACCCTCTTTGGGGAAGACCGATTTGATCGGGAAACCATCAGCAGCCATCAGCTGGGACACGTCGTGATAATACATCCCGCCAATCACATCGCCATTCTTCATGGCCTGCTCCATCTGGCTCTCTGCTGACCACCAAAGCGCTGTGTTTGGCTTCAGCTCGGCTGCTTTTTCGACCAAGGCGACAATACCGTCATTGGTTGCAAATGTGGCTTCACCCTCAAAGAAAGTGGCCGCAACCACGTCCAACAGGTTGGAGTTGAACAGTTTGGAAAGACCAAGGCTAGCCTCATATTTCTCGGTGTCCCAGAACTCTGCCCAGCTTGCCGGAGGGGTCGCGACCTGCTCTGGATTGACCACAAGCGAGGAGAACCATGACATGGCGCCAACACCGATGATGCCGGTTGTGTCCTCATAAACGAAATAATCGTCGAGGTTGGACGTGGCGGGCATGGCCTTTGGATCAAGAGGGGCCAGAAGACCGCCAATGCGGGAGGCTTTGATCAAAGCATCGCGTGCAAACAGGGATACATCTGTGGGCGCATTGCCCGATCCAGCCGCTTGCTGCATGGTGATCAGCCAGTCAGAGGAGTTCGGCTGCGTAACACTTTCGATCTCAATGCCCGTGGCCTCTGTGAAGGCCGGGTAAACGAAAGACTTGAAGCTGTCCTCGAAATATCCCCCGTAAGAGCCGACCCGAAGAGAGCGCGTCTGTGCGATCAGTGGTGATGCGAGTGTTGAGCCGGCCAGTGCCAAGCCACCTACGCTTGCAGCTGACTTTAAAAGTGAGCGGCGGTTTGTTTTCGTCATGTTCGTCTTCCCTCTATGCAAAGCGGTGTTTCGTCGTCTGAACCAAGACAGCGCTTCGTAACCGCCCGTGATCCAACCCGTTGTTATTGAGCGAAAGGGGGCTCTTGGAAGTCAATGAAACTCCGGCGCGTTTCCCACGCACTCGACAATTGCTCAAAATTTGACCAGCACTTGGCTCAATATGCCTACTTAATAGCCGTTTTTACGCCAAACGTGAAATATTAGGCAGAATCACTGTGCAACCCATCCGAATCCGTTGAACCTCAGGGTGGAAATCCAAAGGAGATCGGAATGGGTGCTGCAGGTGAGTTGATCAAGGCAATTGAAATCGAAGAGGCCAATTTGCCGGTCATTGATATTTCGTCCCTTCGTTCGGGTCGACAAGAGGATAAGGTTGCGGTGGCTGCAGCTCTCGGGGATGCGGCGCGCACATCAGGCTTCTTTTACATCACCAATCATGGTGTGCCTCAGGAGTTGATCGACGGCGTTATGGCGGCCTCAAAGGCGTTCCACGAAAAATCGCGTAGCTTTAAGATGAAGTACTGGTCCGGTTTCACGACCCATCACCGCGGCTATGTTCCGTTTGAGGAAAATGGAAGCGACTTCCCCAAAGAGATCAATTTCAACGAAGCTTGGGATATGTCGTTCGAGGCCCCTGCGGATCACCCGGATTATCTTGCGAAGTGGCGTATGACCGGCCCGAATATCTGGCCTGACATTGAGGGTTGGAAAGAGGCCGTGTCCGCCTATTACGACGCCATCTTCAACTTGGGTCTCACGCTGATGGACGCGCTTGCGCTAGAGCTTGGCGTTGAGCCGGAAGAGCTGACCCAGCACATCACCAATCCGACCTCACAGCTGCGCCTTTTGCGCTATATCGAGAACCAGATGGATGCCACAAAGGACGTGGTCGGCATCACGGCGCATTCGGATTTCGAGTGTTTCACGATCCTGCT
>CAZXRG010000296.1:0-3588 GCA_964642935.1 uncultured Rhodobacterales bacterium | reverse complement strand
CCAAGGAAATTGGTGCCGCGCAAAGCATCGGTCGGCTCCCCCAAAAGCTCCGCTGCAAAGGAGTTAATATCTTCGATCCCACCGGTTTCAAAATTAACCAAAACCAAAGGCTCACCGACAGTTTCTAAAATCGCCCGATATCTCGTCTCGAAATCTCGCGAGGATTCATAGTCCTTTTCAAGCGCCAAATGCGCGCTAACGAGCTCTTGTTGTACCGTTGCTATCTTTGTCTGATCTTGGCCTACAAAAATGACATTACCTGTCTTCTCATCATGCAGGATTTTATAACGGATCGGGAATTCCCACTCCGTCCCGTCAACATGATTAACCTCAGTCTCTCGAAATTCATCGGGCTCAGACATTGCAATTTCTTGAAGATGAAACTGTAATTTAGGGATGGATTCTTCCGTTAGAAACTCAGTGATGTTCCGCCCGATCCAATGGTCCAGCGCTCCCAGATCCTGCGCTTCGGAGTTTATGGAGATATCGTGAATGTTTCCGTTTATGTCCGAATAAATAAGAATGTTGGCGGAAAACTTGAGTGCATTTGAAATAAGATCAAAAAAGGACTGCGCAGGGCCTTCAATTTCCTGAAAACTGGCCGCTCGCTTTGTCACGCGACTTTTACCTCATTGATCGATTCTAAGCGTCAAACGACGTCATCAACGTCCGTTAACACAAGGGAAGGCGTTGGCAAACCACAGAGTTTCACCGCATCATGTGGATTATTTGTAAAGTGATCCGCGTTTGTCTTTATCTGAACGTCTTCAACAACATTCAAGATATTGCCGCCTAAGACAATGGGAATAGAGTTCTCCCGGTCCTTCAAAATATCGATAATCGTCTTGACCGGCTTAAGGCTTCGACGGCTGGCAGCGGAAATACCGACCATCGAAAAGTGATTGTGAGAGACCGTCTGGTTGAGCTCGGACGCATCCTGACCAATGGCCAAATGCACCCAAAGACCCTGTCGTCTAAATTGATCCGCAGCAACGAAAGCGCCCATAGTATGCTGCTCTTCTTTCGGAATAATCAGCAACATATTGAAACCGAGCGGAATAGAATTGAGCACGGAGGAGCCTCGTCCACCCAAAAACCGCGACAATTCCTGCATTCGAGCCGCACTAACGGTGACTTCGGCAAATGTCAGTTCATCCTTAACCCACTTCTCTCCGATACGTCGGGCGGCAGTGGGTATAATCCGATCAATGATCTCCTCATCGGACAAACCAGCTTTCTTGAGATGAGACAGAATCTGATCGCGGTATTTGGAATTATCCATGGTGAACGCATGACAGAACGCATCCAGCAATTGACCTTGATCCAGATTCGCTTTGCCGCTGTCTGCCAGCTCTGACAAAGCGCGTAGCGCCAACTGAAGGTAATTTTCAGAAGATGTATCGTTTTGGGTGTGTAACCCATGACTTAACTCAGCATCCATGTCCTCCCCTCCCATTATTTCGGCCGTTAATTCCGACTCGTTTATGAAAAGCATGCGCCTGATTTTACCGTATGTCAATTTTACTTGACATTTTTGCTGGAAAATCCCGGTTACGTCGAGCAATTCAACAATTCTCTCTACTCGCGCTACAGTATGTAAACCTATGCGGTTTAGTGAGTGTAAGTTTAGGTTGACATAATCCAATTACAGCACTTACCCTAGAATTAACTATCGGGAGTCGCTGAATGTCGCATGCTAGGGCACATTCCAAACAGCCATCAGGCTTATACACGCCAGAACAACGTCACATTCGGGACAGTTCTGTTTGGACCTTGATTCAAGGCGTTCTTGCACCTCTGCAGTTCCTAGTGTTCCTGATTTCACTCTTTCTGGTCGTGCGGTTTCTGGTGGATGGCGAAGGATATCAAATCGCTGTCTGGTCCGTTTTGATCAAAACCGGCTTCCTCTATCTAATCATGATTACTGGCGCGATCTGGGAAAAAATTGTCTTTGGACAATATCTCTTCGCCGAGCCGTTTTTCTGGGAGGACGTCTTCAGCTTTCTGGTGATCGCCCTGCACACCGCCTATGTCTGGGCTCTTTTCACGAACAGTCTTGGCCCGACCGAACTTATGTTCCTCGCGCTTGCGGCTTACGCAACCTATGTGATCAACGCAGGACAATTTCTGCTAAAGCTCCGCGCTGCGCGTCTTGAGATCAGTGAGGCGCGATGAACCAGCAAACTCCGATACAATCAGGCTGCTTAAATGCCCCCGTTTTAAAGGAACGCGGACAGCATGAGGTTTTTTGCGGACTGACCAGCATCATTTGGTTGCACCGCAAGATGCAAGATGCGTTCTTTCTTGTGGTTGGCTCCCGCACCTGCGCGCATCTTTTGCAATCCGCCGCAGGGGTGATGATCTTTGCAGAACCTCGTTTTGCAACGGCTATTTTGGAGGAACAAGATCTTGCAGGGCTTGCCGACGCCCATGACGAATTGGATCGCGAAGTCTCCCGACTTTTGGCCCGACGTCCTGATATTAGGCAGCTTTTTTTGGTCGGCTCTTGCCCGTCAGAAGTGATTAAACTCGATCTGTCACGCGCGGCAGAAAGATTAACCCAAATCCATGCACCAAACGTGAGGGTCATGAGCTTCTCTGGCTCAGGCATCGAAACCACGTTCACACAAGGCGAAGATGCTTGCCTAACGGCCATGGTCCCAAAGCTACCACAAACCGAGGTGTCTAACTTGCTTCTTGTGGGCGCTCTTCCGGATGTGGTCGAAGATCAGCTTACCGGCCTTATCTCGGCAATGGGTATAGATGTTACTTGCCTTCCCGCACGTCGCGCAGATAACCCGCCCGCCATTGGTCCCAATACTAAAATCGCCGTTGTGCAACCCTTTTTGGGCGAAACGACAGGCGCCCTTGTCGGCCTCGGAGGTACCCATATTCAAGCGCCGTTCCCGTTTGGCGAAAAAGGCACCACCGCTTGGCTACGCGCCATCGCTGATGCATTTGGGGTCAGTGAGCAGACCTTTGAGACCGTCACCACAGCCCCGCGCATGCGGGCCAAAAAAGCCCTCGAAAACGTTACCAAGTCGCTACAAGGCAAATCGGTTTTCTTCTTCCCAGACAGCCAATTGGAAATCCCGCTTGCACGGTTTTTAACCCAGGAATGCGGGATGACCACGCTTGAGGTAGGCACACCTTACATGCATCGCGGGCTTGTCGCACCAGACCTGTCTATGATCCCGGAAAACACGTTGATATCCGAGGGTCAGGACGTGGACAAACAATTGGACCGATGCCGAACCGCTAAGCCGGACCTAACGGTCTGCGGGCTCGGCCTCGCCAATCCATTGGAGGCCGAAGGGATGACCACAAAATGGGCCATCGAACTCGTGTTCTCTCCGGTGCACGGATACGAGCAGGCCGGTGATCTGGCCAGCCTCTTCGCGCGCCCCTTCAATCGTAAAAAAGCCTTGGTCTCGTGAAGTTGAGCGTGTGGACATACGAAGGCCCGCCCCATGTCGGCGCAATGCGTGTGGCCACGGGCATGACCGGACTTCACTATGTCCTACATGCCCCACAGGGCGATACTTATGCGGATTTGCTGTTCACAATGATCGAGCGCCGCAACCACCG
>CAZXRG010000295.1:0-3624 GCA_964642935.1 uncultured Rhodobacterales bacterium | reverse complement strand
CCACCCCACCCCTCGCTCCCTCGCGCCGGGTTGACGACCAGCTTCTTCCCCTCCCTCTCCAAAATGCAACGCGAAATGAACCGTGCCAAATCTGTTGGATTGGCGCGATTCCGGTCTCGAATTTTCTTGTTCCTTAAGGTGTTGCTGGGTAGAAGAGGGGCACTCAGGTAACCGAAAAAGAATGTCTCTTATGCTCGCTCGTATTTATCAGCCGTCCAGAAATGCAATGCAGTCCGGTGACGCCAAGACGCGTCAATGGGTTCTGGAGTACACGCCTGAGGAACGCGGGAAAGTTGACCCTTTAATGGGATGGACCGGTTCGGGAGATATGCGCTCCCAGTTGAAACTGAGTTTCGACAGCCAGGAGGCCGCGATTGCCTATGCCAAAAAGCATGGCATCGCCTATCAAGTTACCGCGACCAAGAAACGCACACATATCTTGCGTAAGTCCGGATATGGCGACAATTTTGCGCATGACCGCAAGGCCACTTGGACACACTGACGCATTGTAACTCAGGCCTTCTTAAGGTTAATAACACCCTAATAGCGACGCTTCCCTGTCATTTGCACCTCAAATCTTGAGGGCGAATGCGGCGTGGAGCGCATTGATATCTAGTGAGGAGACCTAAAGGTGAAAATCGGTGCACCAAAAGAGATAGTCGCGGGCGAAGCGCGTGTCGCCATGACGCCCGAGAGTGCAGGACGGCTTCAAAAGCTGGGCCACACTTGCGTGATCGAGACCGGTGCCGGATTGGGCGCTCAGTTTTCGGATCAGGCCTATAAGGATGCAGGCGTTGAGGTGGTGAAAACCGCAGCCGCTCTGTGGAAGGCCGCGGATGTGGTCGTGAAGGTGCGCCCGCCAGAGGGTGCAGAGATCAAGCGCGCACGCGAAGGTCAGACGGTGATTTCGTCGATCTATCCCGCGCAAAACGAAGCGCTTCTTGCCAAGCTGAACAAGGCCGGAGCCAATGTGATCGCCATGGATATGGTGCCGCGTATTTCGCGCGCCCAGAAGATGGACGTTCTCTCCTCCATGGCCAATATCGCGGGATATCGCGCGGTGATTGAGGCGGGTAATAATTTCGGTCGTTTCTTCACGGGCCAGATCACAGCGGCGGGTAAGGTTCCCCCGGCGAAAGTTCTGGTTGTGGGCGCGGGCGTTGCAGGTCTTGCTGCGATCGGGACCTCCGTGTCCCTTGGTGCGATCACTTATGCCTTTGACGTGCGCCCCGAAGTGGCCGAGCAGATCGAAAGCATGGGCGCTGAATTCGTCTTCCTCGATTTTGAAGAGGCGGCTCAGGACGGTGCAGAGACAGGTGGTTATGCGGCCCCGTCCTCGCCGGAGTTTCGCGAGAAGCAGCTTGAGAAGTTCCGCGAGCTGGCCCCTGAGATCGACATTGTCATCACCACCGCTTTGATCCCCGGACGGGATGCGCCAAAGCTTTGGACCAAAGATATGGTCGATATGATGAAACCCGGTTCGGTCGTGGTCGATCTGGCCGCCGAGCGTGGTGGCAACTGTGATCTGACGGTCATGGACGAGAAGATCGTGACCAACGGCGGCGTGACCATCGTCGGTTATACGGATTTCCCGAGCCGGATGGCCTCCCAGTCTTCAACGCTGTTTGCGACGAACATTCGCCATATGATGGATGATCTGACGCCTGAAAATGACGGTGTGATCGACATTAACATGGAAGATGATGTGATCCGGGGCGCGACTGTCGCCAAAGCCGGAGAGATCACCTTCCCGCCACCGCCTCCCAAAGTGGCGGCGATTGCGGCGGCCAAACCAAAGCCAAAAGAGCTGACGCCCGAAGAGATCAAGGCCAAAGAAGTGGCCGAGTTCAAGGCGCAGACGAAAACGCAAGTGGGTCTATTGGCCATCGGTGGAGCACTTCTCCTGCTGATCGGTCTTGTCGCTCCTGCGAGCTTCATGCAGCACTTTATCGTCTTCGTGCTGGCCGTGTTTGTGGGCTTCCAAGTGATCTGGAATGTCTCCCACGCGCTTCACACACCGCTCATGGCGATCACCAATGCGATCTCCTCGATCATCATTCTGGGTGCGATCATGCAGATTGGATCAGGCTCGTTGCTGGTGATCTTACTGGCGGCTCTGTCGGTCTTCATGGCGGGCATCAACATCTTTGGCGGGTTCCTCGTCACACGGCGCATGCTTGCCATGTTCCAGAAATCTTAAGGGGGCCGGACAATGGAATTTGGTTTCACAACAGCTGCTTACGTCGTATCGGCTATTCTTTTCATCCTCTCTCTGGGCGGTCTGTCTGATCAGGAGAGTGCAAAACGCGCGGTCTGGTATGGTATCGTGGGCATGGCTTTGGCGGTGTTTGCGACCCTTATTGGTCCGGGCTCCGGCCTCTGGCTGGCCTCGCTTATCCTGATCGCCCTTGGTGGCGCGATTGGCTACCAACTGGCGACACGGGTGCAAATGACCCAAATGCCGGAACTGGTGGCGGCCATGCACTCTCTGGTGGGTCTGGCTGCGGTCTTTGTGGGCTATATCGCACATTTCGAGATTGGAAATGTGGCGGGGTTCACGGGTGACGCCAAAGAGCTCGGCTCTTTTGCAGCGCTCATCGCCAAGAAAACGCCGGTTGAGATTAACATCCTTCGCGTCGAGCTGTTCTTGGGCATCTTCATTGGTGCGATCACCTTCACAGGCTCTGTCATTGCTTACGGAAAACTGGCAGGTCGGGTGAATTCAGCAGCGACTAAACTGCCCGGTGGGCATGTGTTGAACGCAGGTGCTGCGATCCTCTCGCTTATCTGCCTGATCTGGTACTTTAACTCCGGTGGGTTCTTCCCGTTGTTCCTGATGACCCTCGCGGCTCTGTTCATCGGCTATCACCTGATCATGGGTATCGGCGGCGCGGATATGCCGGTGGTTGTGTCCATGCTGAACTCCTATTCCGGTTGGGCAGCCGCGGCGATTGGCTTTAGCCTGGGCAATGATCTTCTGATCGTGGTCGGAGCGCTTGTTGGCTCCTCCGGTGCCATCCTCAGCTACATCATGTGTAAGGCCATGAACCGGAACTTCGTCTCGGTGATCCTTGGCGGCTTTGGAGAATCCACGGGTCCGGCCATGGAAATCGAGGGCGAGCAGGTGGCCATTGATGCTGACGGCGTTGCAGCCGCTCTGGATGATGCGGACAGTCTGGTGATTGTGCCGGGCTACGGAATGGCTGTGGCTCAGGCTCAGCAGTCTGTGTCCGAGCTGACCCGTCGCCTTCGGGCCAAGGGCAAGAACGTGCGCTTTGGTATCCACCCGGTTGCGGGTCGTCTGCCGGGCCATATGAACGTGCTTCTGGCGGAGGCCAAAGTGCCTTACGACATCGTTCTGGAGATGGAAGAGATCAATGATGACTTCCCTGAAACAGACGTGGTGATGGTGATCGGTTCTAACGACATCGTCAATCCAGCCGCACAGGACGATCCGAACTCTCCCATTGCCGGCATGCCGGTTCTGGAGGTCTGGAAAGCCAAGCAGGTGTTCATCTCCAAACGCGGTCAGGGCACAGGCTATTCGGGCATCGAAAACCCGCTCTTCTTCAAAGAGAACAGCCGGATGTTCTACGGTGATGCAAAAGCATCCCTCGATCAGCT
>CAZXRG010000294.1:0-3666 GCA_964642935.1 uncultured Rhodobacterales bacterium | reverse complement strand
TGGGGGATCTCCATATCATCAAAGAGAGTGCCATAATCCGGCTGGTCGACGCCCAACTGCGCCTGCACGGCGGGATTGGTCAAGCCGACCTTACGCCCGACGATCCGAGCCCCGTTTTGCACGCGCAAATCAGTGTTGATCGACTGGATTTTATAGGCATCTTCAGCGCTCGAAATGCTGTCGCGAAGCGGAGCGATATTGGTCTGCGATGCCTCCGCCTCACGCAAATATTGCGCCAATGCATGAAGATCGGTCATTCTGCGGCCTCTTTGGAGCTCTTCAGATATCTAGAGCCATTCGCTTGGCTGGTCACAGCCGCGGAATACTCGCCCTGCAGCTTGGCCACGATCTCGGCGATGGTTTCAGGCCCTGTGAGACCACCAACGCCCTGACCGGCACTCCAAACGGTTTTCCAAGCGTTATTGCCCGCGTGCATATCCATGGAGAAGTCGATTTTCTTTTCGGCTTTCATGTCCTCGGGCGACATGCCTGCGGCCTCCACCGAGGCACGCATCCAAAGCCCAAGGGCACCGGAGATGGCTTTTGAGGCGATCAGATCATCCATATGACTGTCCCATGCCATCTGGCGATATGCGTCAGGGATCATGGTTTCTGTGGCGGTCAAGAAGCGCGTACCAAGGTAAGCGAAGTCCACGCCAAGGTTCTCTACCGCGCGCACAGCCGCACCATTGCCGATGCCGCCTCCAACGATCAGAGGACCATCAAAGAAACCACGGACCTCCTCAATGAACGGCAGCATAGCATAGCTGCCCGTGTGCCCTCCGGCACCTGCACAAACCAGCACAAGACCGTCCGCACCCTTTTCAATAGCTTTTCTTGCATATTTGGGTGAGTTCACATCCGCAAACACCAAACCGCCATAGGAATGCACCTGCTCAGTCACACGATCAGGGCCACCCAAGGCGGTGACCACAAGACCGGGCTTAAACTCTTCCACCAAGGCGATTTCTTCGTCAAAACGCCCGTAGCTTTTGTGGGTGATCATGTTGAAGGCCCAAGGCGCGTCTTTTTCTGTGAGCGCGCCGTCGATCTGCTCGAACCAAGCACGCAAATCTTCGGTCGTTCTGGCATTGGGACCGGGGCAAGAGCCCATGACACCTGCGCGGCACGCCGCGATCATCATGTCCGGTCCAGAGACCAGAAACATAGGTGCGGAAATAACCGGAAGCACCATGCGGGACTTCAGTTGCTCGACTGCTTGGTTCATGTTTTTTGTTCCTTTCGCTTGCGTCCGCCGCCGCGGACATCAAGTCCGCCATCGCTGCGGATAATTTCTGCCGTGACAAACCGGCTCTCGGTTTTGCTGGCCAATGTGACGTAAAGATCCGTGTGGTCAAAAGGCTCGGACAGGAACCCGAGCGGCACAGTTTTGGCCACCATCTCTTCAAAGTTCGGGATATCCTCAAGCTCGCGTTGATCGCCTTTCAACCCACCAAGCCCTGTGCGCGTGCCACCCGGAGCCACCGCATTCACGCGAATGTCCGGTGCCAGCTCAAAGGCCAATTGGCGCACCGTGCCCGCCAAACCGTGCTTTGAGGTGACATAAAGAACGCCACCGCCGCCGGGATAGAAGGTCGAGGAGGATAGGGTGAAAGTGATCGAACCATTGCTCTCGCGCAGCGCCTCAACACCCGCTCGCGCCGCCAACAGGTAGCCCAAGACATTAACGTCGAACAATTCGCGGTAACGGGCCTCAATCTCTTCGCCCGCCATGCTTTCAAAGCGGTCGGAGAAATCATAGACGCCCGCATTGGGCACAAGAGCATCGAGCTTGCCAAAGCGGCTCACGGCCGTCTCAACAGCCTCTTTGTTGCTGGCCCAAGAGCGCACGTCTCCGACCACGGGTGCTACGGTATCACCGTGCTCTGCGATCAAATCAGCCGCGTCGCTCTCGGAACGTACAAGGGCTGCCACCATTGCACCTTCCGCCACAAAACGATCAACCACAGCGCGGCCAATCCCCTTGCCTCCGCCCGTAACGAGGGCTGCATATCCATCAAGCCGCGCCATCAGAAGAACGTGTTCAGGTTTTTGGTCAGAAGCACGTTCTGAACCGTGATGACGCGCCGACGCATGACGCGGAACCCGTCGTCAGTGATCCGCAAAAGATCCTCACGTCGACCATGCATAATGTCTTGGTCAATCTCGTTGCGATTGCGCACGTTTTGCCACGTGCAAAACGTCCCCAAATACCCGTCATGGCCGGATTCAAACACCTCGACATTGGCAATCATATGCATGTGCCGAGTAGAGGGGTTGTCGGCCCAAGCGGAAGGCTCGTCATAGCGTTTCACCCGGATTTCAAGTTCGCTGTAGCGGTCGTCGAAATATGCGGTCTCGCCAAACGCATAGATCCCGCGCGGATCATCGCGGCGGCGCGTGTCCATGTCGGGCATCCAATAGTGGATGTCCCCGTCCATGCAATGCGCCAGCCAGTCGTTGTAGTTTTCGGTATCCAACAGCCGCGCTTCGCGGTTGTAGAAGCCCTCAACCTGCCGGAGCAGGTCAAGGTCAACTGGCTTGGCTTCATCAGAGAAGGCCTCGTTGACGGCAGGTAGCGCGCTCATTCCGCAGCCTCCACAACTTGTTCTGGCCCTCGCGTGGGGCTGTTTTGCAGCCGACCCCAATCATCGTACTCCATGAACTCCGCCCAACGGGCATAGAATTGGCGCTGGTTGGCATCGTTCAAAGAGCCGCGATGAATGTGACCGGGCAGTCCCTTTTCAGGTGCTTCGGTTCCAACACCCAAGGCGTAATGCAAAGGCTGGTGACGGGTCACAAATCCCTCATTGGTACGCGTACAATATTCCCAGTTTTCACCGTCATCCATCTCGAACACACCGCCCGGTGAGAAGGTCATCATCACGCCTTTGCGGTATTGATCCTTGATCTCTTCGGGCATGTTTTTGTTCACGAAAGTCCAGCTGATCAGCTCCACCTGATTTGGCCCCTTAGGATGCCAAACGCGGACCGTGTTTTGCCCCGGTAGGAACGACAGATTCGGGAAAATCGTGGCCGAGCCAACCGCGCCGACCATACGTGCACGGGTTTCATCCAAACGCTCTTCCATGTCCTGCATGCGGCTGAATTGATAATCCACCAAATCGGGGTAGCCGAGCGTGCGGATATTGCCGACTTTATCAAGATTGGTCTCAATCCCGTGCCCGTAACTGGAAGCCTGAAACGCCAGTTCTTCATAGCGTTTGCCCAGATCAACAGCCCCTCCCATGATGGCCGATGCGCCCGATTGATGGGTCCAAAAGGCGTGCAGGATATCGCCCACGAAATTCTCGGCAGGGAACTTCCAGTTACAATCCACCAGATTGCGGGTTGAACCACCGATAAACTCCGTACCGCCCTCGTCATTATCCACGAATGCATCGAGGTAATAGGTGAAGGGGCCAAGGAACTCTTCAAGGCTCGGCGCATTGGGGTCAAAGGTCGCAAAAACCCAACCCTTATAGCTTTGAATTTGCGCCACAGGGGTCAAACCGATCTCTGACTTATCAAACCCCTCGTCCTTGTCGTAGACTTTCCCGTCCGTGCCCCGCAAGGAGCCCTCAATACCAAAGGACCACCCGTGGTAATTGCAGACAAAACCACGCGCCTTCGTACCTTGATCCACCATGCAAACCCGGTTCCCGC
>CAZXRG010000293.1:0-3674 GCA_964642935.1 uncultured Rhodobacterales bacterium | reverse complement strand
GCAATGCAAAGGTCCATCTCGCCTGTGGCTGAGAAATAGCCGACACCGCCGCCGTAAACGCCGCGCTTTTCGGTTTCCAGCTCGTCGATGATCTCCATGGCGCGGACTTTGGGCGCACCGGAGACGGTTCCGGCGGGAAGGCCTGCTAAAAGGGCGGAGAGCGCGTCGTGATCGTCGGACAATTCGCCAATGACGTTGGAGACGATGTGCATGACGTGTGAGTAACGCTCGATGATGAACTTGTCGGTGGGTTTGACCGTGCCGATTTTGGAGACTTTGCCCACGTCATTGCGGCCCAGATCCAGAAGCATCAGGTGCTCGGCGCATTCTTTGGGGTCACCCAGAAGATCGGCTTCTAAAGCGCGGTCCTCGGTCTCGTCCTTACCGCGCGGGCGCGTGCCTGCGATGGGGCGGATGGTGACCTGTTTGTCTTTGACGCTGACCAATGTTTCTGGTGATGCGCCGACAATCTGGAAGTCGCCCATGTTGAAGTAGAACATGTAGGGCGACGGGTTGGTGCGGCGCAAAGCGCGGTAAAGCGAGAAGGGGGGCAGGTCGAAATTGAGTGTCCAGCGTTGGGAGGGGACCACCTGAAAGATGTCACCGGCTTTGATATAGGCGCGGGCTTGCTCGACCATCTCAAAGTAGCGCTCTTTGGTGGTGTTGGAGACAGGCTCGGCATTGATGGTGCCGGAGGTCAGCTCGCGGGATTCTGTGGGCGGCTGGCGGTCCAGATCGTTGACCGCATCGGCCACACGCTCGGCGGCTTGGGCGTAGGCTTGTTGGGCGGAGACGCCGTTTTGCACCCAGACGGGGGCGGTGACGATCACTTCGCCTTTGACGCCGTCTAGAACAATCGTGATCGTCGGGCGCATCATGACCGCATCCGCAAGGCCGAGCGGGTCGGGGTTCACATCGGGCAGATGCTCCACATGGCGGATCATATCATAGCCCAGATAGCCGAACAGGCCTGCGGAGATCGCGGGCAAGTCGTCGGGCATATCGATATGGCTCTCGCTTAGGAGCGCGCGGAGCGACGTGAGCGGGTCGGACGGCTCGTCCTCAAAAGCGTCGGCGTCATAGCGGGCTTTGCGGTTGAGACGGGCGGTGGTGTCGCGGCAGTCCCAGATCAGATCGGGCTTCATGCCGATGACCGAATAGCGGCCGCGTGTTTCCCCGCCGGTGACGGATTCGAGCATGAAGCTCATGGCACCAGCGCCCGCCAGTTTGAGCATCAGGCTCACAGGCGTGTCGAGATCGGCCACAAGGCGCGTGTAGACCACCTGATTTTCGCCACGCTCATAGGCGCGGGTGAACTCGTCTTTTTGGGGTAGAAACTCCATGGCGGGGTCTATAGCCCGCCGCCAGCAGAGCCGGTGGACATTTGGCCGAGCACATTGTCGATCAGGGATTGGTTGACCGAAATGCCCGCGTCGTTTTGCAAGCCTTGGGTGAAATAGGTGAAGAGGTCGTTGGCGGTGCTGTCTTGGATTTGCGCTTCCACCTGACTGATCTGCGCGTCGATATCCTCACCGTCTAGGGTCGCGGGGATGATATCTGTGACCATGGCGATCAGCACGGAGGCTTCGTCGGTCACCACAACGCCCTCGTCCTGCTCGGCGGCAAAAATATCGCGGATGAACTCGGGCGGGGTGCCTTCAACGATGTCGTTGCGGCCAAACGGAACTTCACCCAGAACGATCATATCAAGTTCAGAGGCGATGGCGCCCAAAGGCTCACCGCCGTCGATACGCTCTTTAAGGGAGTTGCCAAGATCGGTGAGACGGCTGGTGGTTTCCGCCAAAGTCCAAGCCGCGATTGCGTCGTCGCGCACATCTTCAAGGGGCTGGAGCGTTGGGGGAACGATCTCGTCCACGCGCAGAACGAAGATGCCATCGGACAGGCTGCTCAGGTCACGCTCTTCACCGACCTCTGCTTCAAAACCCTCTTCGCGGAAGGCCTGATCCGCGGCGAGACCCTCGTCGGTTTCGGCGGTCAGAGCGATTGTGCCAAGCTCCATAAAGGTCTCATTGGCGACGTCTTCAATGCTGGCGCCACCTGCGATCAGATCGTCTATGGCGTCGGTTTCCTCAGAGATACGCGCGGCGGCTTCTTCCTGTGCCAATTCACGGCGCAACTCGTCGCGCACGTCCTCAAGCGTGATGTTGGTGGCATCCAGAACCGCGTTGATGCGGTAGATGGCCGGACCAAGACTTGTTTCAACAGGGCCATAAACGCCGGTTTCTTCGGTGCCAAAGAGAAGCTTGCGGGCGTCTGCGTCCAATTCAAGCTCGGTCACTTCACCCTGATCTGTGTCGTCAGCGGAGAGGCCACGGGCCAATGCGATGTCAGAGAAGCTCTGGCTTTCATCATTGATCGCGTCCATTGCCGCTTGCGCGTCTTCCATCGCACCAAAGACGATCCGGTCAAGGATGCGACGGGCAGGGGCGTTGAACTCGGCGGAGCGGTCCTCAAACAGCTCTTGGAGGGCTTCGTCGGTGACCGTTACATCGTCCAGAAGGCTGTCTTCGGTGACAAAAGCATAGGTGATGTTGCGGGTTTCAGGCAGCGTATAATCCGCTTCGTTTTCGGAGTGGAAGGTCGCAAGCTCACTGTCTGACGGAGCGCCAACGGGCACATCGAGATGGGTGTCATCCAAGCGCACCCATTCAATCGTGCGCTCTTGGCCCAAGAACTTCATGACCTCGGTGGCGGCTGTATTGTCGATGCGCACACCGCGCACGACACCTTGGCGGAACAACTCGCGGGTGGCTTCACCCCTTAAGATTTCATCGTATTCGCCGGGAGAGAGACCTGCGTTTTCCAAAGCGAACTCGTAGGATGTCTCGTTGAATTTGCCGTCGGTCCCTTGAAAGGCGCGGCTTGCCAAAAGCTGGTCGCGGATGGTCTCATCACCCACAGACAGGCCAAGCTTGATCGCCTCATTGTCGATGGCGGCGGAATTGAGAAGCTGTCCCAGAACCTGCTGATCCACGCCAAAGGAGCGCATTTGCTCGACCGTTAGGGGGCGCCCGATCTGCTGGCCGATCCGCTGGCCCTCTAGGTTGATGGCGCGGACATATTCGTCAACAGTGACCTCTTTCTCGCCAATGGCCGCCACGGCAGTGGCACCTCCGCCTGCACCGGACTGGGTGATGCCGATACCGGCAAGACCTACGATGAGGAGCAAAATGATAATCCAAACGAACACGTTTGATTGTGATGAGCGGAAGGATTTTAACATCAATAAACCTGTCTTTGGCGATCATGAGATTGGACTTCTATGACGGGGCAAGGGCAAGGGCAAGTGGGCATAAGGGCCACGCCCGTCCTTTTGATGGATCACATGGTTTGCTTTGTGCCCAGACTGGTGGTTAAACAAGCTCAAGATGTGAAATCCCCACCAGAATGGACCCAACGCGGCACATGACAGACACCACCTCTTTTGAGATTATTGAAACCCAAGGGATCAAAATTCCGTTTGATCCAAAAGTTATCACGCCCAAAATCGAGCGCCCCATGCGCAACAACCGCTATGAGGGCGGGGAATGTGCGGCTTTGCGCGCGCATTTGACCCCCGGAGATCGGGTGTTGGAGCTGGGGGCGGGGATCGGGTTGTTGTCCACGGTTGCGGCCACCACCAAGGGCGTTGAGGCGGTGACCACTGTTGAGGC
>CAZXRG010000292.1:0-3680 GCA_964642935.1 uncultured Rhodobacterales bacterium | reverse complement strand
GCCGAGTTCATAGCGCGGCTTCAAATTGCCTACAGACGGGAGAAAACCCAGTGAACTGGTTGAAAACATCACTCTTTTTGGGCTTGGCTCTGCCGAGCATGTCATTCGCAGACGACCTCTCGGTCATTGACGCATGGATACCCGTGGCCCCGCCCGGCGTGATGTCCCATGCGGCTTATCTGACCCTTGAAAACACTGATGATGCGCCCAAAAGCGTGGTCTCGATCAAGGCCGAAGGCTACGGAATGGCCCATCTCCATAAAACCGAAGAGACTGACGGGATCGCCACAATGTCGATGATCCACCAGCTTGAAATTCCCGTTGGGAAGTCGCTGGCCATGGCTCCGGGCGGGCTTCATATCATGCTCATGCGCCCGCAAAATCCGCTCAAGGCAGGCGACACAGTCACTCTGACTTTGGGCTTTGCGGATGGGTCCGACATGGAGCTGATCGCAGAAGTGCGCGCGCGTAATGGCTCCAGTTAGAACACTCGCCGTCCTGATTGCGCTCGGACTGGCTCATCAGGCCCAAGCCGACATGATCGAAACCGACGGTCTGGCCCCTTATGAGGTTTGCGCGCTCTGCCACTCGCTTGACGGGGTGTCGCGCATGGCAAAATTCCCGAAATTGGCAGGTCAGCCCTCACTTTATCTACAAAAACAAATTCGGGACTTTATGTCCGGTCACAGAATGAACGATGGTGGGCAGATGGTATCCATCGTGTCCGAGCTTGCCCCTGAAGATATTCCTGTTGTGGCCGAATGGTTCTCGGACCAGCCCGCACCCACACCTGATCCGGCGACTGATCTTGTCGGGGAGGGGGAGGCCCTCTTTGAGGCACGCAATTGCGCGGAATGTCACGCAGGCGGGCGGCAACAATCCCCGCTTCTCCCGTATTTACGCGCCCAACACCCTGAATATCTGGCCAAGCAAATGGAAGATTTTCGCGATGGAGAGCGTGTGAATGATCAAGGCCAAGTGATGCAAAAGAAGATGATCGGCCTCACGGACGACCAGATTTCTGCTCTTGCCGACTATCTCGCCGCCACCCCGCGACCGGAGTTGTGAGCGACATGAAAGACATCGAAGACCCCACAGAAACAGGCGCCATCTATCTTTCGGAATACCTTCTCGAACTCAACGAGGGGGCAGGGTTCCTCTCCGGCCTCTCGCCTGAGGAAAGCGCAAAGGTGCGCAAAATGGGCACGCGCACGGTTTTGAAAAAAGGCGAGGGCCTGTTCTTCCAGGGCGATCCCCACACAGGCGTCTGGGTGCTCGAAAAGGGCCGCATGCGCACCTTCTACGCCGCCCCCTCAGGGCGCGAAATCACATTAGCCTATTGGACCCACGGCCATTTCGTCGGAGGCCCCGAGGTATTCGGGCGCGGCCGCCACGTCTGGTCCGCCGATGCGCTTGAGGAATGCGAACTCCTGTTCCTCTCGGGCATGAGCCTGCGCAGTCTGGTGGTCGACATGCCCCAAGTGGCTCTGGCGGTCATCGACGGTCTGGTGGCCAAGGGAAAATGCTACTCCGCATTGATCCAAATGCTCGGCACCCGCTCGATCTCCGAGCGCCTCGAACAACTCCTGTTGATCCTTGCCGACACCCACGGGCGCAACGAAGGCGGGGTGGTTATCATCGACCGCTCCATCACCTATGAGCAAGTCGCCTCCATCGTCGGCGCCACCCGCCAATGGGTCACACAGTCTCTGGATAAGCTGCAAAAAGAGGGGGTGCTCGACATCTCCCGCAAAGAGATCACCATCTACAAGATCGACCAACTGGCCTGCTGAGCCAGCCGATTTCAGCCCACATCTGGAAACCCCTGTTCAAATAGACTATCTACACTGCACTGACCGCGCGTGGATAAGCCCACGGCCAAAACGCATCACCAGACACACTCACAAAGAGCGCACCCATGCCCAAAGACACATTGACCAAATCAGCCACGATTTACCGGATGGTCACACCGGATCACATGTGTCCCCATGGCCTGAAAGCCAAAGACCTCCTTGAACGCCAAGGCTTCGAGGTTGACGACCGCCACCTGAAATCCCGCGAAGAGATCGACGCTTTCAAGGCAGAGCACGGCGTTAAAACCACCCCCCAAGCCTTCATCGACGGGGAGCGCGTGGGCGGCTTTGACGATCTCAACGCCCATTTCGGCATCAAAGTAAAAGCCAAAGACGCGGTCACCTACCAACCGGTCATCGCACTCTTCACCATCGCAGCCCTTCTCGCCGTGGCCGTCACATGGGTCGCATTGGGCACGCTCTTCACCGGCCAAACCATCGGCTGGTTCGTGGCCATCGCCATGGTGCTTCTGGGCCTACAAAAACTGCAAAACCTCGAGACCTTCGCGACCATGTTCCTCAACTATGACCTGCTCGCGCAAAAATGGCTACGCTACGGCTACGTCTATCCGTTCGTGGAAGCAGGCGCAGGGCTCCTGATGCTCATGGGCGTGCTCACATGGCTCGCCGCACCCGCCGCTTTGATCGTGGCTGGCATTGGCACCATAAGCGTGATCAAGGCCGTCTATATCGACAAACGCGAGCTGAAATGCGCCTGCCTTGGCGACAGCCGCGTCCCCCTTGGCTTCATCAGCCTGACCGAGAATCTGATGATGGTGGCCATGGCCATCTGGATGCTGGCCACCCTTTAAAGCGCCCGACCTTTAACTTGAGTTACATATCATCACCAATGTCCCGAGAATGCGAAGCATGGCAGGGTATTGGTGATTCATGTTTAAGGTCGGGCGCTCTAATTTAAAACGGGGAGAGGGCGGTTTAACCCGCCGCCCCATATCCCGCACGCCGTCCAAACACGGCCCCCGACGTCAGACCTGACCCGCCTGGATACCCGTTGTAAAAGACGCCACCAACAAGCTCTCCACAGCCATAAAGACCGGAAATGCGGGCGCCTTCCGTATCAAGAACCGCACCCGTCTCATCCACCTTCAAACCACCGTAAGTAAACGTGATCCCCCCCGTCACCGGATAGGCGCGAAACGGTGGCTTGGTGAAATCCTGCGCCCAATTCGACTTGGCCAGTTCCAAACCCTTGGTGCCCTTCCCATCCAGAACCGTCGGATCAAACGCCACATCCTGATCGACCGCCGCATTAAATTCGGCCAAAGTCGCCCGAGCGCCGTCCTTATCCACACCCTCCAGCTTCTCGATCAAAGCCTCCAGAGTGTCCGCCTCAACATAATGGGCGTCATGGAAAGAATACTCGCCGTAAAACAGATCAAACACCTTGCTGTCGAAAATCTGCCAGGCAAAATGATCCGGCTGCTCCATGATCGCCTTGCCAAATTGCGCATAAGTGTAGTTGCGAAAATTGATCCCCTCATCGACAAATCGCTTCCCGTGGGCGTTCAACATCACACCTAAAAAGTAACAAATCTTCCGGTAGTTCTTCCGCTCACCGGGGTCCAACTCAAGATTACCGAAATCGGCCATATGAAGGTCCATGGGCGTGGCATGACAGCCCTCAAATAGCCCGTAACTCTGCGCACCGGCCTCCAGTGCCATCTTGATCCCGTCGCCGGTATTATTGGGCGTGCCGCGCACCTTGGCCTTATCCCAATTGGGACCGATGTATTTGGCTCGCAACTCAGGGTCCGCCTCAAACCCGCCAGAGGCCAGAATAACCGCATCCGCCCCGATGACCTCATC
>CAZXRG010000291.1:0-3690 GCA_964642935.1 uncultured Rhodobacterales bacterium | reverse complement strand
GATATCATACCATCGTAAACATCCACGTCCGCCGCTTTGCGATTTCCGCGTACCAATTCAACGAAGCCCTGATGTTGGTAAAAGGTTGATCCGTTGTGATCACCTGCGTCCAGGAGCGTCGGATCTACCGGTACTTTGCGGACCAATGGTCCCTTGGGTACACGCGGGCTTACGATAACCTGTGGCACGGGTGGTTCGCCAAGGTGCTCTGGCCAAAACCGCCCGGGACCCGGAACCAAAGCTTCGATTCTACCCTTGGGGCCGACGGCGGACACTTCTTCTTGGTAGCGGGCGCCATCCGCGAACATGCACAGTTCCAGAATTGCCCGCGCACCAGAGGCGAAGTCGACAATAACGTAGCCGTTGTCGAAAATGTCCGGTGTCTGGCCATCATATGACTCGTCCAGATGGTTCACATCTTGTCCGCCAGAGGCCATCACGCGAATTGGCTCTGATTGAATAACAAGCCTCATCAAATCGAAGAAATGGCAACATTTCTCGACGAAAGTCCCGCCGGTCTTCGCATTGAACCGATTCCAGTCACCAATTTTGTGGAGGAACGGGAAACGGTGTTCCCGGATCGTCAGCATCTTGACGCCGCCTGTGACCGCTTTCGCCTCATTCAGGAACATCGCGATGGGTGGCATATAGCGGTATTCCATCGCGACCCAAACAGGTGCTGGAAAACTCCGACGAAAGGCGTCGATACGTGCCAAGTCGGATGGATCTGTGAACAGCGGCTTTTCGACAAGAACTGGCAGGGCGCGCTTATCAGCTAGGGCTTCCAACTGCTCCATATGTCGATAGTTGGGACTTGCGATGAGGACGCAATCCAGAGCTTCAACCTCCAACAGCGCGTCGATACTGTCCACAAGGATCGCGTCGGGCGCGAGCCGCATGGCATCATTGGCCATGTCCGCATCCGGTTCGAAGATCGCCAAGACACGTGTGTCAGGCAGAAGGGCGATATTGCGAAGGTGCTCCTGGCCCATCATTCCGCAGCCGATAATGCCGTAGTTGATATGTTTCGCCATGTGGATAATCCTATTTCAGCCGCTGCACATAACGTGCGGTATCAGTGTCAAACCAAGTCCGGGAAAACTCGATGGGGTACGGTTTCTGTTCCCAACTCAAACGCTCGATATATCCCGTCATCGCACCAGAGGCTTTGCCAAATTCGGCAGGCGCCCAGTCAGGCGTCTTTCCGATGCTCACGTAATCCTCGGCGCGCGTGATTGAAAACCCTAGTTTCACTTGGTAATAGCGGTAGAGGGAATCCGAGGCCTGCGCGGCCAAGATAGTGCCGCTATCGCCATCCAGCCAAATCTCTTCAACGGCAGCGGGAACTTTATTGAGGAACCTTAATCGCCGCATTCGGGTGCCACGCTCAGAGCTGCCGAATTCAGGCAAATCGCGGGGCTTTTCGCGCTCGGAGATGTCAAGGAACCGCGCAGTCGGGAAGCCGGCCCCAGCAATCAGCTCTATGCGAAACATCGAGTAGATGCTCTGTGCTTCCGAATTGGACTTTATATAGTTTCCCGACCCTTGCACGCGCTCGAGAAGTCCTTTTTGCTCAAGTATTTTCAAGGACTTCCGCAAGGTGCGCACGGTGACATGATGCGTGGCCGCAAGCTGGCGTTCCGGCGGCAAGCGTTGTCCATCAGTCAGACGCCCTGCGGCAATTTCTCGGACAAGGACTTCGCTCACTTGTGCATAGATTGGCAGGGCGGCGGGGCCGTTGCGGCGTTCATACAAGAGCGACTCCCTCCCAGCTTAAAAATTGATGCCCCATTGATTTACATCAAAGTCAAGGCTACGCAAGACAAATTCGTGCAACCGCATTGGGGAATCAGATGACAATTGTTCCGGTGACATCACCAGACTTGGACGCGGCCGAGGTTTCTTGGTTTTCGGCGCTTTGCTCGGATGACTATCAGTTCTTGGGGGTGCCGGACGGCGATCTACGTTCGTCTTGGGCCCATTGTTCAGACATCGTGAAAACCGCCGAAGTTCAAGGGTTCCGCAACATCCTGTGCCCGTCGTCCTATCAGGTTGGTCAAGACACACTCAGCTTTGTTGCCGGTTGCGCGCCGATCACGTCCAAAATAAACTTGTTGGCAGCTGTGCGGTGCGGCGAGATGCAGCCGATCATGCTTGCGCGCACCCTTGCCACGCTGGATCACATGCTCGAAGGACGCTTTACGGTCAATATCATCTCGTCCGACTTCCCCGGGCAAAAAGAACCTAGTCCTTACCGATATCAGCGGTCCCGCGAGGTCGTTCAAATTCTCAAGCAGGCGTGGACGCAAGACGAGATTGACCACACTGGCGATATCTATGATTTCAAGGGTCTGACGACGGACCCGGTGCGCCCATATCAAACCGGTGGCCCGATGCTGTATTTTGGTGGGTATTCACCCGATGCGCTCGAGCTGTGTGGCGAGTACTGCGACGTCTACCTGATGTGGCCAGAAAAAGTCGAAGACCTTGAGGGCCGCATGAAAGCTGCGAACGAGGCCGCGAAGCGTCACAACCGCACGCTGGATTACGGCCTGCGCACGCACGTAATCGTAAGGGACACCGAAGCCGAGGCGAAAGAATACGCCGAATACATCGTCTCCCGGTTGGACGACGAGCAAGGCAATGCCATTCGTGACCGCGCGCTGGACGCCAAATCGTTAGGCGTCAGTCATCAAGCCAAGAACCGCGATATCGCGGATGATCACGGCTATATTGAGCCGCATATGTGGACGGGCGTTGGGCGAGCGCGTTCGGGCTGCGGTGCCGCGATCGTCGGCTCGACGGATCAGGTGCTCAGTAAGCTTGAGGCATACCAAAAAATGGGCATCCGCGCCTTTATCCTGTCTGGCTACCCACATATTGAAGAGGCTAGGCATTTCGGCACCCGTGTGCTGCCGCAGATGAAAACCTGTTCTCTGCCCCAAGAGTATGGACGTGTTCCATCAAAGCCCCCCGCCACCCCACTTGCTGCAGGAGTTCGCCGATAATGGATCGCGTTTCAATGATTTCCGATTTGTCGTTTAGCCGCCTTGTCTATGGCATGTGGCGCGTTGCTGATGATACGGATACCTCACCCGCCCACGTCGAGGCCAAAATCCAGGCCTGTTTGGATCAGGGCATCACGACCTTCGATCAGGCCGACATCTATGGTGGGTATGTCGCCGAAGCCGTGTTGGGTGGCGCGCTAAAGGCGTACCCAAAACTGCGTAACCAGATGGAGATCGTGACGAAATGCGATATCGTGGCTCCCGCTGGCCGTTACGCGGATGCGAAGGTGAAGCACTATGACACGTCTCGCAAGCATATCGAATATTCGGTCGAATGCTCACTGCGCGATATGGGTGTGGACCACATCGACATGCTTTTGATCCACCGCCCTGATCCGTTGATGGACCATAATGAGACCGGCGCTGCGCTGGATGACTTGGTACAAAGTGGCAAGGTACGTGCGGTGGGTGTGTCGAACTTCCGCCCCTTCGACTGGGAGTTGTTGCAGTCGGGCATGAAGACCAAGCTATCGACAAACCAGATCGAGATTTCACTGGCCGAAGTAGATCCATTCACCAATGGCGACATGGCATTCCACCAACGTCAAGGACACGCCATGATGGCTTGGTCGCCGCTAGGTGGTGGCGCGTTGATGACTGGCAAAGGCGAAGTCGCTGACCG
>CAZXRG010000290.1:0-3698 GCA_964642935.1 uncultured Rhodobacterales bacterium | reverse complement strand
GTTGACGTTGTTGTGACAGGAGAATTCAAGGCAGGCGCCGCGAATGAGGTTGTTGCAGCGGACGCCTGTCCCGACGACAAGATGATACTGGATGCAGGCCCTAAGTCCGTCGCTGCGGTCGCAGAGGCCTTTGAAGCAGCCAAGACCTTGGTCTGGAATGGCCCTTTGGGCGCTTTTGAGATTGAGCCCTTCAACACTGCAACTGATGCGGCGGCCCTAAAGGCCGCTGAATTGTCGCGTGCAGGTGGCCTGATTTCAGTCGCAGGTGGCGGTGACACGGTAGCAGCCCTCAATGGATCGGGCGCTGGCGCTGATTTTACCTATATTTCCACCGCCGGTGGGGCATTTCTAGAGTGGATGGAAGGCAAGACCCTTCCCGGAGTAGCCGCTTTAAACGGATAAAGGGGGTCTCCCCCTCTTCTGCCGCAGGAATGTCACGCAATTTTATCAAAGCATATCAATGATATCGCTAACAACATTGCTATGTGTATGTCGATAATGTACCGCCACCACATCATTTTTGTATAGCTTACGTGGGAGATCGCCAGATGAGAGCGACTAAAGTAGTTCAGAAGATTCTTTCCAACTATGAATCCGACAATGCCGGTGTGAAGGGCAACCTTTGCCGGATATTGATGAACGGAAAACTGGGCGGAACCGGTAAAATGATCATTCTTCCGGTTGATCAGGGATTTGAGCACGGGCCAGCACGCTCGTTTGCGCCAAACCCGGACGCATATGATCCACATTATCACTACCAGCTTGCCATTGATGCCGGGCTAAACGCCTATGCGGCACCTTTGGGCATGTTGGAAGCAGGTGCTGACACTTATGCCGGTCAAATTCCAACGATCCTCAAAGTGAACTCTGCAAACTCCTTGATCCCTTCTGTTGCTTTGAAAGATCAGGCGATCACAGCATCTGTCGATGACGCGCTGCGCATCGGTGCATCTGCCATCGGCTTTACGGTTTATCCGGGTTCTGCTGCTGGTTTGGACATGTTCGAGGAAATCTCGGCCATGCGCGAAGAAGCGGCCTCTAAAGGTATCGCAACTGTGATCTGGTCCTACCCACGCGGTGAAGCACTGGATACGGCTGGCGAGACGGCTGCTGACATCGGCGCTTATGCGGCACAGATTGCAGCCCTGCTTGGTGCGCACATCATCAAAGTGAAGCTTGGAACAGATCACCTGTCCTTGCCTGCGGCCAAGAAGGTCTATGAGGACGAGAACATCGCGATCTCCACTCAGGCTGACCGCGTTAAGGACGTAATGAAGTCCGCGTTTAACGGTCGTCGGATTGTTGTCTTCTCTGGTGGTTCCAAGAAAGGTGCCGACAGTGTTTATGACGATGCTCGCGCCATTCGCGATGGTGGTGGTAACGGTTCGATCATCGGTCGCAACACGTTCCAGCGGTCACGTCCAGAAGCGCTCGAGATGCTCGGAAAGCTCATGGATATCTATCGCGGCAAAGCCTAATCCGCTATCCACACTATATGTAGTTACCTCAAATGCCGCGCACACAATTGCGCGGCATTTTTTCGCTCTCCCCTAATTTAGGGGATTCACAAGGCGAATCACCTCTGTCATAAAAGCCAGATAACAAACGAAGCCGCAAAAAAGTGGCAATCAGGCAGGCATATGACACGACACGTTCTCGCATCAGAGAATATCACTATGGCGATCTTTTCAGTCGTTACCGTGTTGGTATGCGGATACTTCTTCTATGCGGCCACCCATGGCCCCTACGGGCTTTACGAAAAAGGCCGGATTGAAGCGGATGAAATCCTTTTGGGCCAACAACTGGCTCAACTCACATCAGATCGCGAAGAAGCTCAGAACCGAGCGCTCCGCTTATCTGACAAGTTCCTCGATTTGGACCTTCTAGACGAGCAATCTCGGAAGGTTCTAGGCATGGTACGAGACAATGAGGTCGTCGTCAGGTAGCTGTTTTCAGCCACTTTAGAATTTTTAGTACATCTTTAAACTTTATTAATTGCATCGCGGGTATGCAATTACATGCCCTTGCGTAAAAACAGCGTTCATGGCATAATTTAGTTAAGCGATATACTAATTAATCGAAGAGTCTGGGAGAACTATGAATGGCCGCCACCAAAAAACGTGCCTCGACGAAAAAACCCAATATTTCCAAGGATGAATTGCTCAAATACTACCGTGATATGCTCAGCATCAGACGGTTTGAGGAAAAGGCAGGTCAGCTCTATGGAATGGGATTGATTGGCGGTTTTTGCCACCTTTACATCGGACAGGAAGCGGTCGTTGTCGGACTTGAAGCAACTGCGATAGATGGCGACCAACGACTGACCTCATATCGTGATCACGGACATATGTTGGCCTGTGGCATGGACCCTAATGGTGTCATGGCCGAGCTTACGGGGCGAGAAGGCGGATACTCCAAAGGTAAAGGTGGATCCATGCATATGTTCTCCAAGGAAAAAGAATTCTACGGCGGGCATGGAATTGTGGCCGCTCAAGTTCCCATTGGGGCCGGGCTATCCTTCGCAAACAAATATCGCGGCAATGACAATGTGACATTCACCTACTTTGGCGATGGCTCAGCCAACCAAGGACAGGTCTATGAGACTTTCAACATGGCGTCGCTTTGGAAGCTACCGTGCGTGTTCGTGATCGAGAACAATCAATACGCCATGGGTACATCTATGAAGCGTTCCACCTCTACACCTGCGATTTACACGCGCGGTGAAGCCTTTGGCATTCCAGGTGAAAGCGTGGATGGCATGGACGTCTTGGCCGTGAAGGCTGCGGGCGAGAAAGCGACCGCCCATTGTCGCTCTGGTCAGGGTCCATATATTTTGGAGATGAACACCTATCGCTATCGCGGCCATTCCATGTCCGATCCAGCCAAATACAGAACCCGTGATGAGGTTCAAAAGGTGCGCGAAGAGCGTGATCCAATCGACCATGTCAGAGAGCTTTTGTTGACTGGAAAGCACGCCTCTGAGGACGATCTCAAGGCAATCGACAAAGAGATCAAGGCCATTGTGAACGAGTCCGCTGCCTTCGCTCAAGAAAGTCCGGAGCCCGGACTGGAGCAACTTTGGACTGATATTTACGCGGAGGTGGTGTGATGCCCATTCAAATTCTCATGCCAGCGCTTTCCCCGACAATGGAAGAAGGCAATCTTGCTAAATGGAACGTGAAGGAAGGCGATACGGTCTCTTCCGGTGACGTGATCGCGGAAATTGAAACCGACAAGGCCACAATGGAATTTGAGGCCGTTGATGAAGGCGTTGTTGGAAAAATCCTGATCCCTGAGGGCAGCGATGGCGTAAAGGTTAACACGCCCATTGCAATCATGCTTGAAGACGGTGAAACGGATGCAGACGCTGCAGCGGCCGACAGTGCTCCGGTTGCCGTAAGTGAAGCGCCCGCGGAGGCCGCTCCTGCCAGCGGCAGCTCAGTGGCGCCGGTCTCGGCTCCCATTCTCGCGGAAGAAATTCCAGCCGGAACGACTTTCAAAGAGCAAACAGTCCGTGAGGCGCTCCGCGACGGCATGTGCGAAGAAATGCGCACGGACGGTGATGTGTTCTTGATGGGCGAGGAAGTCGGAGAATACCAGGGCGCTTACAAGATATCTCAAGGGATGTTGGACGAGTTCGGAGAAAAGCGGGTAATTGACACCCCCATCACAGAGCATGGTTTTGCTGGTATCGGTGT
>CAZXRG010000289.1:0-3707 GCA_964642935.1 uncultured Rhodobacterales bacterium | reverse complement strand
TTTGAGACAGTTACAGTAGCCATCAGTTCATTCCCTCCGGCATATGCGCCTCAGATTTTGAGCGTATCGATGATGAGAAGTCTTTCACCCCTGAAATTCTCCCGCATACAAACGAACCACTTACGCGTAGATCAAACGACATATATCTTGCACCATTTTTGCGGGGATACTTCCCCTATTGTCAGGCCCCCACCAGAAGACCCGTATTCGGCAGGCGTATTTGTTAAAGAGGTTAAAGCGTTGATTTCTCTCCAAATCAATCTCATCTCCCCAAATTCAGCGGCTTCTCGCCGACGTCTGGTAAACCACATCAACATTGCGCTAAATAATGCTGACCAAAAAAGGCACCAGTAAGACGTGAATAGGCAATAATACCTAGGGATTCTTGAGTTTTCAGCCCGTTGGAGCCTCAAATTTGCCCCATTTTTGCCGTGTTCAGAACTGCCTCAAAAAGAGGCTTTTTCGCGGGGTTTTCGCCACGGCTTGGGGATAAAATTTGTGCGAGTCTAGACGGGTCTTGCGAATCTCCCTAAAGCCCGAGGCTCTAATCAGGTTCCTTGAGTGATGGTGTTTTATGGAAGTTACCCCAACAGCTTTAACTGGCGTCATGGTGATTACACCCAGACGTTTTGGCGATCACCGGGGGTTCTTCTCGGAAACCTGGAACAAACAGGCTCTCAGTGGCGCGGGCATTGATCTGGATTTCGTTCAGGACAATCATTCTTTCTCTGCGGACAAAGGCACCGTGCGCGGCCTCCACTTTCAAGCCCCCCCATCAGCTCAGGACAAACTGGTGCGCTGCTTGCGCGGGGCGATCATGGATATTGCCGTGGATGTGCGTCGCGGCTCTCCCACCTACGGGCAATGGGTCGGCGAAGAGCTGACGGGTGAAAACGGCAAACAGCTTTTGGTCCCGAAAGGCTTTCTTCACGGGTTTGCGACATTAACAAGCGATGTTGATGTGGCCTATAAATGCACCGATTTTTACGACGCCGCCACAGATGGCGCTGTGCGCTTTGACGATTCCGATCTCGGCATTGATTGGGGCATCGCCAACAAGGACGCGATCCTTTCGGACAAAGACGCTATCGCGGGCTCCTTCGCCGATTTCCAAAGCCCGTTTGAATACGAGGTAACAGCATGAAAATTCTCGTCACAGGCGGGGCAGGGTTCATTGGCTCGGCTGTTGTGCGCCAAGCGGTCAAAGACGGCCATGATGTCATTAATCTAGACGCGCTCACCTATGCGGCCTGTCTGGATAACGTGGCTTCGGTCTCTGACGCGAAGGGCTATGTGTTTGAACATGTGGACATCCGCGATGCAGGGGCGCTTAACCGCGTCTTCTCCCATCACAAACCTGATGCGGTGATGCATCTGGCCGCCGAAAGCCATGTGGACCGCTCCATTGATGGCCCCGGCGCCTTTATCGAGACCAATGTGAACGGCACCTACAATATGCTGGAAGCCGCCCGCAGCTATTGGGTCGATCAGGGAAAACCGGATAGTTTCCGCTTCCATCATATCTCCACCGATGAAGTCTACGGCTCGCTTGGCCCCACGGGCATGTTCACCGAGGACACGCCTTATGATCCGCGCTCGCCTTATTCTTCTTCCAAAGCGGCCTCTGATCATCTGGTGCGCGCTTGGGGGGAAACCTACGGTCTGCCGATCCTTGTGACCAATTGCTCGAACAACTACGGCCCCTTCCACTTCCCGGAAAAACTGGTGCCGGTTGTGATCCTCAATGCGCTGGCGGGCAAAGACATCCCGATCTACGGAAAAGGCGAGAACATCCGCGACTGGCTTTACGTCGAAGACCACGCAGACGCGCTTTTGACTGTTGTGGCCAAAGGCGAGATCGGCCGGACCTACAACATTGGCGGTGAGAATGAAGCCACCAACCTTGATCTGGTCCATATGATCTGCGCGCTTCTGGATGAAATGAAGCCGGGGCCCAAACCCTACGCGGAGCAAATCACCTTCGTGACCGATCGCCCGGGCCATGACATGCGCTATGCCATTGATCCCACCCGCATCCGGACCGAGCTGAACTGGCGCCCTTCCGTGACCGTTGAACAGGGCCTTCGCAAAACAGTGCGTTGGTATCTGGACAATGAGGCCTGGTGGAAAGCCCTTCAGGAACGCGACGGCGTCGGCCAGCGTTTGGGAACCGGCTAATGCCGTTTTTCAAAACAGGGGCCAAACTGGTCTATTACGCCCATGTGCCAAAATGCGGCGGCTCGGCGGTGGAGCATTTTATCCAAGGCCGCGCCGGTCAAATGGCTTTCGTGGACACGGAATACCTGTCCATAGACGAAAACCAGCGCTGGTCCAAAACCTCGCCCCAACATATCAATGTAGAGGCGCTCTCACGGATCATCCCGCTTGAGTTCTTCGATATCTCCTTCACCATCGTGCGCCATCCGGTCGCCCGCGTGGTCTCCGCCTATCACTTCCAAATGGAAGAAGAGGGGCGCATCTCCAAAAACGTCAGCTTCTCTGATTGGCTTGAAGATCTGGGCGAGGCTTATGGCGAGAACCCCTACGCCTATGACAATCACCTGCGCCCCATGAGTGATATCGTGCCAGAGGGTGCGCATGTGTTCTATCTGGAGCACGGGCTTGATGCGCTGGTCCCGTGGTTTGACGACCTTCTGGGCAATAAAGCCGCGCCCCGTGCCATACACCGCATCAACGAACGCTCCAGTGGTGGCGAAAAAGTCCAACCCTCAGAGGCGGATCTGGCCCAGATCGAACGCATCTACAAAGCCGACTTCGAGCGCTTTGGCTATGAGGTTGGGGAGAAACTCCCGGCCGCCCCAGCCCCCGTGCTCTCGGCCGAAATCATCGCCGAAAGAGACGCTGAACTCAAAGCCGTAAACTCCCCCATGGCCAAGATCAGCAAACTGGCGGAGAAGGTGAAACGCAAGATTGGCGGGTAACGCCAAGTTCTTTCTCGCCACGCGATCTAAGCTTACCCTCACGCCCACCTCTTATGGACAGTATTAATGGGCGTTGTTAGCCTTCCTAAATATTGATTGTTAAATCAAAGGGGGCGCTGTGATGAATAAACTTACAATAGCAATATCATTTGTTGTTCTTGTTTTCTTGGGCGTCCTTGCTAGCGGCGGTGGAGCGGATAAAATCACAAAAGACCTGTCGCAAGGGGCAGGGGGGCTGATCTTCTCAGATGCGCTAAGATTGGATGGCACGCAGCTGAGCGGTGTTCATGTGACAGCCGCAAGCATTCAGGCCGAATTCAATGATCTCAATACCCGCCCCACCATGACCCCAAGATCCGGCGCGGTCACCTATAATGGCAGCCTTCTTGCCAGAATAGGAACGGGCGAGCATTATCTGAGCGGGTCGTTTTCAGTGGTGCTGGATATGGTCTCAGGCACCGGTCGCGGGCGTGTTGGCGCGATCTTGATGTCAGGCGCTGACGTTGCAAAGCCCGGACTGCAAGACCTCACAACCTATCTTGATATCAACATCACGAGCATCTCAGGGTCCAGTATGACCGGAACAATCACCGGAGAGTTTTCCGATCAATATGCTATTGACCGCCAGTTCAGCGAAGAGTTTCAGGTCGATACCAGCTTTGAGGCCCGTTTTGTGGACAATGGCAGGGAGCATTACGCCGGATTGGTGGCCAAGCTAACGGGTAAGATTGACGCTGAAACCAATGGTCTGGACACTCTGAACGG
>CAZXRG010000288.1:0-3709 GCA_964642935.1 uncultured Rhodobacterales bacterium | reverse complement strand
GGGCCGATGACAGCTTCCCCCAAATCACTGCCGCACGAGGAAAATTCGACGGGTCCTGAAGGCTCCATATGAGCCTGAGAACTTGGATTAAACCGGGGGTAAAGCAGATGTGGCGGGCAGGAAGGGATTCGAACCCTCGAGACGGTTCAACCCGCCTACTCCCTTAGCAGGGGAGCGCCTTCAGCCACTCGGCCACCTGCCCGTCGACGGGAATAAGCGGTAAGCGTATGATCTACAAGCGTTTTTTTGTTAATGAATGGTAAATTTCTAAACCCTTGATTTCCCAAAGATTTCCCGAGGTCTTGACGGGGCCTGACTTAGACTAATTTAATCTATCAGTAAAAAGACCAGATTTTCCACGCGCTTGCACACCTATCAAAGCTCTTTGACTTGGATTTTCTCCAATACCAATGCGGTTTTGCGACGTTTTACAGAGTTTGATTCGACGTAAATCTTGTCGGACTCCAAATTCAACGATAGCCTCTAAAAGATAAGCGATTTTTACAACGACCGAACTTATGAGGGGATTGAAAAAATTGATTAGCCAGATATTGATAGATTTCGCAACTGAAACGCTGTCCGCCGCCGGATCGGTGGGGGCAGATCAGACAACGCTCGCTCTATCACCGAGTGCGTCGCTCAATACAATTACCCTGAATGGAGTTGCCCATGTGGCCGTGAATGCCTCGGCCCGCGACGGCGACGGGGCTGCTCTTTTGGCGGAACTTTCTCAATTGGGTCTGCAACAGGGCGCGGCCTATAGCGATGTTGTATCGGGATATTTACCGGCCAATGCGATCTTCAACCTCACGTCCATTGTCGAGCTTGCCCGGATAGATGCCTCATATCAGACCGCCCATGCGGGCAGTGTCACCACGCAGGATGATGTTGCGCTACAATCTGCACTGGCGCGGGCTGCGTTCGGGGTTGATGGAACAGGGGTTACCATCGGGATCATTTCGGACAGCTTTGACGTCAGTCAGACTGTATCCACGACCTATGCCGACGATATTGCATCGGGAGATTTGCCCGCTGGCATCACCATTCTGACCGAAGGCTCTGCTTTTTCGGGGATTGATGAAGGGCGCGGCATGGCGCAGCTGATTCACGACATTGCTCCGGGCGCAGATCTGATGTTTGCCTCTGCTGGGGCGGGGGAGGCCAATTTTGCCAGTGCAATCGACGCATTGGTGGCTCAGGGTGCCGACATCATCGTGGATGACATCCTGTTCTTTGCCGAGCCTCGTTATCAGGACGGGATCATTGCCCAAGCAGCCACAAACGCCGTGGCCGCGGGTGTTCCTTTCTTCTCTGCCATCGGAAATCAAGGCGTTGCGGGCTATCAGGCCCCATTTCGAGACGCAGGAGAACTCGGCCTATCGGGTGGCACCTTGCATGACTGGGACCCGAGCGCAGGGGTTGATACCGCCCTCAGCATGGTCATCCCTGAGGGGGATACATTCCTTGCCTACCTTCACTGGGTTGATCCTTATCTGTCCGGCACAGGCGGAGCCAGCAGCGGGGCGCTCACGAATATCGATCTCCACGTGACGGAGGCGGACGGCACCTACATCGGGTCCTTTTTATTTGATGAGACCGGCGACGATCCTTTTATGCGCATCGAAATGACCAACTTGGGGCCAACTGATGCACCCATCAATCTTGTGTTGGAGCGCACCTCAGGCCCCGTGCCTGCAGAAATTTCGATCACCTCCTTTAGCGCGCCTAACCCTGACTTGGGGGTGGATTACCAAATCGAATATGCGGATGAGTTTCGGGGGGTCTCCACCTACGGGCACTCAACATCTGCCAATGTGATCGGTGTTGGAGCGTCACGCTTTGATCTCACGCCCGCCTTCGGGGCCGTCTCAGGCACCGCTTGGCCGGAGGTTTTCACCTCTCTTGGCGGCGTTACCTTTTACTTCGATGACACCGGAACCGCTTTGCCCGCACCAATCGTGCGAGATGATGTGGACATCACCGCGTCAGATCGCGGAAACACCACCTTCTTCGGAGCCGATTCCACCTTCCTGCCAGAGCTTTATCCCGGCGGTGATCCCGACCCCGATAGCTTCCCGAACTTCGGTGGCACCTCCGCCGCCGCGCCCAATGCCGCAGCCATCGCAGCGTTGATGTTGGAGGCGAACCCAAGCCTAACGCCCGCCGATATCGAGGACATCTTGCAGGCGACCGCTCAGGACATCGACCTCCCATTGGACCTAGCACCTGATGGTTTCACGATTGATCCATTGTTCAGCGAGCTGATCTCCTTCGGGGTCGGACCGGGTAATGATGCGCGTACCGGCTTTGGCCTGATCAATGCCCATACGGCGGTGGCCCATGCCCTTGCGGGCCAACCGGTTGCGCTTTTTAGTGATGACAGCTTCACCAGTCTCATCTCCGGTTACGCCACTTTGACCGATGCTTTGGCCGCGGCCTCTGCCGGTCAGGCCATCGATATTCTGCGCTCCTCTGACATTGGGGATGTGGGGCCGGTGACCCTGACTGTGGATGATCTGACCATTCGAGGCGATCTCCCGTTTGACGCAGAGTTTACGCTCGCGCCGGGCACTTTTGATCTGACTTTGCTTGGACAAACCGGTGCCGACCTAGCCGGAAACGCGCTTCTCAATACCGTCAATGGATCGCGTGGCGATAACGTCATCCTTGGCGGGGGTGGAACCGATCTGATCGCGGGTGATCTGGGGCGTGACACTCTTGATGGCGGTCCGGGAGCGGATACGATCATGGGCGGAAGTGGCGCGGATTCTCTGCTTGGAGGAGGAGGAAATGACCTGCTTGAGGGGGGCGCTCAGGCGGACACGCTTAAGGGTGGCTCCAACAATGACTTTTTGGACGGAGGCTCCAATGATGACCGCCTCTTTGGCGAGATCGGGCAGGATACCTTGATCGGCGGAGATGGCGACGATTATCTGGCTGGAGGCAATGCCATCGACGCGCTCTTTGGGGATAACGGAGCGGACACCCTCTTGGGTCAAGGCAGTTCTGACACGCTCTCGGGCGGCGACGGCGATGACAGTCTGGACGGAGGTGCGTCGGCGGATGAGCTATATGGCGACTTTGGCAATGACACGCTTTTGGGAGGCGCGTTCAACGATTTGCTCTTTGGCGGGTTTGGAGATGATTTTCTCGACGGTGGAACCGGGCTCGACACGCTCTTTGGTGAGGGCGGAAATGACACGCTCATAGGTGGGTCGCGCGTGGATCAGCTTGATGGGGGAAGCGGGGACGACCTTCTGGATGGTGGCATTGCAGCGGACAATCTGACGGGTGGCACGGGCGCTGATACCTTGTTGGGCGGATCTGCCAATGACACGCTTGACGGTGGTGCGGGCGCAGATGAACTCTTTGGCGGATCAGGCAGCGATGTCTTGATTGTACGCGCCGGAGAGGGCGGTGATACGCTCTCTGGAGAGGCTGGTGCGGACCGGTTCGACTTTGAAACCGGCTTTGGAACAGCCAGTATTCTCGACTTCGGTTCGACGGATGTGATCGACCTTCTGGACGTGGCCGCCGTGACGAGTTTTTCCGATCTTGTGATCAGCTATGGGGCCGATGCGACCGTTGATCTGGGTGGGGGAGATGTGATTGATCTGGTGGGAATTACGGGTGGATTGATGAGTAATGATTTCATAATCTGATGCTCTTAGACTAGAGGTTCAGATGAAGACAGCTCTCTCAAAAATGC
>CAZXRG010000287.1:0-3715 GCA_964642935.1 uncultured Rhodobacterales bacterium | reverse complement strand
TTTACATAGCGCCCGGGTTCATTGTGAACATCAGGATTTGACCGCCTGCGTCGCCGCCGTTGGCTTCAACCGGACCGGAAGATTCCGGGCGGGCTTGGATGACGCCCACGTAGGTTTGATCGGCTGTGGAGATGGCGCCCCGGATGTCTTGGCGGCCGGAGCCTGCCAGTTCGTCCATTGTGTAGAAGGAGCCGTCCTCTTTGGTGGTGATCAAAGCGGTAACGGGCCATGAGCCGGAGAACTCGGTTGTGCCCGGTTTGGTGAAGGCTCCACCGATTGCGGAGACGCCAGCTTCATAGCGCGAGCTGTGTTTTCCGCCTGCGATGGCCAGAAGGTGGCCTGCATCAACGCTGAGGTCATCGCCAAGGGTGAGCACGTATTTGCGCTCGCCAAAGTCGTTGCCGCTGTCCTCGTCAACGATCAGATAATCGCCGTCCGCTGTTTTGGCCCAGTAGAGACCATCGGGCGCGATCATTTGGGCTTTGCCTTTTTCCATGTGGATGGAGGCGTCGCCGTCTTTGGTTTTGAACTCACCGCCCGTCTCGAGCGTCAAAGCCCCATCCCAAGAGCCCACGGAGCGTGTGACTGCAGCGCCAAGAAGGGCAGGGAGTGTTTCGCCGTCAAACTCGAAACCGCCGAAGTCGACCATGAACAGGCCGCCTTTGTTGGTCATATTGGCGAAGTAGCGCGGTGCGCCTGATGGGTCTGCGGCCACATGCTCGACCTTGCTGTCACCGTTGAAGTAGATGTGACCCTCTGGCTGCTCTTCTTCGTTCTCCCAGAGCATCATCTCTGTGTCCTGAACAGCCACTGGCGCGTCAAAGCCAGCCCACTGGTAGGAGGTTGGAACGAAGTTTGCCGCGAAGGAGGCGGGTGCGCTTTCGTTCTGGATGTACTCGTCGATCATGTTGGCGGTTGGGTTTGGTTCGGCCACCAAAGTTGCAGCGTCATCTGTGCTGACGGCCATTCCGTAGAGCTTGCCGAACAACAGGCCGTTGCGGGCCAGGAAGCTGTCACGAGCATTGGCTGTGGCGTAGTCAATTGCCGATCCGTCAGCCAGTTTGTCTTTCATGCCCACATAGACCTTTAGGGGCGCTGGTTCTTGTCCGTGGTTGTAGCCGGATGTGACAACAACAACGTAATCAGGGTGGCCGGAGTTGATTGGCATCATTTTCTCATAGCCGGTTTGGCCCAGAGCGGGTGCCGTGTAGGCAGTGCCGGTTGCGATATCGACCACAACGGAGGCCAGACCCATGGTGGCAGAAGAATCTGCGGCACCTGCTGGGAACATACGACCGATTTCCCACTCTTCAGCGGTCAGCCATACGTCGTCGGCAAAGCCGATGCCGTCGCCGTATTTATTGGCCTGCTCGTACCAAGCGCCACAGAAGGACTGGAAGAAATAATCCGCTGCGGAAAGGCGGAAGTTTGGTGCAAACTGAACCAGCGAGCCGTCAGGGCGTGTCTGGTTGCCCCATTTGCTGGCCAGATCGGTTGGATCAAAGGAGGGTGATGTGACCTTTTTTCCGAATACGTTGTAGACTGTGTTGAACAGCTTTCCGGAGCCTTTGATCATTGTGCTGGCAGCGTCTGCAGTGTCCATGAAGCCTGCAAAAGCGGCGCGATCATAGTCGATTGTGTGGATGTGTGAGCCTGTGAAAGTGACGCCGTTGGCCATTCTCCAAGGGTATGTTTCAGGGTTTGGAGCGCTGCCCATGGTGGCGTAGGATTCAGACTGATAGGCCACGCGCACGGTTGTTTCGTCTTGCAACCAAGCGGCTTGGCCGTCTGGATACCCTGTCAGCGCCATGCCTGTTTCTGCGTCAACTTCGCCGACTGTGGCGATTGCTTTGAAGGCTGCGTAAGGGAAGTTGGTGTTGGCACTTTCGCCGTCTTTAAGTTCGGTCGTGGCCAATCCGGCTTCCGGGATCAGAGCGGTGGTTTGACCGAGTGTCTTAGCGCTATGGCCGTCCGCGAATGCGGTCAGGGCCGTTGTCATCAGGAGTGAAGCGCTGATGATGGATAGAGATGCTGATTTGTGGAGCATGTGGTGTCCCTCTGGGTTTGTTTGGTCCGTGGGAGGTAGCTCGTTGATATGACAGTTTTATAATGGATTGATAGCTATTGGGTGACATTCTTCGGTATTTTACCGGACTGGCGGAAACCCGCGTGGGTCGGGTTTTCGGTTGGGGCGGCGTTAGGAGCCTTTGTCGGCCTCACTTACCGCTCTCAGAACTTCGATCGCATTTTCCGAGGCCCATTCGGCGTCACCGCGCATGCGGGCGATTTCTTTGCCTTCGGCGTTCAGGATGACGGTGATCGGCAGACCGCGCACGCCCATGTCGATGGCGAAACTGCTTTTGGGGTCCAGATAGATCGGCAGGTCTGTGACGCCGTTTTTGTCGAAGAACTTCTCGATTTTCTTAGGCTCGTTTTTGGGGCCCGTGGCCACGGCGATGACTTCGAAACTGTCGCTACCCATTTCGGCGCGCAATTCGGCCAGTGAGGGCATTTCTTTGCGACACGGCGCGCACCATGTGGCCCAAAAGTTCAGCACCAATGTTTTGCCTTGGAAGTCTTCAAGGGTGACTTGCGTGCCATCGGGGGTGGTGAAGGGGGTGCTGGAGACCTCTTTGGGGTCGGTAAAGAGCAGTTTTCGCATGTCGCCGTCGCGCAGGTCGCTGGCGGTGGAATAGTCTTGGGCGACGCTTGGGTTTGCGCTTATCAGAAGGCCGCAGTATAGCAGGGCCGATAGGGTTTTCGTTGCAATTCCCAAGTGTTCATTCCTTCTTAAAGGGGCCATTCTTATGTCCAAGCCCAAACAATCCAATACTATGTGGGGCGGTCGGTTCTCCGCCGGTCCTGATGCGATCATGGAAGCAATTAATGCATCCATCGGGTTTGACAAGCGCCTCGCGCGTCAGGATATCGAGGGCAGCCGTGCGCATGCCTCTATGTTGGCGGCTTGCGGTATTATATCTGATAGCGATGCGGAGGCGATCCGTGAAGGGCTGCTCACGGTCTTGTCAGAGATTGAGGGGGGTAAGTTTCAGTTTCGTACCGACCTTGAGGACATTCACATGAATGTTGAGGCCCGTTTGACGGAAATCATTGGCGCGCCTGCGGGGCGGCTGCACACGGCGCGGTCGCGCAATGATCAGGTGGCTTTGGATTTCCGCATGTGGGTTCGCGATCAATGTGACGGGGTTGAGGCGGGTCTTGTGGCTTTGATCAAGTCGTTTCTGGGTCAGGCTGAGGCGGGGGCTGATATGGTCATGCCCGGTTTCACCCATCTGCAGGTGGCCCAGCCGGTGACTTGGGGGCATCATATGATGGCCTATGTGGAGATGTTCGGGCGTGATTTGAGCCGGATCAGGGATGCGCGGGCGCGGATGAATGTCTCTCCTCTCGGTGCGGCTGCTTTGGCGGGGACCTCTTTTCCGATTGATCGGGAGATGACGGCTAAGGCGCTTGGCTTTGACGGGCCTATGGCGAACTCGCTTGATGCGGTTGCGGATCGGGATTTTGCGTTGGAGTTTTTGAGTGTGGCCTCCCTTTGTGCCACCCATCTGAGCCGCTTCTCTGAGGAGCTGGTGATTTGGTCTTCGGCCCAATTCCGGTTTGTGACGCTCTCGGATCGGTTCTCGACAGGCTCTTCGATTATGCCCCAAAAGAAGAACCCTGATGCGGCGGAATTGATCCGTGCCAAGGTTGG
>CAZXRG010000286.1:0-3722 GCA_964642935.1 uncultured Rhodobacterales bacterium | reverse complement strand
TTAAGAGCAGCCATTGCACAGAGGTGCAGTGTCTATCTTTTTTGATAAATCGTCGTTCTGCCAAGAGGCCCTTTCCGTGCAATAACATTTAAAGCGCTTCCACGCCGGGGAGCCTTCGATTGCACTGCGAACAACGCCAAAGCTAGCAATGAAGTCGACGTGTAATCGATAGAAGCGGGTCTGCGTGGCTCACCCTTGCTTTCCAATCAAGCACGTTGGCTGACTCCTTTGTGCGCGTCGTATCACTCTCAGCAATTTATAATTTAAACACCACATATCGATAGATTTCAATTTAACGCAACGATCCCTGAAACAGCTGTGTCCTTGCCCATAACAAACCGTGCACATCGCTCGGCAATCATCATCGTTGGTGCATTGGTGTTGCCGCTGACTAAGGCGGGCATTGCCGACGCGTCGCAGACCCTAAGGCCTTGCACACCGCGCACCCTCAGCTGACTATCAAGGCAAGCCATACGGTCATTATCTGCGCCCATCTTCACGGTGCAAGACGGATGAAATAGGGTCTTTGCCGTTTTGCGCACATAATCTTCTAGGCCCGCATCGTCATTCTCAAGACCGGGTTCGGGCATGTGCCGCCTTTTGATCAGCCCAGCAAGTGCTGGCGCGTCTAATATTTCAATCGCTTTGCGCACACCGCGCATCAAAATATCCACGTCTTGCTGATCGGTTAAAGCGCCGCTCGTGAAAACAGGTGGCACATTGGGGTCGGCCGAGCAGATTTTGTAAGACCCGCGCGATTTGGGTCGCAAAAAGCAAGGTCCGATTGAGATACCATGCGCTTCTATCGCAAGACGGTCTAGGCCGGCGACCATCAACGGTAGCACATGGAACTGAAGATCAGGAATACCACTACCCGAGACGTCCATAAAGCCTCCGGTTTCGCAGACATTTGAGGTCAACAGACCTTGGCGCGTCGTTAAATATCTCACCATATGGGCGACAGCGCGCACGCCGATGTCGTGGCGAAAGGTAGAAATTGGCTCGAGCGTTTCGCCTTGTACGGTGGATTCTAAATGGTCTTGATAATTCTCACCAACGCCCGGCAAGTCGCTGATCACCTCAATACCAAGGTCTCGAAGCTGCTCGGCGTTGCCGATGCCGGATAATTGCAAAAGGCGCGGCGTTTCAAATGCGCCGGCACATAGTACTACCTCTCCAAGAGTCTTGATCTTTGGTCCACCCTCCATCGCCACTCCCGTGACACGGGTGCCGTCAAAGGTCAGCTTTTCTACCGTAGCGTTGGTCATCACTGTCAGGTTCGGCCGCTTTTTGGCTTTACGTAAAAACGCCTGCGCTGCACTACAACGCCGCCCTTTATTAGTGGTGGTCTGGTAGAAACCCACACCCTCTTGCGCCGAACCATTAAAGTCAGGATTCAGCGGCAATCCGGTTTGCTGCGCCGCCTTGACAAAAGCAGTGCTAAGAGGGTGTTTGTGCATTGCGTCAGAGACATGCAGATCGCCCTTAGCGCCGTGATACTCATTCTCAAGCCGTTCATTGTTTTCCAGCTCACGGAAAACAGGCAAGCAATCACTGTAGGACCAGCCCTTTGCGCCAAGCTGTGCCCAATTGTCATAGTCCTCGCTTTGGCCACGCACGTAAAGCATCGCATTGACCGAGCTGCCGCCACCGATGACTTTCCCAGTGGGCACAATTGTGGGGCGGCCCCCCATTCCTTTGCTGGGGGCGGCGATGTAGTTCTGGGTGTCATTGCCGGCGCGCAGGATTTTGAAGAAGGCTGCGGGGATGTGAATCCAAGGGTGAAAATCCCGACGCCCTCGCTCAATCATCAGAACTTTGTTGGCGGGGTTCTCGCTAAGACGGCTCGCCATAACGCAGCCAGAAGCGCCGCCACCCACAATGATATAATCAAATTCTTGCACTTATGATGTTCCTGTCTGGCTGGCGCGCGCGTGTCAGGCCGCAGCACTTACCTTCTGCAACTGGATCATGGCGTCGCCCAACTGATGATCGATCATGGTAAGACGCTTGGCGTAATGTGCGCCAGGATACTCCCACGTCATACCGATGCCGCCGTGAATCTGAATTGCCTCTTCCGAGCACAATACCCCAGTGCGCCCAATCAGGTTTTTGGCCATTGCCACATATCTTGCAGCGTGATCGCCCCCAAAATGCGAGGCCGCGAGTACCGTGATCGACCGACTTTGTTCAATCTCAATCGCGAGGTCAACGATGCGGTGTTGCAGCGCTTGGAAGGTGGCAATGGGGCGGCCGAATTGCTGGCGCTGTTTCATATAATCTGTGGTCATTGCCAAAAGTACATCCATTGCCCCCACAGCCTCTGCACATAGGGCGAGCCTACCAGCATCCAATGCGGCCTCAAGCACGGTCTCAGCATCCTTGGCAATACAAGTGGCGGCAGTTGCCTCAAGCATCACTTCCCCCGCGCCACCGCCGTCGATCATGGCGTATGTGATCGTCTCAGGGCCATCAGCCACGTAGAGACCCAGCTTATCACCGTCACGCGCCACCACAAGGATCGTGTCAGCACTAGGCAACCCGTAAACTACGGATTTTCGTCCCGACAGCTTGCCACCCGCAAAACTGGTTTGGATGTCGGCTAAACGCTCACCGGCCTCAGGTTCGAACACCGCTAAGGCCGGACGCTTGGTGCCAGCGATAATCTCTTCCACCAAATCGGTTTGGCCCAAATCAGCAAGCAAGCGCACGGACATTATCGTGGCCAGCATAGGCTCTGGGCAAAGAGCGCGGCCCAGTTCCTCAAACACGGTGGTAATATCATAGCCCGTGCCACCAAAGCCGCCTTGATCCTCGGTGACAAAAGCACCGATCACACCGAGCTCTGCCAGCTCAAGGTAGCTTTGCGGCGCGTGATAGGGCGCGTTGTAAGAGACCTTATTGCGCATCTCAAACGCGTACTGATCGGCCAGATAGCGGCGCAGTGTATCAGACAACATTTGGTGATCTTCGGAGAGATTGAAGTCCATAATTTATCCTCGGAACAGATCTTTGGCGATGATGGTTCGCTGAATTTCGTTTGAACCACCAAAAATCGAGAGTTTTCGATTGTTGAAATAGGCCGCTGCTGAAGCCGCCGCATGCTCTGGGACGGCAAGCGCATTGGCGGGCAATTCCGACGCCGGAAAGGGGGCCGCGGCAGCGCCGATCGCGCGGCGGGTCAAGCTGTTTAGCCGCTGCAAAATCACCGTACCCTTGACCTTAAGCATTGAGCTTTCGTAACCGCCCGCAGCCCCCGTTTCGCTTTCCGCGAGTACACGCAAATTGGTGATGCGCAGGGCTTCTAGATCAATCTCTGCCTCTGCCAGTTCTTTGGCGAAAAGCGGGTCTTGAATCAGCGGCTTACCATTGCGGATCGTGCGGTTTGCCAAATCTTTAAGCGCCGCCAGATCGCGCAGGGCAAAGCCCGTGCCAGCGATATTGGTCCGCTCATGGGTCAGTAGGTATTTCGCAATCGTCCAGCCTTCGTTTTCTGCCCCAACCAGCTGCGAGGCTGGCACACGCACATCTGTGAAAAAGACCTCATTGACCTCATGACCCCCTTCAATCAGCCGAATGGGCCGCATCTCGATGCCCGGCGTATCCAGATCAATCAGGATAAAGCTGATCCCCTCTTGCGCTTTGGCGTCAGGGGCTGTGCGCACAAGACAGAAAATCTTGTTGGCGTGCTGGCCCAGCGTTGTCCAAGTCTTTTGGCCGTT
>CAZXRG010000285.1:0-3724 GCA_964642935.1 uncultured Rhodobacterales bacterium | reverse complement strand
CCAAAAGCCCGTTAACCTTTATAAACAAGGGCCGTGCGAGCCGCGTTAACACTTACCGCTCAAAAACCGTACACATCCGGCACATTCAAGGCCAGGACCCGGACCCCATCTCGATCAACCGCGAGGCCGTGCGCTCAAACTCAAACGCCCCGGCCCCTTCCTCATAAAGCGCATCCGGCACTGCCGCCGCCGAGCAAATCAGCCGCGTTTCCGCCTCATATAAAGCGTCCACCAACGTGACAAACCGCTTGGCCTCATTGGCTTTGGAGCGGCTCAACACGGGCACGTTCTCCACGAACAGAACCGACACGGCCTCGGCAATCAACAGAAAGTCCGACGGCCCAAACGGCACCTCGCAAAAATCCGAAAAAACCCCGCGACCAGCCCCGTTCAGAACCTCGGGGATCACCACCGAGCGCCCCTTGTTTTTAAGCTCCAAAGGTGCTCCAGAACCACCCGCCAACCGCTCCCAAAGAGCCGCCACACCCGCATCCGCATCAGCCCCAAGGGGGGAGAAATAAAGCCTCTCCGACTTCAAAGCCGCTTGGCGATGATCCGTGTCACTGACCAGTTCCATCACATCCAGCCGCTCATTGATAAGGTCGATAAACGGCAAGAAAAGCTTCCGGTTCAGCCCGTCCTTATAAAGATCATCCGGCACGCGATTAGAAGTCGTCACAACCACAACGCCCCCTTCAAACAGCCGCTCAAACAGCCGCCCCACCATCATCGCATCGGTGATATCGGTGATCTGCAGCTCGTCAAAACACAAAAGCTGCACCTGATCGGCCACGCGATCCGCAACCACTTTCATGGGGTCCGTAAGCCCTTCCGCACGGGCCGTTCGAAGCGCGTCGTGGATCTCTTGCATAAACGCATGGAAGTGAACGCGGCGCTTCTTCTCCACAGGGGCGGTTTCGAAAAAAATGTCCATTAACATGGACTTACCACGCCCCACACCGCCCCAAAGGTAGAGCCCTTTTGGCCCGGTCTCCGCCTTCCCTTTGAACAGTCCGCCCAGAAATCCACGCCCCGAGCGATCGACACTCAAAGCCCCGTGAAGCGCCTCAAACGCCGTCACCGCCCCCAGTTGAGCGCTATCCGCCCGCAATTCACCGGAAGCTATTCTGGCCTCATAGGCCGCCTTTGGTCCGCCGTTCATACTCTTAACCATTGTTACTTTCCGCGCATCACTACTTATCATGGAGCCATTAACAAGTTTTGTTTTGACCTTCGCGCAAAAACCCACTTACCTCTCCCCTTGAAGAGGAACCGCAGTGACCCAAACCCAAGATCGCCTATTCACGCCCGTGCTGATTGCAGGCTGCATCATCGTACTGGTCGGCTTCTCGCTGCGCGCCTCTTTCGGGGTGTTCCAAATCCCCATCGCGACCGAGTTTAACTGGCCCCGCGCCGAGTTCTCCTTGGCCATCGCCATCCAGAACCTCGCATGGGGCTTTGGCCAGCCGATCTTCGGCGCATTGGCCGAGAAATTCGGGGACAGACGCGCAATCATTGCAGGCGCTTTATGCTATGCAGCGGGCCTGATCCTATCAAGCGCGGCCGTCACTCCCGCCGCCCATCAACTCTATGAAATCCTCATCGGGTTTGGCATCGCAGGCACGGGCTTTGGGGTGATCCTGGCCGTGGTCGGACGGGCCTCCTCAGACAAATACCGCTCCATGGCGCTCGGCGTTGCAACAGCCGCCGGATCAGGGGGCCAAGTGGTTGGCCCACCGCTGGCGGAATGGCTGTTAACAATGATGAACTGGTCCGAGGTTTTCTTGATCTTCGCCGCCCTCATCCTACTTGCGCTTCTGGCCCTACCGTTCATGCGCACCGAAAAAATCGCCAGCAAAACAGAGCTCGAAGAAAGCATGGCAAGCATCCTGCGCAAAACCTTCCGCGACCCCTCCTACACCCTGATTTTCCTCGGTTTTTTCTCCTGCGGCTACCAACTTTCCTTCGTCACCGCCCATTTCCCGGCCTTCATCACAGAGGTCTGCAGCCCCATAGCCGCCGGAGGCGCTCTGGCAAGCCTCGGCATCACCTCCACCTCCGCTCTGGGCGCTATCGCCATCTCCATCATTGGACTGGCCAACATCGCGGGCACGCTGATCGCAGGCTGGCTGGGCAATCACTTCCCGAAGAAATACCTGCTCACGGGCATATACACAGGCCGCACCCTCATCGCCGCATGGTTCATATTAACCCCGATGACACCGACGACGGTCGTGCTGTTTTCCACCCTGATGGGCTCGCTTTGGCTGGCAACAGTGCCCCTCACATCCGGCCTGATCGCCCATATCTATGGGCTGCGCTATATGGGCACGCTCTACGGAATCGTCTTCTTCTCCCACCAATTGGGCAGCTTCATGGGGGTCTGGTTGGGGGGCACTCTTTACGACCTTTATGGCAGCTACACAGCTGTTTGGTGGGTCGGAGTTGGCGTAGGCGCTTTCTCGGCCATCATCCACTTGCCCATCAAAGAAGTGGCCCTGAAGGACCGCCAACCGGCCTGATCACCACGAGTTAACAAGAGTTAATACACCTCGAATTTCGAGCCTAAAGCGCTGAACCCAAACAGAATTCCAGTTCGACTCAACTAGTTGAGTAAAATCGGAAACCGCAAAAAACCGCCCCAAAAATTCGCCATCCTACTCCCCCAAATCTTAAGCGGTTTTCCTGCATCACAAAGCGGCCATGCACGCCAAAGGCATTTGCAACCTTGAGCCAATCCAAAAAACCGTTATGACACGGGCAAATTCACTCATATCAAGTACTGGAGTTATCCATGACGACGCTCGTTTTTGGTCACAAATCACCCGACACCGACAGCACAGGCTCCCCGCTCATCTGGGCGTGGTACCTGTCGGAAATCCGCGACACACCCGCAGAGGCCAAGCTACTAGGCGCGCCAAACACAGAAGCCGCCTTCGTGTGCAAACGCTGGGGCTTTGACGAGCCAGCCATCATCGAGGACGTCAGCGAAACCGACACAGTCGTCATCGTAGACACCAACAATCCGGCCGAACTGCCAGCCTCGATCAACTCCGCCAACGTGGTCCAGATCATCGACCACCACAAACTGGTGGGCGGCCTAGAGACAGCAGGCCCCATCGACATCACCATCAAACCATTGGCCTGTACCGCCACCATCATGCACAATTTGATGGGCGAAAATGCCGCCAAAATGCCCGACCCGATCAAGGGCCTGATGCTCTCATGCATCCTGTCCGACACGCTCGAGTTCCGCTCCCCGACCACAACCGATCAGGACCGCGACCTAGCCGAGAGCCTCGCCAAAGACCTAGGCCTCGACATCCCGACCTACGCGGCTGAACTGTTCGAAGCCAAATCCGACGTCTCCGCCTTCTCCGACGCCGAGCTGATCCGCATGGATAGCAAAGAATTCGAGGTGAGCGGCAAGAAGTTCCGCGTCTCGGTTCTGGAAACCACAGCCCCACAAATCGTTCTGGACCGCCAAGCCTCCCTCATGGCCTCCATGCCAGCGGTCGCCAGCGAAGACGGCGTCGACGAGGTCCTCCTGTTCGTGGTCGACATCCTCCAAGAGCAAGCAACCCTCTTCGTGCCAAACGATGTGGTCAAAACAGTCGCTGAGAAAAGCTTCAACGCAACAGTCACAGGCGACAGCGTGGTCCTTCCAGGCATCATGAGCCGGAAAAAACAGATCATTCCAAACCTGTCACTCTAAGAAAAACGA
>CAZXRG010000284.1:0-3725 GCA_964642935.1 uncultured Rhodobacterales bacterium | reverse complement strand
CTCTCTTTCCCATGATTGGCCCAGACAAAATAAGACGCCTCGCCTTTCACCGCCTGATCGTATTTTCGGGCAAAATCACCGCTGTCGCGCTCGATCTTGATCACCCGCGCACCCCCTTCGGCGAAATGGCAGGAAGCAAGCGGCGCTGCGACTGCCTGTTCTAGGGAAACGACCAGAAGACCGTCATACGGCTTGAATGGAGCGTTGGTCACGTCGGGCCTCTTTTGCGTTTATAATCGTCTGAATTCGGCTGGCTTCATTTGCAACAATGCACATTCCCTCATCAAATCCCATACCGGGTTTAACAAGCACGCGATCAGGACGTGTGGCAAACGCCGCATGAACACAGGCACGTGCCGAAAGGTCGGTCTCGTTGCAACTCCCCCCCTGATAGGTCTCAACCTTGGTGCCTTTACAATAAAGCACCGCATCAATTGTATTGTGGAGAGAGCCCAGATCAGGCGTCTTTATCTGCACCATGTCACAGCACCCGGCATCTACAAAATCACGCACATCCTCCAGAGTGTTACACCATTCATCCGCCACGATTTTGATGGAACTGTCTTTGCCGCCCAGCTCTTGGCGCAACGCTTTGAGCAGATCAATCTGCCCCGATTTAGAACCCGCATCGCAAGGCCCCTCGATATAAAGCTCGAACGGAAAAGCACGCCGTTCCAGCCGACACAGATAATCGGCAATTTGTGTCGGGCTATTGTCAAAGATAGCGCCAATGGTGCCATAAACATCAATATGCAATTTGGGCGTATAATTGGAATTGCGCCGAAGCGCCTCGACCCGCTGACTCAGCCAAGAGACATACTCCACAAGCTTGCCCCCATTCTCCCCCAGTTTGTTAGGAATGTTATTGATCAGCCCATGGGGCAGAGCCGCCACCTCGCGCAGGATCATTTTATCCACATTGACGTGACGATCATCGCCCGATTGACCAAAAAGCGGCAGATCACTGTTATCCGCAGAAAGACCCCATTCACCTCGGATCACCTCACATTTCTGGCGATGGGTCGCAATAGCTGTCGCATCAAGCAGCGCTTGGGATATCCCGTAGCGCACAGCCGTGTGAAGGCGACACCCTTCGATCTCCAATGTGTCAAACTTCATCGCTAATTCGCGAAAACTGGACACGTCCTGACCGACAAGCTCGGGGCTCACATTGCGCTCCAAGTCCGGAATAAACCGCTCAGCCGTAAACAAAGGATCCCGCCCAGCCGCACCGGAATATTGAACGGCCGCGCAATCCCCCTCGGCCCATTGCCCGTTCTCCAGCTCCAACATTACGGAGATGGATTCTCCGCGCTGGCGCACCGCTTGAAACCCCTCCGTGGCAGGCGCTCCCCGATAGACAAAGCCATTTTGCGTGGCCCCTGATTTAATCGCGGCCTGATCATCAAAATAATAGGCTGAATGACCGGGGGCAAAGACGACGGAGGTAATTTTCATGAGGATCGCTTTTGGTTAGGCCGCGACAGGACGGCCGATCAGTTTAGAGGCAGAGATGGCGCGTACGTCATCCACGACCATGTCAAAAGAGGCTTCGCGGTTTTCCACCTTCGCGCGTTCCGCGATTTTGTCGTGATGGAAGGCGCGAATATCCTCGGGCATGGGAATGTCACCAAAATCAAACACGCGCACAGCCCCCAGATTATCCCGGATCGGCGTGAGCTTCCCGCTATTGGCCAAAGCCGGAGAAAACGGGATATCAAACTGACCATTTCCAAAGGCAGCAATCACGCCCGTGGCAAGATCACCAGACCCAAGCGCATAAAGGTTTGCCATGACCGCATGAACTTCAGCCTCGATAATGGCCGCCTCTTCTATAATATCTTCGCTGTCCGGACGGGTTTGATCAGAGATCATATTCACCATTTGACGCGTGGCCCGCAAACCGGCGATATTGGCGTCAAGCGTCGGCACGCCCGCAGCCTCGTGTGGGGTTTTCACGATAATCTTGGTGACCTTGGCCATACGGGCAGCAAGCGCCCCCAGACAGATCACCGCAGTTGCCTGCGCCTCATCCTCCGGAAAACCGCCCATCCATTGGTGAAACACCGTTGAGAGCGCATAATCTTGAAACCCCGCCTTTTGAAAATAGTGATGCGCCAAATTGCGCAACGCACGTATTGCCGCCACATCCTGAATAAGATTACCCGCTTGCCCATAGCCAAGTGTCAGGCATTTTGCCCCCTGTTCAAGGGCCAACAGGCCTTCGGTAATTGCCACAACATGGCTCACAAACGGAGGAACAAGAGTGCCTGTCAGAGGCCCGAACGGCTCCCTGTTAATGCGCACACCTTCTTCTTCATATCGTCCAATAAGACGGTCACAATATTGCCAGTCGCGAATGGATTTCTCCAGCGACACAGATTTTGCATAAGGGATATTGTAGGAAATTCCTCCGCCCTCATAGCTAGAGAAACCAGCACTTAAGGTGATTTCCCCCAAAAGACGCGCATCCGGCGTTCCATGGCGCACCTGAATGGGTTTATCGACGGCCTCAACAAGCTCTGCACAGGAGGCAACCCCGTGATTGACTGCCGGAAATCCATTGAGAAGCGAGGTGCCCGCAGCCCGCGACCGCTCGATCCCTTTTTGAGCGTCCTCGTAACGATTAAGCCGCGTATAGGCATCAATGGTAGATGGAAGAACGTCACAATGGGGCGTAAGCCCCTGCATCAGCTCTATATGTTCGCGCAGTAAAGCCACTCCGGCACGCGGTTGAAGAAGCGTCTGTCCTTGCGCATTTGCCGCGCTCAGAACGTTGGAAAACCGTTTGGAACAGGGCAAAGCTGTCTGCCGCTTCACCCCGGCTAAGAAATCAACGTCTTTTCCCGTGGGCCAACCTCTAAGAATATCCTCGCGCTCAGCGTCAAAAACCTTGTCGTCAAGCCGCTTGTTGGTTGGTGTCACGGACCTGCTCCTGATCTAAACGAACGCGGCGAGAGGAGCGTGTCGCTGCGTCGAGTTATGACCCAGTTGCGAGAGCCGCTGCATATCGATGTCGTCCTTTAGGAAACGTATTGCAGAGGCCAGATCCGTGTTTGGCGCAAAAACGCGGTCATACCCCATCTCAAGAAACAGGGCTTCCACGTCCACCCAGTCTTTCTTACCGATCACCAGATTACCGCCCACGTACAAAAGAAGATCACCTATGCCATGGCCTGCGCAAAGCTCCCGGAGCCCCTGACAATCAATCTCGCCGTGCCCATAAATCGAGGAGACAAGGATCGCATCGGCATTTTCCGCCAAAGCGGCCTGCACGAACTCGTCTTGGCTGACCATCACTCCAAGGTTGACGACTTTGATTCCGGCATTGCTGAGAAACCTGTCAAGAATGCGATTGCCAACAACATGACAATCCGACCCGATCACACCCAACACGACTTTATAGGACTCATACATGGCTATCTCCGTTTCGATGGTTGGACCATGCGGCAGCAGATTTTATCCGTCAAAAAAAATGTTTAGATATTAAATATTCATCATATTTACTGACTAATTAAGCAGACTTTAATTCTGAGGATAAATTGGAATTATCGGATTAAGCCCGCGTCACCTGTCACGCCCTATCGACATTCTCGCGGTCCAGTCTAGGTTAAGGACATGCGCTGGTTCTCATGCCTCTTCCTACTAATTGCGCCGCTCGCTCAAGCAAACGATTGGGATGCTTTCTCGTTGCCGGGCGCCACAGCGATCATGCGCCATGCGCT
>CAZXRG010000283.1:0-3727 GCA_964642935.1 uncultured Rhodobacterales bacterium | reverse complement strand
GTCTGGAACTGCGCGAAGGCCAACATATCAGCCTCATTGGCCGATTGATTGAAGTCCTCAACCACGACAGTGCCCGAAGCGCCTTGTGCGAATACAAACACATCATGGCCATGGCCGCCATTAAAGCGGTCAGACCCGGAGGTCGCGTAAAGGACATCATTGTCTTCAGCGCCATAGAGATGATCGTCGCCAGTTCCACCTGTGATCTGGTCAGCACCTTCACCACCATGCAAAAGAGCGCCCCCAGAGGCTCCCGTCACAAGATCATCGCCTGCATGGGCAAATACGACCTGACCATAAAGATCATTGTCCCCGCCATCTCCCTGCGTTGCCTCGTCAAACTCAACGTCTTTGTTGCGGCCGAAAAACTTGAAGGTGGAGCGACCGGCAAGGCCGCCATCAGTGATTTTATAAGTGCTACTTGTTGCGAATGAGCTTTTGGCAAATTGGACCGCTTCAATTGAGTAGGTCAAATCAAGCCCGTAATCTTCGGAAAAGAACGCTTTGGCACCATCTGCAAGCGAGAAAACCTGCCAATCCTTGACGCTTCCTTGCAGCTTGAGCTTGTCCCAACCGCTTCCGCCATCAACAACATCTGCCCCTAGGCCGGTTCTGATTTGGTCATTTCCACCCAAGCCTTCGATGTAATCATTGCCATCAGCGCCGCCCAGCTTGTCGCGCTTCTCAGAGCCGATCACGAAGGCTGGCGCGTCCACATGATTACTGGCCTGTGTCGCCTTATCCTCGACCCAAACCCATTTGCGTTTAAAGTCAGACAGCTCGGAGACGATAATAACACTGTCGCGATCCGTCAGATCGTAAAACCGCGACGCGCCGATCCGGTCCAAAGCATCGCTCCCGACGCCTGCAATATGGGCGGACCAGCCCCCCAAAAGATTGTCGAAGGCGAAATCGCCGAACGGAAACAATCTGCTGGCAAATGTGTCGTTAAAGAGGATCAGGTTATCGGTGGAACTGTCAAAGTTGAGATCCTGGCCGAGCAAATCAGGATTGGCCGCACGCGCCGCTTGGCCCGATAGGAACTCTCCGGCAGCACGATGTACGACGTCATTTTCATAGCCGATGTTCAAAACCCGCGCGTTGTCGTCATAGATCACCGGACCGCCATGGGCGATGTAATCAGAGTCTAGATAAAATCCGTTTGAAAAATCCTCAGCATTGCGCGCAATCACATTCGTCCAGCCCGCACCTTGAGAATAGCCGGTTATCAAGACATCCGCGCCCGTTAGCCCCGCGGCGGACGCATAACTGGCCAGCGCATCCATGTAGACCTCTGCCCCCTCAAGACCTTTTCCAGCGGGAAGATCATCGTGATTGGCGCGATCAGTGGGATGGTTCGTGGGCGCATAGCCCGCCGCCACCGACACCAATGTGCCCGCCGCATCAAACTGGCCAAACATCATCATTTGCGGACCACCAAACTTATTGCCGGTCACAGGCCCGTCAAAGGGATAAAACCCCCATTTATCAAGGATATCTGCTGGCAGACCCAACTCGCTCGGGCTCAACTCACGCCAACCATCAGGCAAAGGATTGTTAAGCGGCACCGCAGTTTTCTTACTGACGTATTCCGCAAGATCGTGGCTCAGAAGCGCTTTTTCCTTGGCTTCCTGTTGTGTGTAGCTCTTGTAATCAAAAATTCCCATTGGGGCCCCCGGTTTTAAAAAGGTTACAAACAGGGGGCTTGTGCCACGCTCGGGGCGTCAAAAAATAAACTCAAAGTAATGTTTTGTTACATTTTGTACGCACACTAAACCTGACCGGAATCACAGGCTAATAAGGCTTATGTCTGAACACCCCAAAATCGCCATTGTCGAGGATGACCCCCAAATCGGTCCAATGACCTGCGCGATGTTGCGGCGTGAGGGGTTTGATGCGGTTCTTGTGACCAGTGGCGCGGCACTCGACAGCCTAATGGCCTCCGGGCCTATTGATCTGATTGTGCTCGACATCATGTTGCCAGGCGAGGACGGCCTGTCGATCTGCCGACGGGTTTCAACCCATGTTCCGGTGGTTCTGCTCACCGCACGCGCGGACGATCTGGACCGGATCATCGGATTGGAGCTTGGCGCGGATGACTATCTGGGCAAGCCGTTTAACCCCCGCGAGTTGGTCGCCCGAATTCGCGCCATTTTGCGTCGCGCGGATAGATCACGTGCGCCTCAGACAGGGCGGGTCATTGTCGAGACCTTGGAGTTCGACTTTAACCGTCTCTCAGCCACGCGCGATGATATGCCTTTAACGCTGACATCCGGTGAATTTGGATTGATGCGTGCCTTCCTGAGCCATCCGGGCAAAATATTATCAAGGGATGTGTTGATGGATGCCGCACATCGCCGCAAAAGCGACCCACTTGATCGCACCATTGATGTGCAAATCAGCCGTTTGCGCGCCAAAATCGGCGACACAGACAAACCTCCGCGATTGATCAGAACCGTGCGCAATGCAGGCTATGTGTTTGTGGGTGAAATTCAGGTGCACCAGACATGACCCGAAGCATTCTGGTTCGCATTGCGGTGCCTTTGACCATTCTTGTTCTGGTCATGCAGTTTGTCGCCATGTCCGCGTTTGTGAGGCATTGGACCAGCAGCCGGTCGCAACCCCATGAACGTGAACTTGTCCTTCCCGAACGTGTGTTTGCCATTGCGCAATTACTGGAACAGACCGATCAGCCCAACCTGTTGCTCAGCGCGCTGAATGGCCCCCAATTGATGGTCCGCCTTGACGAGGCACCGATCCATGATCTGGCGAAAGGCTATGATCGCTTGCCCATCGCCGAAAGCTGGTTTGCCCGTCTCCAGCCAGAGACGCAGGATCGCGATTTTGCAATCTACATCGCCATCCCTGAGGGCACTGACAAGGCCGCCTTGACCAACATTGATGCGCGAACCATCTGGACCAGCTACCCCATGCGCGTCGCTGTTGGCTTAAAGACGGGCAAAACCTTAGTGCTCGAAACCCGTGGAGACCTTATCCAAAAGGTCTATTCTTTGCCCTACGGCGTTTTCAACGGCATTTTAGGCGCGATCTGCGTCGTGATTGCTATGGGTCTGCTATTGCGAGAAACCGCTCCTTTGCGCGCCCTCGACAAAGCCGCCCGGGCCTTTGGGGCCTCGGGGAAAGCGACCCATGTGGAGCTGCGCGGTGCGCGGGATGTGCGCAGCCTCATTGGATCATTCAATGCCATGCAGGCGCGGATCAGCAATCTGCTGGACACACGAACCGTAATGCTCGGGGCCATCGGCCATGATATGCGCACACATCTCACCCGCCTGAGGCTAAAAGCCGATCAGCATGAGACAGACCTCTTTGCAGACGACATCGACCGGATCGCGGGCATAATGGACAATTGCCTGACACTGGCAAAACCAGCACCCGATGTGCGTGACCTGCCTAGGTTGGAAGTTTGGACCGCTCTTGAACCCTATGACTGGGACGCAGTTGAAGGAATTGAGCCGGGCGATAATTTGGAAATTCTCTGCAACCGGGTCGAGTTTGAAAGGATAATCACAAATCTATTCCAAAACGCCCGTCGCTGCGCACAAAAGGTTTGGGTCCAAGCCTCATTGGACGCGCCACATGTGGTCCTAAAGATCATGGACAACGGCCCCGGAATTTCCGAGACAGACCTCGATCGTGTCTTAAAACCGTTCGAGCAAGGGGTTGAGGCGAATACCCAAAACCCCGCAGGCAGCGGCTTGGGCCT
>CAZXRG010000282.1:0-3727 GCA_964642935.1 uncultured Rhodobacterales bacterium | reverse complement strand
TAACCCCTACTCCTTTAACTCCAACACATAGATGCCGTCTGCCTGTTTGAGCACATCGACCTCTGCCCATGTGATCCCGTTGCGGAAGAATTGTGCGTTGTGGCCTTTGTTATGGTATGTGCGCGTCTCATTATAGGACCATGTCAGGTCGGGTCCCTGATGGTCCACCAGATGGGTGATGCCGGTCTCTTGGAAATACGTCTGTAACGGGGTTTTGGCCTGCAGCATCTCGCGAAACTCTTCGTCATTGACCAACCCGTCCAGATTGATCACAGGGCGGTCCAGAAAATAGCTGAGGCGACCGGCGTTCCATGAGCCGACGACTGCATCTTGGGGCAGGTCTGAGCTGAGATCACTGGCCAGTTCTTTGATGATCACCGAGTAATTCTCTTCATCGATCTGATAATTACTCAAGAACCGCACACCTATGGAGCCATAGGACAAGAGGGCTCCGCTGATAAACACCACGATGATCCCTGCCTGAACAAGGCGGGGGAGGATTTCTGTGACAGCGTTTAAAAGCACGGCGCCCCAGATGAGCCAGAAGATTAAAAGCCAGCCGTAATAATGGCGGGTCACATGGGAGAAGTCGTTGAGCGCGTAAACCATCAATGCCACATGTGCTGCACTTATGATCCATAAGGCCACGCCGCCCAAAAAGATGGGGGCATAAGGCGAGCCTGTCCCAAGTGCCCGCCAGCCTGCAATCAGGCCAATGGCCACCAGCCCAAGGGCGGTTAGGGGCAGGATCAGATGCGCCAGTTCGGACATCGGATTAAAGCCAAAGACAATGCTCAAGTGATAGATCGTATCGGGGACCAGAGCCAAAAGCATATGGCTTTGAATTTTCAGCCACCATCCGGCCTGCTCGATCAGCATCCGGCCTGTGCCCACATCTTCAAAGTAAGCGCGTGCGTAATCGCTTTTGACGCCACCTGATATGGGCAGCAAGGTTTCCGCCATCACGTAGCTGGTCCAAATATAGAGCAATGCGCCAAGGGCGGGGATTGCGGTCATTCCAAACAGACCGGCCAGCCCGTGCCGGACCGGTGCGCGACGGTGCCAAAGCAGAAAGACCGCAAAGGCCCAGATGGCAATGGAGAAGACCACCGCATCAAGTCGCGTCCAGAAATTCAGGGTCAATAAAAGGCCCAAAAGGGTAAATCGGAGCGGTTTGATCTTGGGATCATTCCATATCTCCCAAAGCACCAGCAGCACGGCCAGGATCACCACGATATGCAGTGAAAACTCCATGCCCTGAAACGTGTCCCAACGCTCGACCATTATGCCAGCCCATAGGATCAGGGCGATATCTGCGAGCATGAGCGAGCGTAAGCGGCGGCCCAACTCCCATATGAGAACGCCTGCCAGCACATTGAACATCAAAGATATGACCAGAACGCTGCGCAAGAACGTGATCTTCTCAGGCACCAGATAGGCCAGCCCCACCAGCATGTAATGCCATAAGAACTGCACCCCGTTGGACAGATGGACCCCGTCAAAACTGGCGCGGCCCGTCTCGACCATATTGCGGGCGATGACAAAGTAGTAAAACGCATCATCCCGATCAAAAATGACATCGATCAGAAAATCCAAAGAGCGCGTCAGGCACAAAATTTGAAAGAGGACCGCCAGACATAAGAACAACCAGCCGATTCCAACGGGCCAAAGCTGCTTGGGGGCAGGTCGAGTTGAGGGCACACTCATCTGAAGAGCACTTTCGGACTAGTTATAATTACCAGAAATATAATTCTATTTTAAAATAAAACCACATTTAGGCCAAGCGGAATTCACGGCGATTACGAGAAAACAAAGCGGTTTGGCTTTAAAATCGGTCTATAAATTCAACATATTTTAGGTGTTCACCGCTTACCTGTATATATGCGCCCAAATGCCACAATTTGGCGAAATCACTTCAATAGGAGTTGAACCGAACGGCTCAAAAGGGCACATCGCGGCACGGGTCTTGGCGGGGTCAAAATCCAATTCTTAAATCACTGCAAAATGAGTATTGTACTATGACATTGAATAACCTTGCTCCTATTCCCGAACTGTTTGTCTCGTTTGACAGCGCTGAGAAGCTGAAGATGGAAGCGGCTGAGTTGCCAAGCTGGGATCTGACCCCACGCCAGATTTGCGATCTTGAGTTGCTGATGAATGGCGGCTTCAATCCTTTGAAGGGTTTCCTGGAAGAGGCTGACTATAACGGTGTTGTTAAAGACATGCGTCTGGCAGACGGCGCGCTCTGGCCCATGCCGATCACTTTGGATGTGTCCCAAGACTTCGCTGATAGTGTAGAGCCCGGTCAGGACATTGCCCTGCGTGATCAGGAAGGTGTGATCCTTGCGATCCTGTCCATTGGTGACAAATACACGCCCAACAAAGCGCTTGAGGCTGAAAAAGTATTCGGGGCCGATGATCTGGCCCACCCTGCTGTGAACTATCTTCATAACATCGCCGGTCCGGTTTATCTGGGCGGTCCGATCACGGGTATCCAGCAGCCGGTGCACTATGATTTCCGCGGAAGCCGCGACACGCCAAACGAGCTGCGCGCTTATTTCCGCAAAATGGGCTGGCGCAAGGTTGTGGCCTTCCAGACCCGTAACCCGCTCCACCGTGCCCATCAGGAACTGACCTTCCGTGCGGCCAAAGAGGCGCAAGCCAACTTGCTGATCCACCCGGTTGTGGGCCTCACAAAGCCCGGCGACATTGATCACTTCACCCGCGTGCGTTGTTATGAGGCGGTGCTGGACCAGTATCCGGCCTCCACCACATCCATGAGCCTGTTGAACCTTGCCATGCGTATGGCCGGTCCTCGTGAGGCGGTTTGGCACGGTCTGATCCGCAAAAACCACGGCTGTACCCACTTTATTGTGGGTCGCGATCATGCGGGTCCGGGTTCCAATTCCCAAGGTGAAGATTTTTACGGTGCTTATGATGCTCAGGATCTGTTCCGCGAGCATCAGGAAGAAATGGGCATCGAAATGGTCGACTTTAAGCACATGGTTTATGTGCAGGACCGCGCCCAGTACGAGCCTGCGGACGAGATTGCCGATAAGGATGATGTGACGATCCTGAACATCTCCGGCACAGAGCTTAGACGCCGTTTGGCTGAAGGCCTTGAGATCCCTGATTGGTTCTCCTTCCCGACTGTTGTGGAAGAGCTGCGCCGCACGCGCCCAGAGCGCTCCAAGCAAGGCTTCACAGTCTTCTTCACCGGCTTCTCCGGATCGGGCAAATCCACCATTGCTAACGCTTTGATGGTCAAGCTGATGGAAATGGGCGGACGCCCTGTGACGCTTCTGGATGGTGATCTGGTCCGCAAAAACCTGTCCTCCGAGCTCGGCTTCTCTAAAGAGCACCGCGATCTTAACATCCGTCGCATCGGTTATGTGGCCTCTGAGATCACCAAAAACGGTGGCATCGCCATCTGTGCGCCAATCGCGCCTTACACGGCCACGCGTCGCGCGGTACGCGAAGATATCGAAGCTTACGGCTCCTTCATCGAGGTCCATGTGGCCACGTCCATTGAAGAATGTGAGCGTCGCGATCGTAAGGGTCTTTATAAGCTCGCACGCGAAGGCAAGATCAAAGAGTTCACAGGTATCTCCGATCCATACGAGACACCGACACATGCGGAACTTGTGGTTGAGACCGAGAATGTGGATGTGGACAATTGCGCCCATCAGGTCATTTTGAAGCTGGAAAGCCTCGGCCTGATCAAAGC
>CAZXRG010000281.1:0-3740 GCA_964642935.1 uncultured Rhodobacterales bacterium | reverse complement strand
TCAACCGGAGAGGCATCGTCGTCGCCCAGCTCATCAGTAGCCGCTGCACCCATATCGTCGAACAACTCGGCAATATCGAAGTCGGCTTCGGCGTCAGCCTCGGCTGCCAGCTCCTGGATGGTTTTACCGGAGGCTTGCAGCTCGGCTTCTTCCGCGGAGCGTGCCACGTTGACCGTGATGGTCGCGGAGACTTCCGGGTGAAGGATCACTTCAAGACCGTGCAGACCAAGTTCTTTGATCGGCGCGTTCAATGTGACCTGCTTTTTGTCCACCGAGAACCCTTCGGCCGTCGCCGCTTCAGCGGCGTCACGTGTTGTGACAGAACCGTAGAGCGAGCCTGCGTCAGACGCAGAGCGGATGATGACAAACTGCTGACCGTCGAGCTTCTCTGCCAATTTCTCGGCTTCGCCTTTGGTCTCAAGGTTGCGTGCTTCAAGCTGAGCCCGCTGTGCCTCGAAAACCGCGAGGCTCTCTTTGGACGAGCGAAGGGCTTTGCCCTGTGGGATCAGAAAGTTGCGTGCAAATCCGTTTTTGACGTTTACGACTTCGCCCATCTGACCGAGCTTTGCCACGCGCTCAAGAAGAATAACTTCCATGGTTTTTCTCCTTATTTCGCGGTGTAAGGCAGAAGGGCGAGGAAACGGGCGCGTTTGATTGCACGGGCCAGTTCACGCTGCTTCTTAGCCGATACGGCGGTGATACGGGATGGCACGATTTTGCCACGCTCGGACACGTAACGCTGCAAGAGCTTTGTGTCTTTATAGTCGATCTTTGGAGCGCCTTCGCCAGAGAAGGGGCAAGATTTACGACGACGGAAAAATGGTTGTCTACCCATAGGTCTTACTCCGATGCTGGTGCGGCTGGGGCGTCATCACGACGCGGACGATCTTCGCGGGAACCACGATCATCATCGTCACGGCGCGGCGGACGGCCACGGGAGCGATCACGCTCGTCGCGGGATGATTTGGCCTGCATCACAACGGATGGGCCTTCATCGTGCTCTTCAACCTTGATGGTCATAACGCGCATCACATCTTCATGCAGACGTGCAAGGCGTTCCATTTCCTGAACCGCAGGAGAGGGCGCATCTGTGCGGAAGAACGCATAGTGGCCTTTGCGGTTTTTGTTGATCTTGTAAGCCATAGTTTTCAGACCCCAGTATTCGGTGTCGATAACTTTGCCTTCGTTGTCTGTAAGAATTTGACCGAAATGCTCGATCAGTCCTTCGGCTTGCGTGGTGGACAGATCCTGCCGCGCAATGAGAACATGCTCGTATAGAGCCATGGTTTTCACCTATATCTGGCGCGCTTCAAAATGCAGAGGTTCACTGTTCAGGTCTGCATACGAGAGGCTGCGCGTTCAAAGTATTTCTGAACAGCTTGGCGGCTTATACGCTTGAGAGTGCAAAATACAAGCTATTTTCGCCGCTATAGGTGGCAAAAAATAACCCTCCATTGCGAGGTCGCAAGGAGGGTCAGGTTTGGCCGGTGTGTAAGGTTGGGGGCATACTGCCGGAACTGTTGGTCTTTTGCGGTCTTGGAGGTACTTTTTAGTCTTGTTGTGTTTGTAAGCTGCGATCAGAGGTCTGACCGCGACATTCCGTAAAATGGCATACGTAAATGTTGTTTAGAATGTATCCTTAACTTACGGAAAATGCTATGTTTTATTCGGTTCTAGGTAAACGGCTCGTTAATCATGTGCCACGCTGCCCGAAGTCGTCAAAGTGCGGCTCTTTTGGGGCTTCTGGCGGGTGTGAAGAGCATTTTTATCAATGGTCACAACGGCTGCTATGAGCGGGCTGTTGGGTTTTTTAACCTGAGGCGCGATTGATATGGCGATCATCGTACTGAGGAAAATGACGCCGCAAAGATAGTAGAGGCGCAGGTTGAGTTTTGGGCATCAAAGACAGTATGCAAATGGGATAACTGTTTGGTGGGCATGCCTTGCTGGTCTTGCCTCTGGCAAGCCCTCAAGTTAGATCAGAGACAACAAGAAACAACGAGGAAGCAGTGGGTATGGGACGCGCATTTATTTTTCCCGGACAAGGGGCGCAATCTATCGGGATGGGGCAGGCTTTGGCTGAAGCCTATCCGGCCTCTCGGGCCGTTTTTGATGAGGTGGATGCGGCTTTAGGTGAGAACCTGAGCGGTTTAATCTGGGACGGCGATATCGAGACCCTGACCCTGACGGCCAATGCCCAGCCTGCTTTGATGGCGACCTCTATGGCGGCCATGGCAGCTTTGAAGGCGGAAGGTATCGAGGTAAGTGCGGCGGATTATGTGGCCGGGCATTCCTTGGGAGAATATTCGGCCCTTTGTGCGGCCGGTGCGATCTCGCTGAGTGATACGGCGCGCCTTTTGCGCATTCGCGGGACGGCCATGCAAGAGGCGGTGCCTGTGGGGGTCGGTGCAATGGCGGCTTTGTTGGGGCTTGATTTTGCAGCCGTTCAGGGCGTGGCTGAAGAGGCGGCTCAAGGTCAAATTTGTCAGGCGGCCAATGATAATGATCCCGGACAGGTTGTTGTGTCGGGCCATAAGGAGGCTGTTGAGCGGGCGGTGGAGATTGCCAAGCGCGAGGGGGCCAAACGGGCGATGTTGCTGCCTGTGTCCGCACCTTTCCATTGCGCATTGATGGAGCCTGCGGCCCAGCGGATGGCGCAAGCGCTTGATACGGTTGAAATTTCTGCGCCCGTAGTGCCCGTTGTGGTGAATGTGCGGGCTGAGGCCGAGAGTGATCCCAAGGTGATCAAGGACGTTCTTGTGGAGCAGGTCACCGGATCGGTGCGCTGGCGGGAAAGTGTTATGTGGATGTCCTCCCAAGGCGTGACGGAAGCCTATGAGATTGGTGCTGGAAAGGCGCTCTCGGGCATGATCCGGCGCATTGATCGGGAGATCGCTTGTAAGGCTGTGGGCGATCCTGATGGGGTTAAGGCTGTGGAGATCGGCTGATCGCAATCTATCGTGATGAATACCGGCTTAAGAAACGGATAATTTGAGGGATAAGGCTATGAGTTTGAACGGAAAAGCGGCGTTGGTAACAGGTGCCTCTGGTGGAATTGGCGGCGCGATTGCCAAAGCCCTTCACGGGATGGGTGCGACAGTGGGTCTGTCGGGAACCCGGGTGGAGCCTTTGGAGGCTCTGGCCAAGGAGTTGGGGGAGCGTGCGCATGTGCTGCCGTGTAACCTCAGCGATCTGGAGGCTGTGGACGGGCTGGCGAAACAGGCGATTGAAGCCATGGGCTCGCTTGATGTTCTGGTGAACAATGCCGGCATCACCAAAGACAATATTTTCATGCGCATGTCGGACGAGGAATGGGATCAAGTTATTGCCGTAAACCTTACGTCTACAATGCATTTATGCCGTTCGGTCATGCGTCCGATGATGAAGGCCCGTTGGGGTCGGATTATCAATATCACCTCGATTGTGGGTGTGACGGGTAACCCCGGTCAGGTGAATTATTCGGCCTCCAAGGCGGGGATGATCGGGATGACCAAGTCCATGGCTTATGAGGTGGCATCGCGCGGGATTACCGCCAATTGCGTGGCGCCTGGTTTTATTGCAACGCCGATGACGGATGCTTTGAATGAGGATCAACAGGCGGGTATTCTTGGTAAAATTCCAGCCGGTCGCATGGGTGCGCCTGAGGATATTGCTGCGGCTGTGGCCTATCTGGCTGGCGATACAGGAGCCTATGTTACGGGTCAGACGCTCCATGTGAATGGCGGCATGACGATGATCTA
>CAZXRG010000280.1:0-3808 GCA_964642935.1 uncultured Rhodobacterales bacterium | reverse complement strand
ACATCCATGCCTGAGCTGAGCATCAGGTTGATCGGGGGCTGGCCTGTGCGCAGTTGTATGGTCATATATTCGATCACCGGTGGGCTGGCGACGGCCATGGCTTCGCGCTCGTAGCAGCCACAATGCTCTGCGGTTTGCCCTTTGCTCATACAGGCGTTCTTCAAATCGCCCGCGCTTGCAAGATTTGGCGCCAAAGAGGCGGCGAGTAAAACGGCCAATATCTGTTTCATAAATCTGATCCTTTCACCTGTCTGCCTCGGGCTTAAACCGCGCCCGCCTTTAAAGAAGTGATCAAAGTCACAAACCCCCGAAATTTGGCAAATCCAGCCCTTTCGTCTGATCTCAAAATGGCATAGAGAACAGGTGCTAAATCAGCCTTTTGAGACGCTGGATTTTTTCTTCTCAAGGGGCTGTTGACACTTGTTGGGGTTGGGCCTAGGTTCCGCCCGCTCAGGAGAGAGATTCTTCTGAACACCGATATTGCCAGAATCAGGCGCTCATGATCCGGGACTTGCTCTCCGATCCTCTGGAAAAACCGCGATGGACTTAAAGTCAGTCTGTCGGGGTGTTTTGCTTTTCGTGAACGCGCGGGGAGCTAAAGCTGTGAGTATAGCGCAAGGTTCGCGCGTTGAATAAAGAAGTCGCCTTCGGGTGCGTAAATGAAACGGGTACGCCACTGGGGTGCACCAAGGTAAGACGAGGAAAGTGCTCGAATGCCAACGATCCAACAGCTGATCCGCAAACCGCGGCAGCCAAAAGTCAAACGCTCCAAGTCACTCCACATGGAGGGCTGTCCGCAAAAACGTGGTGTATGTACCCGCGTTTATACAACGACACCAAAGAAGCCGAACTCCGCGATGCGGAAGGTGGCTAAGGTTCGTCTCACCAACGGGTTCGAGGTTATCTCCTACATCCCCGGTGAGAGCCACAACCTTCAGGAGCACTCAGTTGTGCTGATCCGTGGTGGTCGTGTGAAAGATCTTCCCGGCGTTCGCTATCACATCCTTCGCGGTGTGCTTGATACGCAAGGTGTTAAAGACCGGAAGCAGCGTCGCTCCAAATATGGCGCCAAGCGGCCTAAGTAAGGGATATAAGAGATGTCGAGACGTCACGCAGCTGAGAAGCGCGAAATTCTACCCGACGCCAAGTTTGGCGATCGGGTTTTGTCAAAGTTCATGAACAACCTGATGCTGGACGGCAAGAAGTCCGCTGCAGAGAGCATTGTTTACGGTGCCTTTGATCAGGTTGAAGAGAAGCTCAAGCGCGCCCCTGTTGAGGTGTTCCACGAGGCACTCGACAACATCAAGCCATCCGTTGAGGTTCGCTCCCGTCGGGTTGGTGGTGCCACATATCAGGTGCCTGTTGAGGTTCGTCCCGAGCGTCGCGAAGCATTGGCCATTCGTTGGTTGATCAAAGCGGCTCGTGCGCGCAACGAAAACACCATGAAAGAACGCCTCGCCGGTGAGCTGATGGATGCGGTTGCATCACGCGGCACTGCTGTGAAGAAGCGCGAAGACACCCACAAAATGGCCGACGCGAACAAAGCGTTCAGCCATTATCGCTGGTAAATTGAGTTAGAGGACCACCCAGATGGCACGCGACTATCCACTAGAGCTGTACCGTAACTTCGGGATCATTGCGCATATTGATGCAGGTAAAACCACCTGTTCCGAGCGTATCCTGTATTATACGGGTAAAGAGCATAACATTGGTGAAGTTCACGATGGCGCGGCCACCATGGACTGGATGGAGCAGGAGCAGGAGCGTGGAATCACGATTACCTCCGCTGCGACAACCACATTCTGGGAGCGCACAGAGGACGGTAAGACCGCTGAGGGCCCTAAGCACCGTTTGAACATCATCGACACACCAGGTCACGTTGACTTCACCATTGAAGTTGAGCGCTCATTGGCGGTTCTCGATGGTGCGGTGACTGTTCTGGATGCCAACGCGGGTGTTGAGCCTCAGACAGAGACTGTTTGGCGTCAGGCTGACCGTTACAAGGTTCCACGCATCGTGTTCGTCAACAAGATGGACAAGATTGGTGCGGATTTCTTCAACTGTGTTGAGATGATCCAGGACCGCACAGGTGCGACACCTGTTCCAGTTGCGATCCCGATCGGTGCTGAGACAGAGCTTGAAGGTCAGTGCGATCTGATCACCATGGAAGAGTGGGTCTACGTTGGTGAAGACCTCGGTGCCACTTGGGAAAAACGCCCGATCCGCGATGAGTTGAAAGCTCAGTGCGAAGAGTGGCGCGGCAAGATGATCGAAGCTGCCGTCGAAATGGACGACGACGCGATGATGGAATATCTTGAGGGCAACGAGCCTGACGTTCCAACACTGCGCAAGCTTCTCCGCAAAGGTACTCTGGAGCTTAAGTTCGTTCCAATCCTCGGCGGTTCTGCGTTTAAAAACAAAGGCGTACAGCCTCTGTTGAACGCCGTTCTCGACTTCCTTCCATCTCCTTTGGATGTTGTCGACTACATGGGCTTTGCGCCAGGCGACGAGACTGAGACACGTGACATCGCACGTCGTGCGGATGACGAGATGCCATTCTCCGGCCTTGCGTTTAAAATCATGAACGACCCGTTTGTGGGCTCCTTGACGTTCACACGGATCTACTCCGGTACTGTGAACAAGGGCGACACGGTTCTGAACACAACCAAAGGCAAGAAAGAGCGCATCGGTCGTATGATGATGATGCACTCGATCAAGCGCGATGAGATCGAAGAAGCGTTTGCAGGCGACATTATCGCTCTGGCGGGTCTGAAAGACACCACAACAGGTGACACTCTGTCTGATCAGAAAGAGCCGGTTGTTCTGGAGACGATGACTTTCCCTGATCCTGTGATCGAGAAAGCTGTTGAGCCGAAGACCAAAGCTGACCAAGAGAAGATGGGCATCGCCCTTCAGCGTCTTGCAGCCGAGGATCCTTCTTTCCAGGTTCACACCGACATCGAGAGCGGCCAGACAATCATGAAGGGCATGGGCGAGCTTCACCTCGACATCCTGATTGACCGTATGCGTCGTGAGTTCAAAGTTGAGTGTAACGTGGGTGCGCCTCAGGTGGCTTACCGCGAGACAATCGGTCGCGAGATCGAGCATACTTACACACACAAGAAACAGTCTGGTGGTTCTGGTCAGTACGCTGAGGTGAAACTTCTCATCTCTCCAACCGAGCCGGGCGAAGGGTATTCCTTCGAGAGCAAGATTGTTGGTGGTAACGTTCCAAAAGAGTACATTCCGGGTGTCGAAAAAGGCATTCAGTCTGTTATGGACAGCGGGCCTTTGGCTGGCTTCCCAGTGATCGACTTCAAAGTGGCTCTGCTTGACGGTAAGTTCCACGATGTGGACTCCTCGGTTCTTGCCTTTGAAATTGCGGCCCGTGGCGGCATGCGTGAAGGTCTGAAACTGGCCGGCGCGAAACTGCTTGAGCCGATCATGAAGGTCGAAGTTGTCACGCCTGACGAATACACTGGTGGTATCATCGGTGATCTGACCTCCCGTCGCGGGATGGTTCAGGGTCAGGAAACACGTGGTAATGCGATTGCGATCGACTCCAATGTGCCTCTGGCGAATATGTTCGGTTACATCGACACATTGCGGTCCATGTCTCAGGGCCGTGCCAACTTTACGATGCAGTTCGACCACTATGAGGCCGTACCGCAGAATATCTCTGACGAAATTCAAACCAAATACGCGTGATCCGCAGGCAGGTAGCCTGCCGCCCAAACACGAAGGGAATATAGAATGGCTAAGGAAAAGTTTGAGCGTAATAAGCCGCATGTCAACATCGGCACGATTG